>NZ_QTKX01000003.1:356616-713233 GCF_018424685.1 Mesobacillus boroniphilus
GACATCGAATTTATTGAGCTGGATTTGAGGAAGACTCACCTTTGGGATGATT
The DNA here is from genome assembly GCF_018424685.1 of Mesobacillus boroniphilus. Classification (NCBI taxonomy): domain Bacteria; kingdom Bacillati; phylum Bacillota; class Bacilli; order Caryophanales; family Bacillaceae; genus Mesobacillus; species Mesobacillus boroniphilus. The sequence goes on from NZ_QTKX01000003.1 coordinate 356,669, forward strand.
CAGCAGTTGCTGCCGTGGAGAAAATCGTCGGCAAGTTTGAAGAGGCTGGCAAAAAGGTTGTTGTTAGCGGCATGAATCAGGAAAGCTCCGATTTAGCTGAAAAGCTTGCAAATAAATTAGGTTCACATTAACGAAGAGGTGATGTAATGTATCAAAAAATACTCCTGGCCGCCGATGGTTCCGAACATTCTATTCGTGCAGCAGATCATGCGATCATAATTGCGAAATGCCAGGGAGATGCCAAAATGGAGATTGTGTATGCAGTCGATGGAGACAGCTCCAAGTCTGATGTACTGAGCAATTGGAACTCGGCTGATATCAATGATAAACGCAAGGAACGCCTGAAGGATATCGAGCGGAAGGCAAGGGAATCGGGAGTTAAATTCGAGATTAAAATCCTTCACGGTGAACCAGGCCCAACAGTTGTCAATTACACGAATAAAAACAATTTCGATCTTGTAGTCATCGGGAGCAGAGGCTTGAACGGACTACAGGAGCTCATGCTCGGAAGCGTGAGCCATAAAGTGGCCAAAAGAGCCAATTGTCCGGTGATGATTGTGAAATAAGTATAAGGGTAAAACAAAAAGACACACCGAACATTGTTCGGTGTGTCTTTGCATTATTCTTGGTCTTTTCCGTAAAAGCGAAGCAAATCTCCGTAAATGATTTGGTCGGAGTAGTTCAGTTCATTCTTGGCATGCTCGATGTGCGGTTCACAGCTTGCACCGTCTGTCGGCTCACCTGTGGCCTTATCGTAGCATACGCCTTTCGTGTAGACTACATCTTCAGTAATGAAGCTGCCGTCTCTTAGGGTAACAAAGTTATCCTGCTTTTCGGAGAACAGGTCCGCTCCAAACTGGATGTCCTGTTTTGTATCAATACCAGCAAGGTTCAACAGTGTCGGACGCAAGTCGATCTGGCCAGATACGGTTGATATTGTCTTGCCTTCGTGACCCGGGATGTGGATGATCATTGGCACACGCTGCAACTGTGTTGAAACAAATGGCGTGATTTCCTTGCCAAGATACTGCTCCATTGCCTTGTTATGGTTCTCAGAAATTCCGTAGTGGTCACCGTAGATCACGATGATTGAATCCTCGTATAGACCTTCTGCCTTCAAATCCTCGATGAAAAGCTTAAATGCTTCATCCGTATAGCGGACGGTTGGGAAGTAGCGGTTCAGGGTCCCACTATTTGAATCAAACTCATCGATGAATTTGTCTTCTTCATCAAGTTCAAACGGGAAGTGGTTTGTTAACGTGATAAACTTCGCGAAGAACGGTTTTGGCATTGCTTTTAAATGTTCGATTGACTGGTCAAAGAAATCAACATCCTTCATGCCCCAGCCAACAGAATTTTCTTCGTTCACTTCATAATCCGGCAATGAGTAGAAACGGTCGTAACCGAAATTGTTGTACATTACGTCACGGTTCCAGAAGCTCTTGTTATTCGCGTGGAGCTTCGCTGTGTAATAAGCATTTTCCTTCAGCCTTTCAGCAAGTGACATATACTCATTCCCTGAGTGGGTGAAGAATACAGCACCACGTCCGAGCGGATATAAAGAGTTTTCCAACAGGAATTCGGAATCAGACGTTTTACCCTGTGCAGTCTGATGATAAAAATTATCAAAGTAATAGCTGTCTTTAATGAACTCATTCAAAAATGGCGTGATTTCCTGGCCATTCACTTTCTGGCCGATGACAAAATTCTGTGTGGATTCCATTGAAATCACGATGATGTTCTTGCCTTTAGCAGCGCCAAACATTTCTTTTGATGGCTCTGTGTATTGTGCTCGTGTATAGTTTTCGATTTCAGTTAGCTGGTTTCCATCTGCCATGGCTCTTTGTGCAGTGGTTTTTGTTTGCAGGTACGCATCGTAAATGTGATGGTTGTATGTCCCGATGTTCTTAACTAGGATTTCCCTGTCAAACGTACGAGTCAGCAATTCAGGACGCTCGGATTCGGAAAGTCCGAGGTTGAAAAATGCCAGGCCAATTGCGCTGAAGTAAAAAGCAGCAGCATAAACGCTTTTGTACTTTTTAAAAGAGACTTTAGGTGTTTTCACCAAAGCTAAAGCCAAGATTAAAAGGGCATCTGCAAAATAAATAATGTCAGTCCAGCTAATCAATTCACCGACACTGCTCTTTAAATCGCCCATATTGCTTGTCTGTGTTAACAGCGGAATCGTGATAAAATCACTGAATTCCTTATAGTAAACAACATTAGCGTAAAGAATAAAGGATGTGATGAAGCTCGTCGTTACGACGAAGATTTTCTGCTTCCTGCCTGCCATGAAAACCCCGAGGCCCAAGATAAACATAAGGAAGCTTAAAGGATTGATGAACAGGATGAATTCCTGCATTTTATTTTCAATATCTATATCAAAATTTAACTTATAAACTGTGTAGGTTTTAAGCCATAATAGGACAATGGCAATCAATACAAAACTTACGGACATTTTCTTTTTTGTCCCCATGCAATCCCTCCTAGGAATCTACTGAAGTTTACATTTTACCACAAATGAAAATAGAATTGTAGCTGAGCTGATAAACGCGTAATTTTCCGATATTTATTAGTACGAATTAAACCCCATAAAAGTTTCTGGTAATTAATTCTATTTCACCTAAGGAAACTTTTTTGCTGCCCTGTCAATTATATGGGTAAGGTTAAAAAGGTTGCTATAGACTCACTCGCTCTTTAATTGTTAAAATGTTCTAGCAGTTGAATGGAGGCCAGTCCATGAATGAACAACGCTATTCCAATTTAAAACTAGGTGAACGCGGGGCCATTATAAGTATCCTCGCTTATATACTTCTTTCTGCTTTAAAACTTTCTGTAGGTTATATCAGCGATTCCGAAGCATTAAAGGCTGATGGTTTGAACAATACGACTGATATTTTAGCCTCGCTGTCCGTCCTCATTGGTTTGAGGCTGTCACAAAAACCTGCTGATGATGACCACCTTTATGGCCATTGGAAATCAGAAATGGTCGCTTCGATGGTAGCATCCTTTATCATAATTGTTGTCGGTTTCCAGGTTTTAACCAGCGCCTTCACCTCCGTTTTTGAAGGAGCTGCCGAAGCACCAGATCTCATTGCTGCCTGGACAGGATTATTTTCTGCAGCAATTATGTATTTCGTGTATCGTTATAACCGAAACCTCGCACGCAAAATAAAAAGCCATTCGGTCATGGCCGCGGCTAAAGATAATCTGTCCGATTCGTGGGTGAGTATCGGTACGGCCGTTGGGATCATTGGCTCCCAATTTGGTTTGCCATGGCTAGACCCTGTGACCGCATTTATCGTTGGCGCACTCATTTTAAAAACAGGCTGGGACATCTTCCGGGAAGCATCCCACCAGCTGACAGACGGCTTTGATGTAGACCTAATTAAAGAATATAACGAAACCATCTGTAATATTCCTGGTGTGAAAGGAATTAAAGATTTAAAGGCACGCAGCTACGGTAACAATATTGTCGTCGACTGCGTCATCACTGTGACACCTACCCTCGACATCAGCACGGCTCATGATATATCGACTAGGGTAGAAGAAAAGCTTATGGAAGAATACGATATATATGACGTCCATGTACATGTAGAGCCAGATTGAATAAGAAAAAGTGATGAACGACAATAGACTTGTTAATGCTATAGTTAGCTGGACTATTAGATTTTGAAGGGTAAAGGTAAAAACAAATGAAGTTTGTAAAATCTCAGATGAAACAGTTGATTAAAGATAATCCAGAACTGCAAACGCGCTTATCCAGTTTGATAAAAGAGCATGATCTGGAGAAAAACTTTGCCCTTAAGGCTTTATATCATTCACAAGTAGCTGAGGGCGGAAAATATCAGCTCGCATACCAAGCACTTGACTTGCCCAAGGGGTAAGTCATTTTTATTTCGATTTCCACAAGGCGCGTTATCCTTTATAGTTATGGAATGGATAAAACTATTACCACTTAGATTAGTGTCTAGCTCCAGCGCCTAGCCCCTCGAGACGTTTCGGGGCTGAGCAAGGGGCTTGCGCTTTTCTTACAGCGGAAGGATTTGAAACTGATTGGAATTTACTAACTTTGAGCCTAAGTCTTTTATATATAATTACGCTTTTCCGGGTGAAGAAAAAGAGTTGTGCGCACTGGAAATGCGCTCGTTTTTTGGGGAGGATACAGAATCCAGCGTCCTGGAGAGCACTTTGAAAATCGATCCAAGCCGTAGTCCGTTTATGAGGGGACGTATGGACATCATCCTAGAAGGTGAGCAATTAGAGGACCTAATTGAGCAAGTGAAGAAGATAGAATTGACTGGATCTACTTTTAAAGTGATGTATGTAAAAGTAACAGGTCCTGACAAGGTGGATTTTAAAGAAAGGCGCCGATTCGAACGGGAAGTGGGTCTGCATATTTCCGGAGAGCCGGAGCTCGTAAATCCAGATGTGCTTTTTGGAATCATGAATGTAAACGAGCGTTGGGTATTTGGTGAATACCACAGCAGTGAAGCGGTCTGGCTGAACCATCAGCAAAAGCCGCATAGCTACTCAACTTCATTAAGCACCCGTGTCGCAAGAGCTGTCGCCAATATCGCAGTTCCTGATCCAGCTGGAGTAAAAGCGATCGACCCATGCTGCGGAATTGGAACGGTAGTGGTGGAAGCATTGTCGATGGGTATCGACATCGTTGCCAGTGATATCAATCCACTCATACTGCCTGGAACAAGGGAGAACATCGCGCATTTTGGCTATTCAACGGAAGTGACGTTTAAGGACATTCGCAAGGTCACTGGGAGCTATGACGTAGCGATTATTGATATGCCGTACAATCTGTGCTCAGTAATCACACCCGAAGAGCAGCTCGAGATGCTCCAAAGCACATACGAATTCGCTGCCAAAGTAGTCATCGTCACGATTGAACCAATCGATTCTATCATCGGAAATGCCGGCTTTGAAATTGCTGATCGCTGCGTCGTGAGAAAAGGGACCTTCGAACGCGAGATCATTGTATGTGAAAAATAGGATAAATTTAAGGACGATTATGCCAGGCATAATCGTCCTTTCTTCTTTTCACTAGGGTGTTTTCGTAAAGATTGTTGTTAAAATCCTAATGCCGATTTTAACGCAATATAATGCTATTTTGTGGTTGGATATTAAGTTTAAATGCTCTTTTCTCATAAAAAGGGGCTGCTTTGAGAAGAAAAATAGTTCATTCACTCCTATTTTGTAGTCAATAGCAACAAATTTTGAGAAAAGAGCTTTTCACTATTTAATCGCCTTGCTGACTCTAAGCTTCTTTCCCTTGATTGTTGCATTCTCCATTGCCTGAATCACAAGCGAGCCTTTTCCGTTCAGGATATCTACATAGGACATTGTATCGTGAATCGAGATGATGCCGATATCGTCTGCCGTTACTCCAGGGATTTTCGCGATTGTTCCAACGAAGTCGACGGCGCGGAGCTTCTTCTTTTTGCCGCCGCTAAAGTGAAGCTTCATAATATCCTGGTTGATGCGGGCTGTTTTGTTATTTTTCACGACACGGCGCCCGCTGATTTTTTCATCGAAAGCAGCTTGGTTCCTTACAACGTCCTGCTTGCTCGGAGCTTCTGTCACAGGAATCTCAAAGCCAATGTATCGTTCGATTGCTTTGATGAATTTCCCTTCATAAGGTGTAGCAAGCGTGATCGCTTTTCCTTTGTTTCCGGCGCGTCCAGTACGGCCTGTCCGGTGCACATAACCCTCTTTTTCCATTGGAACGTCATAGTTTATGACAAGCGAAACGTTATCGACGTCAATTCCTCTTGCAGCAACATCTGTGGCCACAAGGTAGCGGAAATTCCCCATTTTAAAGCCATCCATCACAGCAAAGCGGTCTTCTTGTTCCAATCCGCCATGAAGTCTTTCACAAGAATAATTTGCTTCTTCAAGTTCGGCAAACACGTTATCGACATTTTCCTTCGTCCTGCAAAAAATGATACAGCTGTCAGGGTTTTCAACAACCGTAATATCTTTTAGAAGGGAGAGCTTATCCTCTTCTTTCACTTCGATCAACATATGGTCAATCGTATTTGTCGTAATACCGGTAGAAGCGATTTCGATGTTAACAGGATCCTTCATATATTTATGGCAGAGATTTTCAACATCCTTGGGCAATGTCGCAGAAAACACCATGGTAACCCGATTAGGAGGAAGTTCTTCTATAATTGATTCAACATCATCAATAAATCCCATGTTAAGCATTTCATCTGCTTCATCGATGATGAGATATTTTATTTGGTCCAAAACCAGCGTTCCTCTTTCGATATGATCAATGACGCGTCCAGGTGTACCGACGACGACATGAGTTTTTTGCTTCAATTCCTCTTTCTGTTTCGAGAAAGGCTCCTTACCATAAACGGCCATGGCCTTGATTCTTTTGAATCGTCCGATATTCGTGATATCTTCACGAACCTGAACAGCCAGCTCCCTGGTTGGAGTGAGAATTAAGGCTTGAGGATTCTTTTCCTCCCATTCAACCATATCGCAAATGGGAATTCCGAAGGAAGCTGTCTTTCCGCTTCCTGTCTGGGATTTAACGACAAGATCCTGATTTTGCAACGCCATTGGGATCACTTCTGCTTGGACCTCTGTGGGACTTTCATATTTCAGCACACTAAGTGCTCTTTTAATTTCATCGCTTAAATTATAATCCTCGAAACTTCTTTGGCTCATTAAATAACCTCTTTTATTTTTTATTTTGTCTAGCTCCAGCGCCTAACCCCTGGAGACGTTTCGGTTCTGCCAATGAAGTCAAAGAACGACTTCACTGCCAGGCCCTCCAACGCTTGTCGGGGCTGACCAAGGCGCTTGCGCTTTTTTTATTATCCCGACTTATATATATGATTCTCGCAAAGAATCATCATATGCATAAACTGAATAGTATCCATTATACTTGAATTGCAGTACTAAGCGACAAGGATTTTAAAATGTAAGTAGAGTCTAAACTGAGAATGAGTTGTGCTCTTTTGTGAACATTGAGAAAAGCGCCCATTCCTTTAGAAGGTTTCACAAATTCACAATAATTCCGTTGGTACCCACGTGGGTGTATGGAGTATAATGAATACAAGAAAGAAAGCGATTTCATTTTTAAGGAAGGGTGTTGGAAATGAACTATCAAGAAGTAAAATCACAATTAGAAGCTTTGCAGATGCAATTGGCGAATAAAATGCAGAATCCAAACCTGTCTATAGATGAAAAAACTGAACTTCTGAATGCAATTGCTAACTACGATTATATTATCGAACTGACTTGCATGAACCATTTTGAGCGAGGAAAAGCCATACAATAAAGCCTTAAAATAGAGCCTGGAGGATTCCAGGCTATTTTTATATATTCTTCGACAGTTGGATCTCTTATAATACCCCGCCCAAAGGCTTCTGGCTGAAATAATCAAGAGCATAATTAACCTGGTGGATTTCATAGATTTTTCTTTCAATGCAAAATTGAATCACAAGGTCAGAGGTTTCACTGTCTGACAAAGAGTAGCCGGCAGAGCCTAACAGCTTGTCGGTTTCTTTTTTGTTCAGCTCAAGCGCCATCGCGAGGGCGATGACGGTATTCTTGCTCGGCCTGTATTCAGGGTTCGAGCGTATTTTTGAAAAATGCCTGCGGTCTATGCCGGCTTTTTTATAAATTTCAGAGTCAGAAGCGGCACCCTTTTTATCGATAAAATCAAACAGCACTTTTTGCAATGTCGGCTTCCGTTTCTGCGCGATGAACGTTTCGATCTCTAAAGGAGAAATACTCTCCAGTACAAAATCCTCAAGTGGTGCAGCAGATTTTTCATAAAGGATGATCGTCATATTCTGATCGATATATTCCTGCAACTCTTGCAAAATCCTTTTATCAAGCATGAGGCCAGCCTCCTTAAAATGTCGCTTAACAGGCGACCAATATATGGATGAATCTAGATATGATTATATCAGATTCAACCTAGGAGGATGATAGTGATGAACAACAATTTAACGGAAATCATTTTTTTGCTAGACCGGAGTGGCTCGATGGCAGGATTGGAGAGCGACACAGTTGGCGGCTTCAATGCTTTTGTGAAAAAACAGTCGGAACTGGAAGGTGAAACAATACTGACAACGGTGCTTTTTGATGATGAATATGAGGTGCTTTGGAACGGAATTGATGCAAGGGAGGCGAAGCTGACTGAAGAGGAGTACTATGTCCGCGGGATGACTGCACTTTTGGATGCCGTGGGAAAGACGATCCTCGATGTTGGCTACCGCCTAGCCAAAACAAAGGAAGATCGCAGGCCAGGCAAGATTATTTTCGTGATCACGACAGATGGTATGGAGAACGCGAGCAGTGAGTTCACATATGGAAAAGTAAAGGAACTGATCCGGCACCAGCAGGAAAAGTACAACTGGGAATTCATCTTCATGGGTGCCAATATCGACGTCGCCAAAGAAGCCGACAGCCTCGGAATCAATGTTGAGAATTCTTTTAAATTCGAAGCCTCTGAGAAAGGCATTGAAAACATGTATGAAATGGTTTCGGAATCCATTATGGAAAAAAGATTGAAGTGAAATTCAGGAGGAATGAACATGACTAACAATAAATTGGGTAACTGCAAGATTTGTGGTAAAGAAATCGCAAAAGGTGTGAAGAAATGCCCTCATTGCGGGAAAGACCAGCGCAGCTTTTTCGGGCGACATAAAATTCTGAGTTTCATTGGTATATTGATGCTTTTTGTAATCGTCGGTACAGCACTTGGCGGCGGAGAAGAAGCAAGCAATGAAGGTGGTTCTGCTGCAACAGCATCTGCACCGGCCAAAGAAGAAAAATTATATAAAGTAGGAGAAGCTGTTCCAGCTGATAAGGTTGAAATCACTGTTACAAAGTTTGAAGAAAAAGATCAGGTTGGCAATGAATTCGTCAACAAAGCAGTATCTGAAGGTGGTACTTTCGTAGCAATCCAATACAAAATCAAGAACAGTTCCAAGAAGCCGGTCGGAATGTTTGATTATCCGAGCGTCAGACTGGTGGATGAAGAAGGAATAGAGTACGATTCCGATATTGATGCATCTTCTAACTACGCACTTGAGACAAATGTAGACAATGCTAAGATTGCGAGTGATTTAAACCCTGGAATTACCGTTACAGATACGAAGGTATTTGAGGTATCTAAAGAAAACTTTGATGCAGGAATATGGTTTATCAAGGTTGGGGATGAAAGAATTCAGTTGAAGTAAGTATACATACCCGGGGCTTCCCGGGTTTTTCCGTTTGACACTCCCCCGACATTTAAAATTACTCGCTTTTGCGAAATTATGGTTCTAAACACTGTACTTCTGCCCATTTTTAGCTAGGCAGAAATTTTATTATTATTATTTTCATCTGACATTTTGCTGACATATTCACCCTGTAAATTATGAGTATAAGGTTCATGTCCAACTTGAACCTGAAAAATAGAAATAGTTTATAGGAGGATGTCAGATATGAAAAAGAAATCAGTTATTGGATTCACAATTGCAGGAGCCTTATTACTTGGAGGTTATGCAACTACCTCTTTGGCGAATGACGACAGTACAACAAACACAGCTGCAACCACAGTCAAAAGTTTTTTTGGTAAAGGTTTTGGCCATAAAGGGTATTTCGGAGGCAACTCAGAAGCATTAATTGAAAAGGCAAAGGACCTTGGCATTAGCACTTCAGGAAAAGACGCTGAGACATTGATGGGTGAAATTCGCGAAGCAACAATTAAAAATGAAGCAAAAGAATTGGGAATCAAGACAGAAGGCAAGGATATCGCAACGCTAGCTGAGGAAGTCCAATTGGCTAACCTCAAGGAAAAAGCGAAGGATTTGTATATTTCTACTGATGGAAAGGATGCAGCAGCGCTTCACGATGCCATCCGTTTAGCGAACCTTAAGAGTGAAGCGAAGGAACTGGGCGTTTCTACAGACAATAAGGATGCCCAAACATTAATGGAAGACATCCGCACTGCAAACTTGAATAAAAAAGCCAAGGAACTAGGTGTTTCTATTGAGGGAAAAGATCTGCAGACACTCCAGCAGGAAGTTCATACGGCCTATATCAATCAACAGGCTAAAAAGTATGGAATTACAGTAGACGGCAAGGATATCCGAGAAATTGCTCAGGAAGTCCAGTCTGCTAAAGTTAAGGCAGATGCTAAAGAACTGAACATTACGATTGATGGAAAAACAATTGGCGAAATCGCCCAGGAAGTACAGGAAAAGAAAGTCGTGAACCTGGCGAAGGAACTTGGAATTTCCACTGCAGATAAAGATACACGCGAGCTTATGGAAGAAATTCAGGACAAGGATGCCGACAAGCTTGACGAGCTGTTTGAAGATGGAATGGGTCACTTTGGAATGAAGAGCTTTGGCGGCGGATTTGGACACGGAGGAAAAGGCGGATTCGGCGGCCATGGCGGAATGGGTGAAAAAGACGGATTCGGAGGAAAAGGCGGCCGTGGAGGCATGCACCATAACGGCGGTGGACAAGGCTTTTAATGTAAAATAATATTCATGATCCCTCGGTATCTAGCGGGGGATTTTTCTTGTAAAATTAGGAGTAGAAAATGAACCGGATGACGGTCTCCAGAGTGTTTTGTAGATGAAAGCTCTTTAGAAGTGATGGGAGAGGCGATAATGAAGACCATTTTAATCGTAGAAGATGAAAAAACGATTTCGAGAGTGTTGGCGGTTTACTTGAAGCATGAAGGCTATGAGGTTGTACAGGCCTTTGATGGTAGCGAAGGTTTGACATTATTCACTGAGCACAAGCCGGATCTTGTTCTGCTGGATGTCATGCTGCCAGGAATGGACGGCTGGGATATTTTAAAGGAAATCCGCAAAATCAGTCCCTGTCCTGTCATCATGCTGACTGCCCTCGGAGATATCGACTACCGTCTGAAAGGTTTGAATCAGGGAGCGGATGATTACATCTCCAAGCCGTTCATTGGTGAAGAAGTGGTTGCCAGGGTAAATGCCGTACTGCGCCGTTCTTCCCAAGTATTCGAAACGGAAAACATGAAACAGTTTGGCAGTCTCATAATCAACATGGATTCCCATGTGGTAACGGTTGGTGGCGAGAAAGTCGTCTTAACCCCCAAAGACCTTAGTTTGCTGATTTTTTTAGCAGAAAGGCCAAATCGAACTTTTACACGAGAAGACTTGATCGAAAATGTGTGGGGGATGGACTATGACGGGAGTGACCGCGCAGTGGACCTATCGATAAAAAGAATCCGTCAATCACTGGCGGGCTGGTCCTCTTCACAGGGGGAAATCAGGACACTAAGAGGATTGGGGTATCAGTTCAGTGTTTACGAAAAATAAAAAGCAAGTTACCTTGTTGAGATATTGGACAACCAGATATCTTCTAACCCTGATAGTCGGGCTTCTTTTGCTCGGTGCTGGTTCCATGTGGTGGATCAAGCAGACGACGCTAGAGAACCGGTTGAATTTAATGGAATATCTTGCGGTCGAAACGGCGGACCGATTTGGACAGTCCATCGGGAATAACGATTATGGTCGTCTTGACCGCAGGCTTGAAGATAGGGCCAGGCTTCTGCAGATGGAGAATCAGCCCCAGCTTTTCATAACCGATCTGGAAGGAAACATTCTGAATACGGGCCCCATGCACGGAGGAGGCGGTCCACGCCATATTTCAGGAAAGGTTCCCCAAGAAATCATTGCGATGGAAGACTCCATTAAGAGAGTCTCTGAGAATGGAACAGAAATTTACTCTGCAAAGGCTCCAATTTTGATAGACGATCTACAGACTGGCTGGGTTGTGGTCATGCAAAGCGCTGATGAATTGGCGGATGTAGACCAGGAATACCGTTTGTTACTCATTTTACTGCTCGGACTTGGTTTGCTTGGCTGGGTTGTTATCTATCTACTAACGAAGAGAATCCTGAAACCAATCCAAGATGTAGCGCGGGCAGCGTCACAGGTGCGTGAAGGGGATTATGACATCAATCTAGATTCCGGCCAAAAGGAACTTGAAATATCCGAACTTGTTACTTCTTTTAAAGAAATGACCAGCCGTTTGATCCAGCTGGAGCAAATGCGTGCCGAGCTGCTGGCAGGCGTAACACATGATTTGAAAACGCCTGTAACCTCGATCAGTGGTCTCGTCCAGGCTGTAAGGGACGGTATTGTAACTGGGGAGGAGCGCCAGGAATTTCTGGACATCACCCTAAAAGAAATCCAGAGATTGCAAACAATGATTTCTGACTTGGTGGAATTCAACTCACTGGCAGCGGGTGCCTTCACGATCAGGACAGAGAATTGTAATATGAACAAACTCGTTGAAGAGATTGGGAGGCAGTGGCAGGTCACGCAAAATGAATCCGTTAATCTAAAGGTCATCACTCCAGGCCATACCATACAGGCTATGACGGATCCATTACGGTTGCAGCAAATCCTGATCAACCTATTGAACAACTCCTATCAGGCTCTCGGTTATGGTGGTTCGATATCCCTCATACTTTCAGAGGGTAGAATTGATGTAAAAGATACAGGTTCAGGCATTCCAGAAGAAGAGCAGGCACTGGTGTTTGAGCGTTTCTTCCGAGGCGAGAAGAAAAAGCTCAAGGTAAGGGGACTTGGACTTGGACTTCCTTTTAGCAAAATGCTTGCCCGGTCCTTGGGGGCCGACTTGATTTTAAAGGAGAGCAGTCAACAGGGAACGACATTCTCCATTGTGTGGGATCACATAAAGTAGGGCTGCCATCTCAGGCAGCCCTTACATCTCTATTAATTCTTTTATAGAATTGTCTAACCTCTCATAGCTGCCGCCAATAATCAGCCAATCATCTGGAATGACGATAAATCTGCCGTTGCTTCCACTCAAATAACTGTAGATAATCTGTGCTTCATCAATCTCTTCTTTGCCGATCATACATGATTTTCCGATGGCGTTCTCTTGAAAATAGGTCAAAATGCTTGTCCTGATTTTTTCAAATTGATGCTCAATCATCTCCAGAGGATATTTTTTGCTGAAAATGACTTTATGGCCCTTGATTAAAAAAAGCTTCAGGTTACTGTCCATTAATCGTTCAATTGCCACAATGTTTTTACTGTCTTCGGTAAACTGAACAACGGTTTCTTTATATAAAAGGACCGAAATGGATTTAATGTAATTCCTGTATTTTGCCGCAGCCTCAAATTGAAATTCACTGGCAGCGTGCTGCATCTTCTCTCTTAATCTATCAATGATTCCTGAGTCATCCCCCTTGAGCAAGGAAATGATGTTGTCCACCACCTCATTGTAATGTTTGACAGCGACTCCTCCAATACACAAGCCATTGCACTGGCCAAGAAAATAATTCAGACACGGAGAACCTTTAAGGGGCTGGAGGCAGTTTATTTTAAAAAGCTCCTTCATATCCTCCATTGCTTTCTTTACATACACTGGGCTAGTGTACGGACCGAAATACATGATGCCATCTTTATCCGTTCTGGTTTGTGTGATGGTGATTTTTCGATACGGCCCGTCCATGTCAATTTGAATATATGAATAGGGCAGGTGACTTTTCATTTTTTTATTGAAAAGAGGCTTTAATTCTTTGATCAGCTGGCATTCAAGTAAGAAAGCCTCAAATTCTGTATCAGTTAGTATATAGTCAAAATCCTGGATATTTGTGACCAGTTTCCTAATCTTTTGAGGATGGGATGCTGATTTTTGAAAATAGGATTGGACTCGCTTCTTAAGACTTTTCGCTTTTCCAACATAGATGATTGTTCCTGCTTGATCTTTCATCAGATACACACCGGGTGTTAAAGGAAGGCTGCTGATTTTTTCTCTTAAATTCATTTCGTTCTCCTTTTTTATAGGGGTGTTTTCCCATATATTAAAGATACCAAAATTTTGAGTCCTTATATCTCCCCATATTTTAGCATGAAGGATGATTTAAGCTGTTTATCGGCATAAAATGCTTGCTTAAGTCCAAATGTTTCCGCTTTCATTCACTATCTCGCCAGTATGCTTCCGAATTGGCTCGATATCCTTGAATCTCATTCTGAAGATGTTACTATAGGTAACGTTGATAAAATGCGAACGGAAATATAAATTTATGGGGTGAATGCGGTTGTTAAAACATAAAAAAGTAGCTTTTTTAGGTGCCGGATCGATGGCGGAAGCAATGATTTCAGGTGTAGTCAAATCAGGTAAAATGCGTGCGGAAAATGTTTATGTTACGAACAAGAGCAATGCAGCGAAACTGGAGCGGTTGGAATCCAGATACGGAATCAATGCGATGCCTCAGGCTGAACTGCCATATGTAGAAATAGATATGTTTATTTTAGCGATGAAGCCAAAAGGAGCAGCGGGAGCGCTTGAGGCTTTGAAGGATAAATTAGTGCCTGGCCAGGTGGTTGTGTCAGTTCTTGCAGGTATTTCAACAGGTTTTATGGAAGATAACCTTAAAGATGGCCAGCAGGTTGTCCGTGTCATGCCGAACACATCAAGCACGATCCAGGAATCAGCCACTGCCATTTCACCAGGGATGCACACAACGAATGATAATATCGAGGATGTAAAAGAACTTTTAAGCAGCATGGGCAAAGTGTTCCTTATTGAAGAGGAGCAGATGGATATCTTCACAGGACTTGCCGGAAGCGGCCCTGCTTATTTCTACTACTTGATGGAGCATATGGAGCGTGTCGGCAGGGAAAACGGCATGGACGAAAAAATGGCCCGTGAAATCATTGCCCAGACGATTCTTGGTGCGGCCAAGATGATTATTGAAAAAGACGAAACACCAGAGGTACTCAGGAAAAACGTGACTTCACCAAATGGAACGACAGCATCTGGGTTGAACGCGTTGAGGAAGTACAATGGCGGTACGGCGATCTCCCAGGCAGTCAATCATGCTGCGAACCGCTCTAAAGAAATCAATAGAGAGCTTGAAGGAGTCCTTATTCCTTCTTAAAAAGCGAACGCTAGCGGCGATAAAACCGCTAGCGTTTTCTACATATACAATTTATACCCTCTCGTTTTCTCCATTAGATATTGGAACCCGTACAGCAAGTAAGCTTTATAGTGCAGATAGAGGAAGAACTGAAAATTGTTCAATTTGTTCAGTCTTACAATTTTTACTTTCTTGAGTACGTTAATGATAAAAAATGCAAATATCCCATCTGCAATTGCATTTAGCGTAATGAATTTTTTGAAATTCCCATACGAAATTTTCAGGAGCCACATTGACAGCGGCATGTAAGGCCCTATGCTAAATGGAATTTCATCTCGCAGGAAAGACTTTCGTTTGTTGTAAAACTTCCACCAGTTCCGCTTGTGGCCATACATATGGTTGATGATTTCAAAAACGATGATAAAAACTCCCGCAAAAGAGTAGCGTCTGAAGCTTCTTTTGCCAATGAATAATATAGTTAGCCATGGAACAAATACCAATATAAGATTAAAAAGGAAATGCCTCTTTGAAATCATCCGCTTTTTTTTCACCTCAACTACTTTCAATTCTTTCTATAAACTGTCCATAATTTAGCAAAATTAACCGTGAATAAAAAACAAATACATGAATTTTCACCCGCTAAATTTTCATAATTATTGAAAAAGTGATGCTCCTTAACATATAATCACTTGAAGATATAAAAGGAGATACTGAGATGATACGGAGATTTTTTACTTATTACCGCCCTCATAGGCGGTTATTTATCATTGATTTCAGCAGCGCGGTAATCGTTGCTTTGCTGGAGCTTGCTTTCCCGCTTGCTGTGCAATGGTTCATTGATACGCTGCTTCCAGGCGGGAACTGGAATATGATTGTCAGCGTAAGCATCGGCTTGCTGTTGTTGTACATCATCAGCACATTGCTTCAGTTCATCGTCAATTACTGGGGGCACAAGCTTGGGATCAATATTGAAACAGACATGAGGCAGCAGCTGTTCCAGCATGTGCAGAAGCAATCGTTTCGCTTTTTCGATAATACGAAGACCGGACACATCATGAGCCGGATTACTAATGATCTTTTTGATCTGGGCGAGCTGGCACACCATGGACCGGAGGATTTATTCATTGCGGTGATGACATTCGTCGGAGCGTTCTGGATCATGCTGACGATTAACGTCAATCTGGCATTGACTACGATGATTATCGTACCGTTTCTGATTTGGCTGATTACCTATTCCAACCTCAAAATGAATGCAGCGTGGAAAAATATGTACACGGATATCGCCGATGTGAATGCCAGGGTTGAAGACAGCGTGTCTGGAATCCGGGTTGTCCAATCTTTTACAAATGAAGATTTTGAGATTAAGAGATTCACTAAGAATAACCGCAAGTTCCGTCGTGCTAAATTGACTGCCTATAAGGTGATGTCCTTCAGTTCATCTGGTATTTATATGCTGACAAGGCTGATTATCCTTGTCGTCCTTGTATATGGGGCGTGGCTGAGCTTTAATGGCAGTTTGAGTTATGGAGAACTAGTCGGGTTCGTCCTGTATGTGAACGTACTTTTCAAACCGATTGATAAAATCAGTGCGATTCTGGAATTGTATCCAAAAGGAATGGCGGGTTTTAAACGCTTTACCGAGCTGATGGACCAGAGTCCCGATGTCGTTGACCAGGAAGATGCAATTGACGTCCCAAGTTTGAAAGGGAACATCCAATTCAAGGATGTCACGTTCAGCTATGACCAGAATAAACCGGTCCTAGAAGGAATAGATTTACATATCCGTAATGGTGAAACAGTCGCGTTCGTCGGACCTTCCGGTGCAGGGAAAACGACGATTTGTTCATTGATTCCTCGCTTTTACGATGTAAATAACGGCAGGATCACGATCGATGGCATCGATATCCGCGAAATGACCAAGAAATCGCTTCGTTCACAAATCGGTATTGTCCAGCAGGATGTGTTCCTTTTTACAGGGACCTTACGTGAGAATATTGCCTATGGCTCCCTTGGGGCAACTCATGAGGATATCGTCAGAGCCGCCAGGCAGGCACATCTTGAAGACTTCATCGCTGCCTTGCCTGATGGCTATGAAACACAGATTGGAGAACGCGGCCTGAAGCTTTCTGGTGGACAGAAACAGCGGATTGCGATTGCGCGTATGTTCCTGAAGAATCCGCCAATCCTGATTCTCGATGAAGCGACTTCTGCACTTGATACCGAGACAGAAAGAATCATCCAGAAAGCGCTAGCGGAGCTGTCCAAGAACCGGACGACACTTGTAATCGCACACAGGCTGGCAACAATCAGAAGCGCCGACAGGATTGTCGTCGTAACCGAGGACGGAATTGCCGAAGAAGGCAGCCATGATGAGCTGATTGAACAGGGAGGCATCTTCGCGAATCTGCATAAAGTACAGTTTGAAACTTCTGTTTAAGGTTGGTTTATTTTTCCTGTTTTGCTATGATATAAGTAAAATCATGATAGATTTGGAGTGAAGTTCCATGACAGGAACGATTACAATCATAATGGTGTTCTCCATCCCGCTAGTCGCCATCGTCACAAGCCATTATCAAAGAGTAGCCAAAATCAAACACAACATGATTAAAGACGAAATCGAGCTTGAAAGATTGAAACATGAAAACTACCTGCTTGAAACAGAAAAGATGAAACTTGAACTCATGAAACTGGAAAGTCCATTGGACAAAAAAGTGTTATAGAATTTGCCCTCTCGTGGAATGCGAGAGGGTTTTTTATATGAAGAAAATCTAGCCGCGGACTGACGCCAATGATAAGATTCAATAATTTTTTCTCCTTTTTTCAAAAAATGGTTAAATATCCCTTGTTATATTGCATAAGATGTTATATAGTACATTACAACAGTAATGCACTATGTGAACTGTTAAAGGAGGTGCAGGGTTGATCCTTAATTCAGATAGCATGAAACCGATTTACGTCCAAATCGCTGAGTGGCTGGAAACAGAGATTCTCAGCGAGAGTGTCAAGAAGGATGACAAGGTTTATTCACAGTATCAGCTTGCGGAAATGCTGAATATCAATCCGGCGACAGCAGCAAAAGGGTTGAATATTTTGGCGGATGAAAACATTCTTTATAAAAAGCGCGGTCTCGGGATGTTTGTATCGGAGGATGCGAAGAAGATTATCACGGCGAAACGGAGGGACCAGACATTGAAGTCATTGGTGGCTGAGTTGGTGCGGGAAGCGGAGCACCTCCAGGTGACTGAGGAGGAATTGATCGAAATGATCCAGGAAGCCAAACGGGATTTAAAGGGGGATTCATGATGAGTGTACTGAAGTTTGAATCGGTAACAAAAACATATGGGAAGAAAAAAGCTTTGGATAACCTTTCTTTTTCTCTTGGAGAAAACAAAATTACTGGTCTGATTGGCAGGAATGGAGCAGGGAAGACGACGATGCTGAAGATCGCTGCCGGTTTCATGCGTGAGAGTTCAGGTGAAGTCGAAGTGTTTGGAGAACACCCATTCAATAATCTAACAGCGTCTGCCAATATGATCATGGTTGATAATGATATGAATTTGCCAGCGGCACTAGAACTCGAGGAATTACTGGAAACAGCGGCCGATTTTTATCACAACTGGGATATGAAATTGGCGCGGAACCTGTTTGATTATTTCGGTCTGGATCCGAAGCAGAGCCATGCCGGGCTATCAAAGGGGATGAAGAGCACCTTCAACGCGATTATAGGACTCGCGGCCCGCTGTCCTCTGACGATATTCGATGAACCAACAAATGGAATGGATGCGGGAGTAAGGAAGGATTTTTACCGGGCGCTTTTGAAAGACTACATCGCTAATCCCCGGACGATCATCATCTCAAGCCATCACCTGAACGAAGTAGAGGATATCCTCGAAGACATATTGCTCCTGAAGGACGGAAAGCAATTTTTGCATATGCCGATAGAAGAACTGCGGGAGTATGCGGTTGTTGTCAGCGGTAAAGAAGAAGCGATGAAGACCTGGCTCCGCGGCCATGAGATATTTCATAAAAGCAATACCGAATTCGGAAGGATATATGCGGTAATCCGCAATGATCTCTCCGATGACCAGATTGCTGCAGCAATGAAAAACAGCCTGGAATTCTCAACGATATCAAACGAGGACCTCTGTCTGTACTTGACGAGCCAGGAGAAAGGCGGGATTGATGATGTATTTAACAAAGGTTAGCCTTTGGGATGTAGTAAAAAAGCAACTCCGTTTTAAATTAAAATCTTACCGGGGGATGTTCACCTCTCTAATGATGCTTCAGATTATCGGGCTCCTTTTTTCGCTTGGCGGAGAAGGTGGCGGTGGCGGAGGGTCGGAAACTTTCAGCTATAGTATGAACTACTACTCAGGCAATATAATCCTCGCTTTCATGATGATATGGGCTTTCATCTCAGCAATCGTCGTCACTACCCAGGCATATCGTTTTGATGATTACTCGTTTGTGGCCAACAGGCTGAGCAGTCATTTATCGAACATCCTGTTCCTTGGATGGGCAAGTGTCATCGGCGGGGTTACGTTTGTGCTTGCAAGCCAATCGTTGAAGCTGTCCTTTTTATTCCTGAAGGACCGGGAATTCATCGAAAGCCAGCCAATGACAGTGCTTCAAATGGCAGAAGGATTTGCTGCTACCATCCTGTATCTGTTCCTATTCACGGCGATAGGCTACTTAGTCGGGATGCTGGTCCAAAGGAGCAAGATTTTTATCATCGTCCTCCCTGCGCTCCTTTTCGGAAGTTTGTTCTTAAATGTGTTCCTGGCGAGCGAATCTACCCTTGTGATTGATATTGGTCAAATTTTTGTGAGAGAAACTTCATTTCTGCTGTTTCTTTTAAAGGTACTGTTTACAACTACCATTGCCTATGGATCCGCAGTTGCAATTTCGAACAGCCTGGAGGTGAGGAAATGAGTCTATTTATCTTGCTGTTTATCATCGTACTGTTGATGATTAGTTTTGGGAACTTTAAGTTTTTCGGAGCCAGGTTTATGAACGGCAGCGGCATCACAAAGATTTTCGCGGGGTACCTCATTATTCTTCTTGTCGGTGGGAGTCTATCATTTATGGTGCCTGTAGAGGGTACTTTAGAAGCTGAGTATTTGACTGATAAGGAATTAGAAGAAAACGATAGGTTGAATAGTGATATTTATTCTACGATCGAATCTGGAAAGATCGAAGAAACAGAAGGGCTTACAAAAAAAGAATCATGGGATTTTCCGCTCAATGGGCAGCTTCTAGACATAAATATTATGGGTCAGAATGCAATGATCTTCGTCGAGAAGGTTGATTCTCTTGAGGGGAAAGTGGAAGTGACCCATTATTCCACTTATTCCTATATTGACAATATTGATATAACCAATCGCTTCAAATCACCAGACGTGGAAATGAGCGATACAACACTGAAAATCTTCCCTCCTGACCCTGTGAATATCAAACTTGTAAAGTTCAAGAACGCATTTCCATTCACCCAGTTCACCGAAGATGGAGAGCAATTCACCGGAGGATATGGAATGATGCAAGGATTGGATTTCATCTATATTACTGTCCCGGCTGATACCGAGGTCAACGGAGACGGATATGTGATCAACTAATTCATGAGCCCCTAATATTAGGGGCTCTTTTTCGTATCTGGTTCCCATACGGTATAATGATAGTAAGAGTATTTTTAAATGAGGAATGCAAAATGGCTATACTTAAAAAATTCAATTTTGTCGGCGGAAGGGTCCTTAAAACGGGGATTGCTGTCTTCATTACGGCATTGATTTGCGACCTGTTAGGCTGGCCGCCAATGTTCGCCGTGATTACAGCCATTGTGACGATTGAACCTACTGCGGCAGATTCGATAAGAAAAGCATATGTACGATTCCCAGCATCGGCGATTGGCGCGGCTTTTTCCGTCGTCTTCAACTTTGCGTTCGGAGACAGCCCGCTAACCTATATGCTCGTTGCCGTCGCAACGATCATTGCCTGCCACAGGCTGCACCTGCAAGACGGGGCACTGGTGGCGGTTCTGACAGGAGTAGCGATGATCTCAACTGTGCATGATCATTATCTGTCCAGCTTTTTCATTCGTCTTGGGACGACTTTAACCGGACTAACGGTGTCGACCTTGGTGAACCTGCTCGTGATCCGTCCTGATTACTCAAAATCGATCAAGGCAAAAATCCAGCAATTGATTGTAGAGACGGGAGACCTGATAGAAGGCAGGGGAACGGAAATTACAAGGCATCAGCCTTTGCACCGGGAAACAAGAGCTGAGTTCCAGAAAATCCTGAAAGACATGGAAGGCATTGAAACACTATGCAAGTATCAAAAGAAAGAATGGAAGCTTCATCAATTCGACCGAAAGGATATGCGGAATATCCATTATGAATTCAAGAAGCTGACTATTTTGAGACAAGTCCATTATCACGTCGGAAATCTTGTTTCACTTCCCTCGATGCACCTTCCGAAAGAGAAAGCACAAGTCGTCGAAGCCATGGTAAAATCGATCAAGTCAGCTTTCCATCATCCCGATTTTGTAATGGATGAATCTCATGATGCCATTGTGAAAGAACTGCTAGAACTATTAAGACATGAGGTAGATGAGCGGGAGGCTTACTCCCATCGGTTCTCTGAAGAAACGGTCATCTATTACGAGCTGGTTTCGGTTCACGACCTGCTAGAAGAGTTGAATCACATACACAAATTTGAAATTAGGCATCAAAAGTTGCTGGAAAAGTCATTGGATATTAGTTGAAGCTCCTTAATAGGGGCTTTTTTTATTGGCAGGTTAAGGGAGTCGGTCAGCCAAAGCCAGATTATATCCTGGAATCCTCCCAGGATGTTTATGATGTGATTTAATGCAAAGAGACTCAGCAATGGGTCTTTTTTTCAATTGGAGAAAAAGATCGGTATTTTCCAGTTCGCTATAAAAATGATATAAAGCAAATTCTACGTTTAAAATAATTCTTTTTAAAAAAATGCTCCCTCCACTAAAGCGATCTTGAGCAGAAATAGTCGTTTACACAACTCAGCTTTGAGGAAAACGCATAAAAAGTATTTGCTTTATTAAAGGGGAAAACTTTTTCACCAGAGGGATGTTGTTTTGTACTAAATTCGTCAATGTCTGGTTATGAAATGGCCAGGCATCGTGATATTCTAAATTGTGTAGGTTTTCACAAACGCAATTATTGGAGGAATCATCTGTGGACGGCATAATGGGTTTGCTTGAGGAACCGTTAATTTTACTATTTGTGATATTATTTCTTGGCTCAGCGTTGGGTGAAATAAAAATACGGGGGCTAAGCCTGGGAACATCCGGAGTGCTCTTGGCGGCAATGGTATTCGGTCATTTCGGCTACCAGGTGTCGCCGATCATCCAGCAGCTGGGCCTTGGCTTATTTATCGTGGCAGTTGGCTTATCCGCAGGGCCCCGCTTTTTTCGGATGATGAAAACGAGCGGGATTGTCTTTGGAATCATAAGCCTTTTGATCGTTCTCGTTGCATCAGTCACTACTATTATTGTGGCCGAGCTGTTCAATCTGTCGCCGGCATTGAGCATCGGAATCATGACCGGTGCGCTGACGAGTACACCGGGACTGGCCGCGGCCCTACAGGCAACTGGGGATCCGCTCGCGTCTGTTGGCTACGGTATTGCCTATCCATTTGGAGTACTGGCGGTTGTTCTGTTCGTACAGCTTTTGCCGCGCGTCCTGAAGGTGGATTTAGCGGAAGACTTGAAAAAGAAATCGGGTCCCGTTCGCAATGATGAGTCGCCTGAAGTCATGACAATCGAGGTAACCAGTCCATCGATTAATAAAAGAACGTTAAAAGAACTGGAGTTCAATCGATACAATACGGTCGTCATCAGCCGCGTCATCCGCGGTGACAGGAACATTATAGCCCTGAATGATACGGTCATCCTGGTGGGCGACAGACTTGTTGCTGTAGGTCTCCGGAGTGATTTGACAAAGCTTTGTGAGGACATTGGCAGAGAAGTTCAGACGAATCTGAAAAATCACGATAATGTAAAGCTGCGTAAGATCATCGTAGATTCATTGGAATTGATCGGGAAGACGATCAGGGAGCTTGAATTAAGACGGACATATGGAGTGACGGTTACAAGGATAGAACGCGGCGGTTTTGAATTCAACCAGAATTCGAAATGGCGATTGGAGCGAGGCGATGTCCTGACTCTTGTCAGCAGTGAAGACCGTTTGGATGACGTAGAAAAGCTGTTCAGCAGAAAAAAACTGACGGTTACCAATATCCATATCCTGTCGTTGAGTTTGGTGTTGCTGCTGGGTGTGATTGCCGGTATGATTCCTTTCCATTTTCCAAAGCTTGGCACGATTACATTCGGCGTCGCAGGCGGACCGTTGTTCATCGCCTTGATCATCGGCCACTTCGGAAAGCTTGGCCCCATCCATGCGCGCTATTATCAGCCGTCAAACCAGGTCATTCGCGATATCGGACTGGTCTTATTCCTTGCCGGCGCTGGTACTACAGCTGGAAAAGGAATCGTACAGGTCATCCAGCAGGAAGGCTTTAATCTTGTAATCGGCGGTGCGATCATTACGATCCTGCCAGTCGTAGCCGGCTTTTTCATTGCAAGAAAGATATTCCGGCTTAGCATCATTCACTCACTAGGAGCATTGTGCGGTGGCATGACAAGTACACCTGGACTAGGGGCCACCAACCAGTTGATGGATTCCGAAGATCCCGCGATTGCTTATGCAGCTGCATATCCATTTGCGCTTATATCCGTTGCGGTGGCATCGCAGGTTTTGGTGTTCTTTTTATAAACTATTAACTCCTGCTGGATGAATCCAGCAGGAGTTTTTTTGACGGTCAGAATCCAGTTGGAACAGAAGAAAAGCGTCCGTCATCGAGGCTATGATGGACAGAACTTAATTGGAAAATAGAAGAAAAGTGTCAGTCAGCAGTGCTGTGGCGGATAGAAATTGGTCAAGAAATTGTAGAAGTGTCTGTCACAGAATTATAAGAAAAATTATCCAAATTTTATTGACATTATTTTCAAACAGGATTATATTATCATTATTGATAATGATAATAATCGCAAACTAATATATAGCAGGTGATCACGATGAAGGAAACGAAAGCAGATTTAATTTTACATCCAGTACGAATGAAGGTTCTTCACACGTTATCCAGCGGAAGGAGGAAAACAGTCCAGCAAATTGCCGAGAAGCTGCCGGAGGTGCCACAGGCGACTTTGTATCGCCATCTCAAAAAACTGCTTGATGCGAAAGTCATTGAGGTGGTTGAGGAAAACCAGGTTCGCGGAACGATCGAGAAAGTGTATGCCCTGCCGAAAAATAATGAAGTCATTTCAAGGGAAGAAGTGCTAAAAGCTGGTCCCGATGAGCATCTGGAGTATTTTATGAAGTTCCTGGCCAATGTACTGATGGATTTTGAAGCCTATATCCGTCAGCCCAATTATGATTTCCAAAAAGACATGGCGAGCTTCAGGACGGCAACATTATATGCCAGCGATGAAGAATATAGTGAATTCATCAGGAAGTACGTCGAACTGATTACGCCGCTGCTCCAAAATGAAGAAGCGCCGAACAGAAAGAAACGAGTAATGACAAATATTTTGACAACCTACCATACCGATGAAGAGGGGAATAAGGATGATGAACGCCCAAATGGTTAAAGAAGAAATTTCTTTTAAAAGTGACGTGAGTTTGAAAGGGACATTATTGATTCCGGATCAAGGTAAGGAAACCTATCCGGCAATGGTGTTCCTGCCGGGATCTGGTAAGCTGAACCGTGACGGCAGCACACCTAAAGGCAAATTTAAATTCGACTTATATAAAGACCTGGCTGAGTTATGCACTTCACTTGGGTTTGTTACGTTCCGCTACGATAAAAGAGGAGTTGGTGAAAGCGAGGGGGATTTTCACTCTGCCGGGCTTTCTGATGCCTTGAATGATGCTGAGGCAGCACTGGATATGCTGGCAGCACATCCGAAAGTCGAACCAAGCAAGCTGATTATTATCGGACATAGCGAAGGGTGCATGGTCGGCACTGCTCTCAATACAAGAAGGCCCGCATCCGGATTGGTCCTTCTTTCAGGTGGCGGTGAAACGCTCAAGGAAGCATTGGATCATCAAAGACAGCTACTTTATAAAGAGATGAGAGAAAAGAAGGGAATCCAGGGCTTCATCATCAAAAAGCTGAACACCCTTGATAAAGCCGAAAAACAAGCTCAGGGTACCTACAAAAAAATGGTTGAATCTGATAAAGACGTAATGAAAACGCTGGGCTTCATCAAAATGCCGGCTAAGTATTTCAGGGAGCACTTTGCCCTTAATATAGAAGAAGCTTTAACAAAGGTGGCCTGCCCGGTGCTGGCGATCAATGGCACAAAGGATTTTCAGGCCAACCCTGAAAAGCTGAAGCGTATTGAACAATTTGTCCAGGGTGAATGCGAAATCCATGTCGTCGAAAACATGGACCATGGATTGAAGGAACAGCTTACGCCAATGTCCCCATCAACCTACAAGAAGGATTATTTAAAAACAATCGGGAAACCAATTCATCCTGAGGCTGTTAAGCATCTGACTTCCTGGCTACAAAGATATCTTTAAATGTTAAAAGTCCCATTACCATAGTGATAATGGGACTTCCTCTTCTAATTCTAATGATTGGACCCCTTAATCATGGAACCTCTTCTTGTTCTACTCTAAAAACGCCTTAATTTTAGGAAACACCTTAAGTGCCGTATTGTAAAATACATCCTCATGGTGCTCCGGCGGGATCAGATCCTTAATGAAATTGATGTAAGGACCAATCGGGATCAAAGGCCAGTCTGTGCCAAATAGCAGCTTGTCGTACGAGTCGGCGAATTCAAGAGCGTGGCGCAGGTGGTCAAGGAAACGTCCCTGGCTGCGCTTATCTAATTCTTCTTTCGTGCCAACGATCAGTCCTGACAAATCGGCAAATACATTTGGGTTTTTATAGATGATTTCCGCTCCCGTCAGTGTCCAGGGATCCCCGAAGTGGGCCATCATGAAATTCACATCACGGTGGTTGACCGCGACCTCGTCAATCGCCATTGGGTGTGAGTATTTCAAATAACCACGCTCCGAATACGTATCTCCAGTGTGGAAGACGACCGGGAGCTGGTATTTTGCCGCCAGCTTGTAGATCGGTTCGTAAACTTCATCATAGGCATAAAAAGGGTAGTAGCCAAGATAAATCTTGATTCCGACCGTTTTCGGCTTTTGAAGCTCTTCCTCCAGCCGAATGAGAGCGTCGGGACCAAGGTCATAAGGATTGACCCCGGCGCAGCAGAAGATATTGTCCGGCACATTTGCCTCTAAATCAAGCCCCATTGGCGTCCGTGCTTCATAATCCGGGAAGCCCATTTTATCAGTCTCGGTCAACCCCATGCCGATGCCGAGGACCACATTGGCCTCCTTGAATTCCTTAAGGATTCCAGCATTGGAGTAATCAACGAACGACAGCTTCTCGGCTGTTTCGTAAAAGGATTTTATGTTTGATAGGTGTATATGGGCATCGATGATTTTCATGTTTTCTCCTCTTAAAATTGAACTCTTCTCAGTTTTTTCAGCAAGTCACCGGTCAGTCTGCGTTCATCAAACAGCAGGAACAGGGGAGCACTTTTCGCAAATTCCCCTTTATGCCTTGAGACGAGCTGGAAAACTTCTTTATTGGTGTACGCTTCAGTTCGGTCTGCATCGTTGTTTGGTATAACGTAAAACTTATCCTCCGAGTTGTTCGAGGTAAAATACGAATCTCCATCCAGAAGCAAAGGAATCTCCTCGCTGCCTGCATGATACGCATGTGCCTGCTGGCTGTCTTTAACAGAAATCTGCACATCAGTCAGCTGGTTACCGCCAATAAACATGTCTGTGATCCAAACTTCATCGGCAAGATTTTTCCCGCCATTGCCCTTCACTTCTGCAAAAGAACCGACAACCGGCACGCCAGGAAGCATCAAATAATATTGCGTGTACTGCACGCCTTTCCACTGCTTATGCTCCTTGAACTCAGTGGTGATTGCCAGTCCGGTCCAATTGTTGCCTTCACTGTCCGCAACTTCTACCACTTCAGCATAGCTGTTTTCTTTTAATAATGAAAAGGTATTGATTCCGTCCGGTACAGTCTTCATTCCGCCGGCCCATGGATTCCACCAGCTTTTTGCCGTCAGCTCTGGGTAGGAGTGGTCGAACCATTCGTGGCCATTCACTTCCATTGAATAGATTCCAGGATAGAAATCCGAATCTGCCTTGAGGGAAATGACGCCGTTATCGATGATCAAAGTGTCATCTTCCTTGCCGGCAGTAACACTTCCTGAAGGAGAGAGCAGCATTTCTCTCAATCTAGCTTCCGTCCCGTTGCCTGAGTAGGTGGCTTCAAGAATGGATACAGGCTCTAATGGTGCTGTTTGTACTGTCATAGAATGAGACGTTTTCTCCATCTCCGCGGTAATCGCATGAATCTCATTTCCAATCGTCAATGTTCCATTCAGGTAGCTGTTTCGGTACGTTTTTAAAGTGATATCCGTGACAGCATCAGGCTGAATCACGAACTGATCAGCATTGAAGCTTAACTCACTCGTCGTTTCAGGTTTCTTTTGGACCGGCACTTGCTGTGCGTAGGCGATGATTTCGTCGACATTCTGGAAGGCTCCCAGTGAAAGGGTTATAACACCAGACACTGCTCTTGCACCCGGCTCCAGCTTGCCGAATTGATCCTCGATGATGAACTGCCAGCTTTCAGGACCAGCGTTGCTGCCTTCAGACCACGCCAATCCGATTGGCCCGGAATGTCCTTCGGTAAAATACCAGTTCCCTGTGATTCTCTTTGTGTCCAGCTCGCCAATCTCCATGAGTCGATTTTCGGTAAAATGCACAACCTCGCCATCCAGTGGGAAGTAAACGTGCTCGAATTCATGATAGACTGGCTGGCTGAAGGCCACATCAGGATGGGGGATTTCCCCTTTATTCTCAACCTCAGCCCATGTGTGGATGATTCCATCACCGAACAAGCGGTACGTCTGTGTTAAAAATAGTCCTTCCATCTCGGCAGATTCCAGGCTAAGCTTCATATCAATCCAGGAATCGTTAATCTCCCAGGTTACTGAGGAAGGCTTTTTCTTCGTGAACTCGAGCGAATATGGTTTTCCGAGCTTCGGCGTCATGAAGGCAAAAGGCTGATTTTTCTTGTTGTTTTTAGCGGCTGTCATCAGCAGATCCCGTTTTCGGACATTAATCTGTCCAAGGCCGTTGAAAATATGCCAGAAATCCTTCGACTCACCGCCGAATTTTTCTCCCAATCCTTTGAAAGCAACCGAGATTTCCTGTTCGAAATTGAGTTTTTGTCCATCCGCTTTTGTTGCTGTAATCGTCAGCTCAGGATTATAAAATCCATGCTGTTTTACCGTTAAAGGCACAGACAACGTCTTCCGGCCACGAGCAGGAATTTCCACGGTGAACGTTTGCTTTTCTAATACAACCTGCTCATTTTCAGGGAGGATTAATTGAAATTCAGCGTTCTCTCTCAGGTTATTCGTTATTTCAACATTAATAGACGTCTCTTTTTCCAGGAAAGATAGATTGCCTGAATAGCTGGCCTCTATTTTTGCCGGATTGATTGGGAAGATGCCAAGCTTCAACTCGCATTCTAGCTCGTTGATCCAAACAGTCGCTTTGATGGTTGGATGCGTCCGCCAGTGGCTCGGTTCGTCTCCCTTTTCCACGGTGAATGTGGCGGTTATAGTAGATTCATCTTCTACCATTTGTTCCGCAACGAAATCATACTTAATGCGTCCATTGTCATTACCGTCTGCCTTGAAGGAAAGGGGAGCTGTCCCTTTGTTCATAATCTTGATTTCAAATTCCCTTTCTTCCTCCTGGATGACTTCATGGTC
Source organism: Mesobacillus boroniphilus (assembly GCF_018424685.1). NCBI lineage: Bacteria > Bacillati > Bacillota > Bacilli > Caryophanales > Bacillaceae > Mesobacillus > Mesobacillus boroniphilus. Next base: position 385,510 of record NZ_QTKX01000003.1, read on the forward strand.
TGCCAATTTCATTTGCAGGATGAACTCATCTGTTTCAATCAAGCAGATGCCGCGGCTTGTTCGTTCGAATTGCACCCTAGCTGATGTTTCTGCGTTCTGCCAGCTATATTCATAGAAAGTAAAACCATTTTCCTTGATTCCGTCCGGCTTCACTTCTATTAATCTTGTGCTGTGCTCATACCAATCCAATTTTTCAAAAAACGACTTTAACAGAGGCGTGTTCAGGACCTGGGGAATGAAATTCATCAAGTGGGTCGAATCATCCCTGTCCTCCCAGAAAAATCCGCATTTTTTATAAAGCGGAACGGCCTTCGTGTTTCCAGCCCAAGTGTAAAGATCAAGTCGAGGCCAGCCAAGCTCCACCGTTTTTTCCAGGGCTTTAAGCAAGAGGTTCTTGCCGATCTTATGCCCGTGATAATCCGTGCGGACATTGAGCAGGGGGATATAGAGCGAGCCTGTATCCTCCTTATACTCAGACAATCCGCAGTAACCGACGACTTCCTCACCGTCCAGTGCCAGGTAAAGCTCGATGTTGTCAGAGTTGGCCTCTTTCTTTTTTACCTGATCCTCCGTCATGACGCGCGTATCGCCGCCCCAGCCGTCACGACTCAGATTCCACATCTTGGCGACCCCAGCCGCCAATCCTTCATGATACTTCTCGATTTGGATAAGCTTATTCAATTGTGTCACGTCCATTCTCCTCCCTAGCTATGGGCCATCTTCCTTTTTAGATAAAATAAGTTGCTGCTTTTTTGAATTGTCCATACTACTGAACCTCCTTTGATTTGATGGGAGTGTTTTTGCACTCCATATTCATCGTAAAGGGAAATTTTACTAGTGTAAAGAAAATTTAGAATATAATGTTTTTTAAAAATAACTATTATAAATATGGTGGCTTCCTTTTTTAGTTATAATGAAGAAAAGACACTTAGAAGGAGTGAGGAGTAGTGGAGAAAAAAATCTATTGGGACATCCTTCATTTTAATGGTAACGAGATTTATATTTCGGCGACAGACAAAGGCTTATGCTATGTCGGATCACCGGAAGAAAGCTATGAAGACATGGTCAAACGTTTGCCTGCTGCTGTTTTCGAAAAAAATGCAGAAGCTTTGAAACAGTACATGCATGAATTGACTGAATATCTTGAAGGAAAGCTCATCGATTTTTCTTTGCCGGTCGATGTAAAAGGGACACCATTCCAGGAAGCAATCTGGACCGCCTTAAGGGAAATCCCTTATGGGGAGACCTATACATATTCCGATATCGCAGAAAAAATCGGCAAGCCTGCTGCTGTAAGAGCTGTTGGAACCGCCATTGGCGCAAATCCAGTCCTAATTACCGTTCCCTGCCATCGCGTCATTGGTAAAAACGGCGCGATTACCGGGTATAGAGGCGGAATTGAAATGAAGCAGCAGTTGTTGGAACTGGAGAAAGTCCATTGTAGAAGTTAATGTGCCCGAAGTTCAGTATGTAAGTAAGCAGAGGCAACATGTGCCCGAAAAGGAAGAGGAGACACGATTTCGGTCACAAGAGGAGCCAACATGTGCCCGAAAAGGAAAAGGAGACACGATTTCGGTCACAAGAGGAGCCAACATGTGCCCGAAAAGGAAGAGGAGATACGATTTCGGTCACAAGAGGAGCCAACTTGTGCCCGAAAAGGAAGAGGAGACACGATTTCGGTCACAAGAGGAGCCAACATGTGCCCGAAAAGGAAGAGGAAACACGATTTCGGTCACAAGAAAAGGCAACATGTGCCCGAAAAGGAAGAGGAGACACGATTTCGGTCACAAGAGGAGCCAACATGTGTCCGAAAAGGAAGAGGAGTCAAGATTTCGGTAACAAGAGGAGCCAACATGTGTCCGAAAAGGAAAAGGAATCACGAATACGGTCACAAGCAGGGTGAACTTGGACTCCGAATGAGGTCATACGGGAATGCCCTGTTATTTTAAACTTGAATTGTAAGAAAATTGCCATACATCTTTCACACTTTTCTTGTGCCTAAAAGCTATAATGAACCCAAATGGACAATTGCACGATACCAGAGGGCTGATGGGGGCGATCTAATGAAGAGTTTGATTGTTTACTGCTCAACACATGGTACGACAGCCAAAGCGACACATCTTTTACGGAAGCAGATTGAAGGGGATGTTATAGTCATCAACCTGGATAAGACGAAGCTCCATTCGGATCTGGAGTTATTTGATTCAGTGGTGATCGGCGGTTCCATCCATGCTGGCAGCATCCAGGGGAAAATCAAGAAATTCATGAAAGAGCATGAAGACGTGCTGGAAAGAAAGAATCTCGGCCTGTTTCTTTGCTGCATGAGGGAAGGGCAGGAAGCACATCTTCAGTTTGAAAATGCATTCCCACCCAACTTGAGGGAAGCGGCAATAGCGAAAGGGTTATTTGGCGGTGAATTTGTTTTTTCGAAAATGAACTTCTTTGAAAAAATAATTGCGAAGAGTGTGAGCGGAGAGACGACGGATTTATCGAAATTGGATGTGGGCGCGATTAATGAATTCGCAAATACATTCAATCGACAAAATAAATTTTTACTTGTTTAGAATCGGAGGCTTTGCTGAAGCCTTCGTTTTTTTATTTTCTCCGTATGAATATGTTGTATAATCAAATTAATTTGTTAGGGGGAGAGTGTTTTAACGGAATGAACATTGAGCTTTTCAGAATGATCAATGACGCCGGAAAGGAATTCGAGATTTTGAATCCGGTCATGGTCATTATAGCTAACAATGCGATTTACCTTTTAGCGGCGGCTGTCCTTATATACTTGTTCAGCAGGAATCCGGGGGACCGATTGATGGTGGTGAGCGGTTTGGTAGCGATTTTGTTGGCAGAGGTGGCCGGGAAACTTGCGGGCATTTTCCATTCAAATCACCAGCCGTTTGCAGCGCTTGCCGAAGTTAATCAATTGATTGATATGGAAGTGAACAACTCGTTTCCAAGTGACCACACGATTATTTTTTTTTCGATGACTGTTACGTTCTGGCTGTTTAAAAGGAAGCATACCTATTTATGGGCTTTGCTGGCATTGCTTGTTGGTATTTCGCGGATATGGGCAGGCGTACATTATCCGGCGGATATCGCTGTCGGGGCAATACTAGGTTCAGCTTTTGCTTATATCGGCTATCGTCTGATTCCAAAAGTGAAGTATGTGAACAAGAATGATTTGGCAGGCAAGGAAATGAAAAATATCTGATTATGAAACCTTAGCGCCGGGTAAATCGTACATTAATGAAGCTGAGTTTGAGTATTTGATTTATATCGAACAGAACAGTAAAATATATTCTGACAAATTTTTTTTTCGGAGAGTGAATTTTTTTGGAAGTTCCCATAGGTTTAGTCATTTTATTAGGTGTTTTAATTCTTTTATCTGCCTTCTTTTCATCGGCAGAAACCGCTTTTTCCAGCGTCAATAAAATCAGGCTGCGGAATTATGTTTCCGAAGGCCGCGTTGGAAGCAAGAATGCTTTGTATATTTCCGAGAATTTCGATGACGCGTTGTCTACGATTCTAGTAGGAAACAACATTGTCAATATTGCCGCGGCGAGTATTTCGTCCAAGGTAGCCGTCGACCTGTTCGGAGCGAGCACCGGTCTGATTATAAGTACATTTGGTATGACGATTCTCATCCTGATTTTTGGTGAGATCTTGCCGAAGTCGATGGCCAAGGAAAATGCAGAGGATTATTCGTTAAAAATTTCTGGCATTCTGTTGCTGCTGATCAAAGTCCTAACTCCCGTCAACTTCGTGTTCAGTAAGTTGAAGGCGAATGTATCGAGGATGTTCTCGAAGGATGGGGAAGTCCAGCCATCCGTCACTGAAGAGGAAATTAAGGTGATGGTGGACATCAGTGAAGAAGAGGGAGTCATTAATAATGAGGAAAGGGAGCTCGTGCACCGATCCCTGGAATTTAACGATGTTCTTGTCGGAGAAGTCTTAACGCATCGAATGGATATGATTACAATCGAAGTAAACCAGCCACTTGAGGAAATCAAACAGATTTTCCTTGAAGAACGTTTTTCACGGGTTCCGGTTTATGAGGACAATATAGATAATATTATCGGATTCTTGTCCGAACGTGAATTTTTTGCAGAATTGATTCAGAATAAAGAAGTCAATGTGCGTGAGATGCTGCGTCAGCCGATGTTCGTAGTGAAGTCGATGAAGATTGCGACGCTGCTGCCTGAGCTGCAAAGGACAAAGAGCCACATGGCCATCGTCGTCGATGAATTTGGCGGGACATCCGGGATCATCACGCTTGAAGACATCCTGGAAGAGCTGGTCGGCGAGATTTGGGATGAGCATGATGAAAAGGTCCACATCATGACGAAGATCGATGAGAGCACGTATGAATTCGATGCACAGTATGACCTGGATGATTTTGCCGAATTGTTCAATGTACCAATGCCGGAGACATCGTACCATAACCTTGGAGGCTGGATTTTTGAAACCTTGGAGAGTATCCCGGTAAATGGAGATACATTTGTTTACGAAAACCTGCGGATCATCGTCAAGGAAGTAGAAAACCATCGAATCCGTAACATTAAGGTAGAAATCATGCCAGTTCTTGAAGTTGAAGAATAAAAAAGAAGGTGGAATCAGGCTGTTTGGATGCCTGGCTCCACCTTTTTTGCTTTTTTGAGGAAGCATTGATGCTTTAAAATTGTGCCGTCTTCCTTTTATTGTAAAAACACTAACAGCAAGTAGCGTCATCGCCGCAGCAAGCTTCGTTTTTCTCTTCTGTTTCCTGGACTTCCTTGATCTCCACACTGCAGCAATCAGACTTTGAGTTGTTGCCCATCAGGATTTTGATAATATTAGCCATTAGTTTCACCTCCTTTCATCAAGGAAATTTGATTTATTACACGAAATAGAACACAAACCCAGAGATAGTGGACATCGTGATAACGGAAGCGATGAAGGCAATCACGAGCTGCTTTTTAAATATCGACTTTAGCAAAATGACTTCTGGCAGGCTTGCACCGGCTGAGCTAATCATCATCGCCATTACAGGACCAAGGGCCATTCCTTTTAAAATCAGCATTTGTGAAATCGGAATCATGCTGGATAGCCGGATATATAATGGAATCCCGGCAATTGCTGCAACTGGAATCAGCCACCATGCATCGTGACCAAACCATTTCGTAATGATCTCAGTTGGAACAAGACCATGGATGACGGCGCCGATTGCAGCACCGATGATCAGGTAAGGGTAGACACTTTTCATCAGCGACCAGGTTTCTTCTAAAGCAAATCTCCAATTGAATTTTTGGTTCTTTTCTTCATAACCAGACATGATGACATTTTTGACGTAACGCTGGAATCCCAGCTTATCTAAGGTGAAACCGATGACGACTGAGAAAACACTCGTGATGACTGTGTAAATGATGGTAACCTTCCAGCCCATCACGACGCCCATGATCGTTAAAATTGTTGGGTCCAGTACCGGAGAAGCGAAGAGGAAAACCATAACGATTGAAAATGGGATTTTCTTTTTCAGCATATTGACGACTACAGGTATTGTGGAGCAGGAGCAGAATGGCGTAATAAATGCGAACAGGATGGCGGCAAAGCTGGCAAGTACTTTATTGCGTCCTGTCAGTTTCTTTTCGATTTTTTCGTATGGAATGTATCCCTGGAGCAGGCTGATCAAGAAGGAAATCCCAATAAAAAGCACGGTCAATTCAAGGGCGATCCATAAAAAGCTTTTTAGAAATTCAATCATTTTCCTTTACCTTCTTCCTTTGTCATTTTAAGCGTTAACAGGAACCTGGCAGCATTTAGGCTGTTGTTTTTGTTTTTGGAAAATTCGCGGGAATCGCTTCGTTTCCGGCTGTTCAAAGAACTTCCATGCGTGTCTTGCTTTTCTTTCCACTTCCTGCTGCTTTAACTGTGCCAAAGCTTGATAATCTTGATGAAACATATATATCCTCTCCTTAATCAAAATATATTGATTTATTTATCAAAAAAAATTGATTTAAAGTTTGAAAAAGAGACCTTGCTGAACTTGCTCTTTTCGAACGGTTCTTAGATTAGTAAGAACTAATTAACCGTAAAAATCCAAAAGCCGATTTTTACTCTAGGTTGTAAAAGTTACACGTGTACGAAAAGAGCTTAACAGCAGCTAGGTCTGAAAAGGCAGCAAAGCTCTGGAGATAATAGATGGTTGATTTCTTCGGTGTTTACTGTGTAGTAGCTCCAGGTTCCCTTTGTTTCTTTTTGGATCAGATTGGCATCAAGCAAAATTTTCAAGTGATACGACAATTTTGATTGTGGCATGTCAATGATCTCACTTAAATCACAAACGCAGCTGGAGTCTTGCTGGCATAGAAGATTGAGGATGTGCAGGCGTTTTTGATCGGCAAGGGCTTTGAATTTCTTTTCGTATTTTTCAAAGGTGCTTTGAAGCGGTGGTTCCTTAATGGCTTTGGAGTTATTGGTCAGTTCTGTTAAAGGAATGAATTTTTCCACTTTCAGCTCTCCTTAATCAAAATCTCTTGATATATTGTATTATATTTCATTCAAAACCATTTTGCAACTGTTAAATCAAATTTTTTTGATTTATTTTATAAATACGCTGTGATAAGGAATGTTAAGTATATGTAAACTGCAACTAATAACCCTTGAACATATAAGCAAATCATTATATGATAATACGGTAAATTGGAGGTGGGGAGTAATTGATTAAGCAAAGTATTGAAATGGATCAGGCTGCTGCGATTCTGAAGCTGCTTGGCGATAAGACGCGTTTGACGATGATGAGGATTCTTGCGGACCATGATTGCTGTGTCTGTGAGTTTGTAGCGATGTTCGATGCCAGCCAGCCGGCAATCAGCCAGCATATCCGCAAGCTGAAGGATGCAGGTTTGGTAAAGGAAAGCAGGAGGGGGCAGTGGGTATTTTATTCACTGAACCGACAGTACGAGCATTTTGAATTTGTCCAATTGCTCATGGATGCACTTCCAAGCCAGGAAGAAAAATTAACGGAACTTGAAAAGCAGGGAAAGCGAATTTCCTGTGAATAATGGAGGTGTTTGGATTTGTCAACAGCAATCATTGCTTCACTGATTTTCCTCGTGACGCTGACATTGGTCATCTGGCAGCCTAAAGGGCTTGGAATTGGCTGGTCAGCGGTGGGTGGAGCGATTTTAGCCTTGATTTTTGGAGTTGTCGATTTCCAGGATGTCATTGATGTTACGGGAATCGTCTGGAATGCGACACTCGCGTTTATAGCAATTATTATCATTTCACTAATTTTAGATGAGATTGGGTTCTTTGAATGGTCCGCTCTACATATGGCACGGGCCGCCAAAGGAAACGGAGTCAAGATGTTCGTGTATGTGACACTGCTTGGTGCTGGTGTTGCAGCATTGTTTGCCAATGATGGGGCCGCATTGATTTTGACGCCAATCGTTCTGGCAATGGTGCGTAACCTGAAATTCGAAGAAAAAATGGTGTTTCCATTTATCATCGCAAGTGGATTCATTGCCGATACGACTTCATTGCCGCTGGTTGTCAGCAACCTGGTCAATATCGTATCTGCCGACTTCTTTGATATTGGGTTCGTCGAATATGCATCCCGCATGATCGTGCCTAACTTCTTCTCTTTAGGTGCAAGTATTTTGGTTTTGTATTTATTTTTCCGCAAGAGCATCCCGAAAAATTACGAGATGTCTGATCTGAAAAAGCCATCTGAAGCGATCAAGGATATGAAGATGTTCCGCTTATCGTGGATTGTTTTGGGAGTTCTGCTTGTAGGCTACTTTGCAAGTGAATTCCTGAACATCCCGGTATCATTCATTGCCGGGATCGCAGCGATTTTCTTTTTGATGATGGCAAGAAGGAGCCCGGCTGTCCATACGTCCACCGTCATCAAAGGCGCACCATGGGCGATTGTATTCTTCTCGATTGGCATGTATGTGGTGGTTTACGGATTGCGTAATGCAGGATTGACGAACATCCTGGCCGATGTCATCCAGGCTGCGGCTGACCAGGGCTTATTTGTCGCAACGATTGGCATGGGCTTCATCGCAGCAATTCTTTCTTCGATCATGAACAATATGCCAACTGTCATGATTGATGCTCTTGCGATTGCGGATACTAACACAACAGGTGTTGTTCGCGAAGCGCTGATTTATGCAAATGTTATTGGATCCGACTTAGGTCCGAAAATCACCCCGATTGGATCACTGGCAACACTGCTGTGGCTGCACGTCCTTTCACTGAAAGGCGTCAAGATTTCATGGGGCACTTATTTTAAAACAGGAATCATTTTAACCATTCCTACTTTGTTCATCACTTTGGTAGGTCTATATATTTGGTTACTCATTATCTAATAACAAGGGAGCGAATCTACTATGTCTAAAAAAACAATATACTTCTTATGTACTGGAAACTCTTGCAGAAGCCAAATGGCTGAAGGATGGGCAAAAAAATATCTAGGTGACGAGTGGGAAGTGAAGAGTGCGGGTCTGGAAGCGCACGGCTTGAACCCTAACGCTGTGAAAGCAATGAAGGAAGTAGACATCGATATCACGAATCAGACATCAGATGTGATTGATACTGAAATTCTGAACAATTCTGAGCTTGTCGTAACACTTTGCGGCCATGCAGATGAGCACTGTCCAGTAACACCTCCCCATGTAAAACGTGAACACTGGGGCTTTGACGACCCAGCAAAAGCTGAGGGAACCGAAGAAGAAAAGTGGGCTGTCTTCCAGCGCGTCCGCGACCAAATCAGCGACCGCATCAAGACGTTTGCAGAGACTGGGAAATAAGAAAGATCATGCAGCCAAGGGGAAACTCTTGGCTGTTGCTCTAAGGGAGGAGAAGAAGCGATGAAGACAATTAAAATCTTTGACCCGGCATTGTGCTGCCCAACAGGCGTCTGCGGACCTAGTGTAGATCCGGAATTAACAAGGGTTGCCTCCGCGATTTTTATCTTGGAGAAAAAAGGCTTTCCGATCAGCCGCTATAATCTTGCAAATAACCCAGCAGCATTCGTTGAACATAAGGAAGTGAATCAGGTATTGCATGAAAGAGGACCAGATGCCCTGCCACTTGTAATGCTGGACGGAAAAGTCGAGAAAGTGGGCAGTTATCCTTCCAATGAAGAGTTTGCGAGCTGGCTGGGGGTTGATGTGAAAGAACTTACCCTTGAAAAGCCGCGTAACCAATTGCTGTAAGGAGGGAGACCAGCTATGTTCCAAACTTTCCATCCAAAATATGTAGTCAACACCCCTTATCTCTTTTTTACCGGAAAAGGCGGAGTGGGGAAGACCTCCACTGCCTGTGCCACAGCAGTTGCGCTGGCGGATACGGGAAAAAAGGTATTGATTGTGAGCACAGACCCGGCATCGAATCTGCAGGATGTGTTTGATATTGAAATCGGTAATGATCCAGTTGAAGTCCCATCTGTTCCAAATCTTTCGGCATGCAATATCGACCCGGAGGAATCTGCCCGCCAATATCGAGAAAAAGTGATTTCTCCTTATCGGAGCGCATTGCCGGAAAGTGTGGTCGCGACGATGGAGGAACAGCTTTCCGGTGCGTGTACAGTGGAAATCGCTGCTTTCGATGAGTTCTCCAACCTGCTTACCGACCAGGAGTTGATTAGTCAGTACGACCACATCTTGTTCGATACGGCTCCGACAGGACATACCCTGAGACTCCTTCAGCTGCCAACTGCCTGGAGCAGCTTTTTAGAGGAAAGCACTCACGGAGCTTCGTGCCTGGGCCCGCTATCAGGTCTTGGTGAAAAAAAGCAGATGTACAGCTCGACGGTAAAAGCTCTGTCTGATCCAAAAATGACGACACTGATCCTCGTGACAAGGCCAGAACCTTCTTCGATGCTCGAAGCAGAACGGGCTTCGGCAGAGTTAAAGGAAATCGGGATGGAAAACCAGGTCGTCATTATCAATGGACTGTTGGAGAAGCATATAGAGGAAGACAGAATATCAAAAGCATTCTTTGACAGGCAGCAAAGCGCTTTGGCTGAAATGCCTGCTCGCTTGAAGCAAGTAGGGATGTTCGCGATTCCATATGTTCCATTTTCATTGACCGGAATCGGAAACCTTCGCCACATGTTCAATAGTGTAACTCATTCTGTTGAAATCAATGAGGTAGAGCTTTCTGAAGACCGTCTGCATTCCCTGCAGGATCTCGTAAATGATTTTGCTCAAAGAGATATGAGGATCATTTTTACAATGGGAAAGGGCGGAGTTGGAAAAACGACGATCGCTTCTGCAATTGCCGTCGGTCTTGCTGAAAAAGGCATTAAGGTTCATTTGACGACAACAGATCCAGCGGCTCACCTGGACTATGCGTTCCAGCAGAAAAATGCCTATAATCGTTTGTCAATCAGCCGCCTTGATCCGAAAAAAGAGGTTGAGGCATATAAGGAAGCGGTTCTGTCGCAAAATAAGAACCAGTTAAATGAAGAAGCCCTTGCTTATCTCGAGGAGGACCTGAATTCACCATGTACCGAAGAGATTGCCGTATTCCAGGCATTTGCCGATATTGTGGAGAAGTCTAAGGACGAGGTAGTGGTCATTGACACAGCACCAACTGGACATACTTTGCTGCTATTGAATTCGGCTAAGTCATATCATAAAGAAATATCACGTTCGACAGGTACGGTATCCGAAAGTGTCCAGAATTTATTGCCGAAATTGCGAAATCCAGAGGAAACGAGCGTGGTAATCGTTACATTGCCAGAAGCGACTCCTGTTCTGGAGGCAACACGCTTGCGGGATGATTTAAAGCGGGCCTCGATCGAACCGCAATGGTGGGTAATCAATCAGAGCCTGTATGCACAGCAGACGACGGACCCTATTTTACAGAGCAAAGCTGAAGCGGAAAAAGTCTGGATCAAGAAAGTCAGTGAAGAGATTGCTGAGAAGACGAGCATCGTTCCATGGCAGCCAGAAGAAAAACTCGGGTACGATAAAATGAAGGACTTGATCAATAGCAGTTTTTCGCATTGATTATTGCTTTTCAAACTTGTCCTTGCATCCGTAGTTTTATAAGCGTCGGGCTCTTTTCGAGGAGACTACTGAATAGGGAATGCAGGAAAAATAGTAAAAACCCAGTTGCCGGTTTTTACTATTGGTTGTACAAGCAACAAAGTTTACGAAAAGAGCTTAATCAATAGCTGAAAGGTGGATTCATAAATGAACGGATACCAGGAATTAATCCCAAAACGAATTTACATTGGCGGAGCAGACGCCATTCCAGAATTGCTGGAAAAGGAAAAAATCGATGTTGTGTACGATTTACGTGCAGAAAATACAGAAGGCGATTATGATTATAATCGTAAGCACCAGCCAATCGTCGACAATGCTGAACACCAGGACGAGTCTGTGAAGCAGGCCATTGACGAGGTCATCAACGCATACGAATCTGGCAAGAATGTTTATTTCCACTGCTCAGGCGGAAAAAACAGGACAGGCACTGTAGCGATTGGAACATTGCTGAAGCTTGGAGAAGCGAACAGCGTTGAAGAAGCTGAAGCAAAGGCTAAGGGTATTCGCAAAGTCATTAACGTGAATCCAGAAATGAAGGCAGCGCTGAGAAGATTGTTCCCAAACGCGTAAGATAGGAGGATGTTTTGTGAAAATTACAGATCAAGCTCGAGACAGCTTAAAACAACTGCTGCAAGAGCAAAATGCAACCGGTATCCGTGTGTTCTTTGCCGGCATCAGTTGAGGTAGGCCAAAGTTAGGACTGGCTCTGGATGAGCCGGAATCAGATGATGAAGTAATTGAATCAAATGGTATCAGAGTAGCAATCGATCCATCGATTGAAATAGAAGCTAAGGAATCGACGCTCGATTTTGACGAGCAGGCAAACGGGTTCGTTTTATCAGGGAACGAGGGAGATTGCTGTTAGTTTTTCATAGTCGTTGTGTTCTCTTCTTGAGAAGAGAACACAACGACTTTTTTTATGCCGAAAAAAAAGAAATCATAGAATAATACTTGATTGGCATCAACAAACATTGGATGCTGAACGCGAGACTCTAGGAATTTTTAGCACCTTTTTTGAATAGAACAGGATAAAAGCGAGAACGTTCTTATCCACTATTTTTGTATCGAAAATAGCACGAAATCCAAGAATGTTCCTTCTCCTCAAGCCGCCATTATAACCATTCCTTCAGTTGGCACGGTCAACCGCACTCGTTTTCGCAAGATTTGATTTCTAGTAAGAATAGTTGACAACTATAAATCAATATTCTATAAAACCTTTCACCCTCCAGTTACATCCAAAAAATAGGTAATTAAAATCATAAGTCAAGCATATTCATGCATAGACGCAAGTTGAATTGTCCACATTCCCGGGAGGTTGAACAATGGAAGATAAGCTTATTTTAAAAGGGGCATTTAGCATTATCAGGAAGTGGCTGTGGCTGATCATTTCTCTGACTATTAGTGCAGGACTCATAGCAGGAATAATTAGCTTTTTTATCCTCAATCCAATCTACGAAAGCAGTTCTCAGTTTCTCGTAAACCAAAACAACCCAGGGGCTAATCAGGAGTATACAGAGAATGATATCAGGACTAACGTGGAACTGATCAATACTTATAAGGTTATCCTCCAAAGCTCAAGAATCCTGGACCAGGTTGCTACGGAATTAAAGCTAAAAATGTCGAACGAGGTATTAGGGAAAAAAATCGATGTTTCCAGTGCAGAGAGTTCCCAGGTGGTTACAGTAGCTGTCACTGACACAGATCCTCAGCTTGCAGTGGATATTGCTAATACAACCGTACGGATATTCCAAAATGAAATCTCTGAACTTATGAACATAGATAACGTGAGAGTATTATCAGAAGCAAAGCTATCACCTAAACCTGAACCAATCGGACCTAATAAACTCCTGAATATATTCGTTGCTATGTTATTAGGAGCCCTGACAGGTACAGGGATTGCCTTTCTATGGGAGTACATTGACACCAGGATAAAATCAGAAGAAGACATTGCAGAAAAACTACATATCCCGGTGATCGGGGTGATTTCACATGTCGATGAAACAGAAGAATCCAAAAGGCGAATGACGAGTAAAAAAAAACAGGGAGTGATGCTTGATGGGACATCCTAAGTATCGGTTTCGTAATCCTGCAATGCGCTATTTAATTACAAAAATAAACCCGCAGTCCCAAGTTTCAGAACAGTATCGAACTATCAGGACAAACATTGAGTTTGCCGCGGTTGACCATAAAATTCAAACCTTGGTTATCACGTCTGCCTCTCCTGGGGAAGGAAAGTCCATGACTGCTGCAAATCTTGCTGTTGTCTATGCTCAGCAAGGTAAAAGGGTCCTTCTCATTGATGCTGATTTAAGAAAACCAACAGTGCATTATACATTTTGCCTGGATAATTATAAAGGACTTAGCAATATTATTGTTGGAGATGCCTTACCTGATGAGGCTATAGTAACTTGTGATGTTGAAAACTTGGATATTTTAACATGTGGGCCTATACCACCCAATCCATCTGAACTACTGACCTCGATGAGAATGAAAGCTTTCGTGTATGAAGCTCGAAAATTTTATGACATTATCTTATGTGATACCCCGCCAGTTTTAGCTGTATCAGATGCCCAGATATTAGCCAATCTTTGTGATGGGACAATTCTGGTGGTCCGCTGCAAAAATACAAAGATAGAGCACGTACAAAAAGCAATTGGGGCTCTAAAGGCAGTGAACGCAAGGTTAATAGGGACTATATTAAATGATTCTAAGAAACGGACAGAAGACTATTATTATAATTAACCTGGGAATGGGTATAAGTGGCTTCGGTAATTTGCCGGAGCCTTTTTTCCGTCTAGAAAAAATCGCTTCCAAAATAAACACTCGATGGTCATATTTTACAATAATTGTTCATAACTTGAAAAATATAGGTTCTTTTACATATGAACTATTACTCAAAAGCTTTTTTCTTAGGAGTTATTGCTCATAAAAAAAGAATTAACAGGGGGAAACAGTTTTGATACAGGTTAAAAAGGCCATAATTCCTGCAGCTGGTTTGGGTACGAGATTCCTGCCTGCAACAAAAGCAATGCCTAAAGAAATGCTTCCAATTCTTGACCGGCCCACGATTGAGTACATTATCGAGGAAGCCATTGAGTCAGGTATTGAAGATATCATCATTGTTACGGGCAAGGGGAAAAGGGCGATTGAAGATCATTTCGATAATAATTTTGAGCTAGAAGAAATCTTAACAAGTAGAGGAAAGCTGGATTTACTGGATAAAATCGAACAATCTTCTAGTGTGGAGATTCATTATATACGTCAAAAGGAGCCTAGAGGATTAGGTCATGCTGTCTGGTGTGCACGTAAATTCATAGGCAATGAACCATTTGCCGTTCTATTAGGGGACGATATTGTCAAAGCTGAAAAACCGTGCCTTAAGCAATTGATAGAGCAATATAACGAAACAAACAGGTCTATCGTCGGCGTGCAAAAGGTCGGTTATAAGGAAACTGAGCGTTATGGAATTATTGATCCCTCCTCAGTTGAAGGGAGACTGTATGAGGTTAGACGTTTCGTGGAGAAGCCTGGAATAGGGAATGCCCCTTCTAATCTGGCAATCATGGGTCGATACATCCTGACACCAGAGATTTTCGATTTCCTTGCCCGTCAAGAAAAGGGGACCGGCGGAGAAATACAGTTAACAGACGCGATTCAAAAATTGAATCAGGTCCAAGCGGTTTACGCATATAACTTCGAAGGCATCCGATATGATGTTGGCGAGATGATGGGATATATCCGGACAATTATCGATTTTGCCCTTCAGCATGAAGTCCTTGGGGATGAAGTTAGAGAGATGTTAGAGAAACTGATTATGGATAGAGTAATGAAATAATCCTGGCTCAACTGGAGGAAGAAATATGTACATTGCTGTAGTTGGTACTGGATATGTTGGCCTTGTGACAGGTGTCAGCCTGGCTGAAGTCGGCCATCGAGTAGTCTGTATTGATATCGATGCTGCAAAGGTCAAGAAGATGAGCAAGGGTATTTCACCTATTTATGAGCCATCTTTAGATGAATTGATGAAAAAGAATTTGACAGCAAACCGTCTGTCCTTCACGACGGATCATCAAGAAGCGTTCAAGGAGTCTGAGGTCATCTATATAGCCGTTGGGACACCTGAAAATGAGGATGGCTCAGCAAACCTTGGCTTTGTAGAACGAGTTGCGATTGATATTGCTAAACATGTCAGGAAGGACGCAATCGTTGTTACGAAAAGTACCGTCCCAGTCGGTACGAACGATACGATCAAGCAGGTAATAAGGACAAACCTTGTAAGAGATGTAAAAGTAGAGATTGTTTCAAATCCTGAATTCTTAAGGGAAGGTTCTGCGATACATGATTCCTTTCACGGTGATCGTATTGTCATCGGGGCAGAAAGCGAGCGTGCTGCAGACATAATAGAAGAAATTAACAGGCCCTTTGGTATTCCGGTATACAAAACCGATATTCGAAGTGCAGAAATGATTAAATATGCTTCTAATGCATTTCTTGCCACTAAAATCAGTTTTATTAATGAGATTTCGAACATTTGTGAACGTGTCGGGGCCAATGTGGAGGATGTAGCAATAGGGATGGGACTGGATCATCGCATTGGAAATCAATTTTTAAATGCCGGGATTGGCTATGGAGGCTCGTGTTTCCCTAAGGATACAAAGGCACTGATCCAAATCGCTGGAAATGTAGACTATGATTTTGAACTGCTAAAAGGCGTAGTCAATGTAAATAAACATCAGCAGCAGCTTTTATTAAACAAACTTAAGGAACGGGTTGGTTCAATAGAAGGAAAAAGGATAGCCGTCCTGGGCCTGGCTTTCAAACCAAATACTGATGATATGAGAGAAGCCGCATCCATCCGCGTTACCGAAGAACTGGTAAACAATGGCGCTTTTGTTGTTGCTTATGATCCAGTGGCGATGGAGAAGGCCAGGCAGGTGTTGGTTCCACAAGTGGCCTTTGCAAACAGCGCTTCGGAAGCTATCAAGAACAGCGATGCGGTGCTAATTCTTACCGAGTGGGATGAGATAAAGGAACTAGACCCAGAATTATTTGAAACGATGGCCTATCCGCTTGTCATTGATGGCAGGAATTGTTTCGATCTTGAATTGATGAGAAAGTACAGACTTGAATATCATTCCGTGGGCAGGCCGGCAGTCAGGAATATGTTGATTACTCGCAACTAAAAAACGGCAGTGGGTGATTATAAGAAAGGAGTGTTCAAACGTGAAATCTGCTTCTTCAAATATTACAGCTGCCGGTTCTAATCCAGAAAAAATTGTCGTTTCACCCATTTACTTATTTGAGAAGCGCTGTCTCGACATTATAGGAGCTGCTTTAGGTTTAATTATCGTCTTGCCGCTTTTTATAGTCATAAGAATTATCTATTGTTTCGGTGAGTCGAAAGGACCGTTATGGTTCAAACAGCAGCGGATTGGCAAAAACGGAGAGTTATTTAATATCTTTAAAATTCGGTCCATGGTGGTTGATGCAGAGGGGATTTTAAAACGGAATCATGAACTTTTTCAAAAATACATCCAGAACAATTATAAGCTCGAACCAGATGAGGATTCCAGAATAACCAGGGTCGGCAGGATATTGCGTAAAAGCAGCCTCGATGAGCTTCCGCAATTAATAAATGTTCTAAAAGGTGAAATGAGCCTGGTAGGCCCTCGGCCGATTGTGGAAGAGGAATTGAAAGAATACAAGCATAAAAGACAGGATTTTCTTTCGGTGAAACCAGGGATGACAGGGTACTGGCAGGTGTGCGGACGCAGTGATGTAGGGTATCCGGAACGAGTGGAATTGGAGCTATATTATGTTTACCACCAGTCGCTATCCCTTGATATGAAAATTTTGATTAAAACGATGATTATCGTGTTGAAGAAGAAGGGTGCTTACTAATGACGAAAGTGAAAGTGGGATTATGATATGGAAAATCGACAATTAAAAATAAGTATAATCATCCCTACCTTCAATCGGGAAAAATTAGTAATGGAAGCAATCGAAAGCCTAAGAAAACAAACTTATGAAAATATCGAAATCATTGTAATAGACGATTGTTCTACAGATAACACTCAACTTCTAATAGAAAATGAAAGGCTGATCGATCCGCGTATTGTCTATATCAGGCATGAACAAAACAAAGGGGCTCCCACAGCGAGAAATACCGGCATTGAAAGTGCAACAGGAGAATACATTGCCTTTCTTGACTCAGATGATCGCTGGCTTGCGGAAAAATTGGAAAGGCAAATGGCAGTTCTTAAAGAGAACAAGAATGCGGGTTTAGTATATACCGGATATAAAAATGTATTAGGCACTCAAATCCGGTCAGAAGTAAGACCCCATGCCAGAGGAAATATGCTCGCTGAAGTATTGAAGAAAAATTGCCTTGGTACGACATCTACTGTCCTGGTGAAAAAAGAAATCCTTTTAGCAGCGGGCGGCTTTGATCCTGAACTCCCAAGCTGCCAGGATTGGGATTTGTATGTGAAGCTAGCTCAAATGACTGAATTTGATGTCGTACCGGAGCCGATGGTTTTATATAACGAGCATGACGGAGACAGGATTACGAATAATGTGAATTCAGTCATCAAAGGCCATTTAGTATTTTATCAAAAATATCATTCGCTGATAAAAGGGCTGAATAACAGGGATTTTCATACTCTACATGTAAATATGGCAAAAGTAATGGTCAGGACAGGCATCATGGGCCAAAATCGGAAAACAATCAAGAAAGGGCGGGATTTTCTCAAACATGCTATGAAAGCATATCCCTATTCATTAAAAGTTTATTTAATATTCATTGGTACTCTATTGAACAATGGCCTGCTTTTGAAAATGTATTCTATGTTCAAAAGAGTACGTTTCCGTTTTTAGGATCAAGAAGTGTACAACCATAAGGAAGAAGGATCGGACCAGAACGCTTGTGAATTGATAAAGGCTTTTTTACAGGGGATTTGCAGGCCATATTAACTAATGAGCAGAAAACGGGGATTAAACGATGAGAAAAAAGGTGTTAATTATTTGTGAAACCGTTAGTGGCGGGGTTCGAAAGCATATAGTCAATCTATTACAGTATCTTTCTCCTGAAAGGTTTGAAGTCGCTATTGCATATGGTGAGAAGCGGGCCGATCAAATATTTATGAATTTTGCCCATGAAAATAAAGAAAGATATCGGTTTTATCCAGTTTCAGCATTAGTAAGAGAAGTAAGAGTATTAAAGGATTTAAAAGCTACATGGCAATTAAAAAAAATTATGAGTGAATTCCAGCCGGACATCATACACTGTCATAGTTCAAAAGCAGGCGGAGCTGGAAGATTGGCTGCGCTATTTTATAGAAGGAAAAAAATTATTTATACTCCGCATGGCTATATCATGCAATATCCATATATCAGTGAACGAAAAAAACGGTTTTATGGATTGCTTGAAAGATTTCTTGGCAGGTTTACCGATTATACTATCAATGTTTCGAAAGGGGAGCAGGCTGTTGGCCTTCGCCATAATGTCTTTCACTCCCATAAAAGTGTAATCATATACAACGGAGTCGAGGAAAGGGAAGTTCCTGATCAGCGAATCAAAAAAAAGATTGTGATTGGAACTTTAGCAAGGTTTGACCAATCGAAGGATCCGGAAGCCTTCCTGGAGATAGCAAAAGCCGTTGTAGGTGGTAATCCTAATGTCGAGGTCTGGTATGCAGGAGATGGAGAGTACTTTAAGGAGGAATTTTTAGAAACAATAGAACATTTTCCCAGGGTAAAGTATTGTGGATTCCTTAGTTCTACAGATCAATTCCTGAACGAGATTGATCTGTATTTATCAACTTCTTTGCATGAAGCCTTACCGTATTCTGTCATCGAGGCGATGGCAATGAGAAAGCCTGTTGTGGCAACCAATGTTGATGGCAATAATGAGCTAGTTATCCATGAATATAACGGATTCTTATTTACCCCTGGCCAAGTTGATGAAGCTGTATGCTACCTCGAAAAACTGGTCAATGATCCATCAACGGCTTGCAAATTTCAAGAAAACAGCTATCAGCTCTTCAAGGAAAAGTTTCATATCCAGGCAATGATCAATAGATTGGAAGAGTTGTATGAAAAGTAATTCTGGGGAGTATTTTTTCACTTAGAACAATTAATGATAATAGTCCAAATAACGGAGTTGAAAGTAATGGATCAGGTGAAAAACTATTTTCTAAAAACGCTTCTCATCGGGTTGTTATCTTTGTTATTGGGATGCATGGCTATTTATCTTTCATCACCGGTAAATTATACAGAAAATAATGTTCTTCTGGTGATTGTCTTGTCCTTCATTGGAATTGCCGTGTTGGCTATTCTCCTTTTGTTAAAATGGGAGTATTTATTATTTATTTTCGCATTAAGCATCGGGTTTCAAGTTTACGATCCTTCACCCTTTGAACTTATGTTTTTTATCTTAGTTCTCCTGTCATTAGTAAGGCAAATCCCGCTAAATAAAAACATGTTTATTAACATTCTGTTCTTCATGCTGATTGTATTCCTTGTATTTGGAACCTTCGCGGTTATTATGTCCATGAATATTTATAAAGCAGCCGTCTGGCATCTCATTACTGTCTATTTGGCAATCTGTGCACTATTTCTCGCGTCGATCATTAAAAATGATAAACAGCTGTTCTTTTTTCTGAAAGGATATGTATTTGGTGCAGTGGCGAATAGCTTCCTCGGACTGATTACTTATTTAGCCGGTAAAAGCCAGGGAAGGGGAAATCGTTTAGAGGGTTTTTTCCAGGATCCTAATATTTTTAGTCCATATATAATCATTGCCATTTTGTTAGTAATCGAAGATCTTTTTTCTCCTAAATTATTTAAATCCAAAACATTTAAATTTTTGTCAATCCTTCTGATGATCAGTGCTGTCGTTCTAGCAATGTCGCGCGCAGGCTGGATCAATCTCGCGATAGCTTTATTATTATATTTTGCGATTAAAGTAATGAAGCGGCAACTCAAGCTCGGATTCGTTTTAAAGACAATATTAATACCAATATCTTTGCTATTATCCATTTATTTTTTATCACCTGTTTTATCAGATAAAGTGGTGGGACAGTTAAAAGAGCGCACCACTCTACAATCCTATGACAATGAAAGGTTTGGTGCGCAATTCTTCACGCTCGACATTGTAAAAAACAATGCTTTTGGAATAGGGCCCGGAGAAATCACGACTATTTATTATATGGACCCTCACAATACATATCTCAGAGTATTTGCTGAATATGGGTGGGTTTCAGGAATTTTACTGTTGCTCCTCTTCCTGGTCATTACTGGTGTATTGCTGAAAAAAAGTGTGTTCCATCATAAAAGCGAATTCAATATATACTTAGTCCTTTTATGTGCTTTAGCCGGTACTTTAGTGAACATTATCGTTGTTGACGCCCTTCATTGGAGACATTTCTGGGTATTATTTGCCCTTTGTTACTATGTAATCATTTTTAAAAAGGACCATGCTGCTGATATAAAGGAGAAATCCTATGAAAAAATTAATGGGAAATAGATTGGTAGGGAATATTATTTCCTTAATCGTCCTCCAGGGAAGCAACTTTCTATTTCCTCTTATTACTTTTCCTTACCTGGTCAGAACCCTCGGCATTGAAAATTATGGCGTCCTGTTATTCTGTATTTCCATCATGCAATTTTTAAATATTTTGATCGATTACGGTTTTAATATTTCAGGTACAAGAGACATTTCTATCAATAAAGACAGGATGGATAAAGTCAACGCCATCTACAATGTTATTTTGACGATAAAAATCTTACTCGCACTTTTATTTGGACTGATCTATTTTAGCATCATCCTCAGCATCCCGTTTTTCAGTGAGAACCGTGCAGCATTTCTTATAATCTTCCTGATGATTATCGGCAATACTTTTTTTCCTCTCTGGTTGTACCAGGGCCTGGAAAGAATGAAGTATATTACTTATTTCAATGTTATTGCCAAAGCTTTCGTGACCATTTTAGTTTTTATGTTTATCAAAAGTGCAGATGACCTAAGCCTCGCAGCGTTCTTTCACTCCCTTTATTTTATCTTGCCTGCCATCATTTCGGTTCTGTTCGCAAAAATAAAGTTGAAGATGGATTTTAAGATCGTACTGGATGTTCATAAAATTAAAGATGAGCTCAAAAGGGGAAAGCATGTTTTTATGACCAGCCTTTGGGTCAACTTTTACAGCCAGGGGCCGATTGTCATTTTGGGCTTTATCTCTGGAAGCCGCGCTACCGGAATTTATGGAATAGGGGAAAAAGTCCAGGGAGCATTTTATGGGATTTCTCAGCCGTTTACACAGGCGCTTTATCCATATTTATGTGACCTGTTTGAAAATGAAAAAGAGCGATTTGATCAATTCAAACGGAAGTTAATGTGGATTGGAATTTCATTTTCCATTTTGATTGCGATTTCATTATTCATTTTTTCTGCTCCAATCGCAGCAATTGTTTCCGGCACAGCTGACCCAAAAATCACGGCCTTGATCAAAGTTTTTTCGGTCATCGTTTTCTTATCGATTACCAATACGTTAATGGCAAGAATCATGCATGCAGTCAATCTATCTAATGTTTTAAATAAAAATTACTTAATTGCTGCCATTGTTTTTATTGTTTTTTCAATCCCTCTTACGATATGGCTTCATCAATTCGGAATGGCAGTGGCCGTTATTTTTGCTGAAGGTACAGTTTTTGTCCTTAATATCCGGAATGTGACAGGTATCAAAGCAACTGAAATTCTACCCCCCATACAAAACGAGGTTGATAGGCAAAGGGCTTAATCATGAATACAGTGGAAAGGCTTGAATAGACTATAGCATGCTCTAATGTGACCTTGGATTACCTAGTTAGATGCAGGAGGTGCATTGAGCGTCTAGGGAAAATTACTCTTCAATTAAATAGGAAGTAAGGAGTTGACTCTCATGCGAAGTGATAAACAGGGCACTTTTATAATCTCCCTGGATTTTGAACTCTTTTGGGGTGTTCATGATGTATACGAAAAAGAAGAGTATGAGCAAAATGTCCGGGGCGCCCACAATGTGGTTTTGTCATTATTAGAGATGTTTCACCTTCATCAAATTCATGCGACCTGGGCGATTGTCGGCATGATTTATTTTAAGAATATAGAAGAATTACAAAGCATGGTTCCAGAGCATAAACCTGGTTATGATCATCCAAAACTATCTTCCTACCATTACATGGAAAACAATCCGATCACAGCAGAGGATTTTGACCTTTTCTTCGCACCATATCTGATTGAAAGCATTTCATCGACTCCAAACCAGGAGGCAGCTACGCATACTTTTTCCCATTATTACTGCTTGGAACATGGACAAACACTGGAACAATTCTCAGCAGATTTGCAATTAGCACAGCAGATAAGCCGTAAACATGGAAGTGAAATTAAATCAATCGTTTTTCCGCGCAATCAAATTAATGAAGAATATATAAGAGAATGCAAGAGGCTCGGACTGGTATCTTACCGCGGGAATGAGGACAGCTGGGTGTACCGCCTGGAATCACAGGAAAAAAAGCGGTATGTGAAGCGAGGCTTGCGGCTTTTAGACCGGTATATCAATATTTTTGGCCATCAGGCCTTTGATTTGCCCGTTCCGACGGAAAATCTGCCGCTCAATATAAAATCCAGCCGTTATTTGGCGAGATGTTCGGAAATGCTGAAGCCGCTGGAAGGATTGCGGTTGAAGCGAATACTGAACGATATGACCTATGCAGCAAAACATGGCAAGGCTTATCATCTATGGTGGCATCCCCATGACTTTGGTGTGAATACAGCTGGGAATTTAAAATTCTTAGAACAAATCCTGGAGCATTATTTACACTTGCAGGACAAGTATGGCTTCAGAAGCAGGAATATGAATGAACTCGCACTCGAAATAATTTCGAAGGAGGAGGGGTGAAATGTATATCCATTGGAAAAAGCTGATTTTTAAAATGAATGAGATATACGGATCAGATGCAGCAGACAATCTGCCCAAGGCTGATGTTAATGCCTATTTTCAGCAGAAAAGACTAATCGGCCCCGATAAGTGGAATTCGCTCCACAAAGAAACAAAAACACTGCTAATTGACCTAGAGAAAGCCGAAGACCAGCTAAGGAAAGAGCTAAATAAATCAACGCGCTACCAAATAAATAAGGCTGAAAGAGATAATTTGACGATAGAAGTGATTTCCAATCCCAGTTATGAAGATATCGAAGACTACAAAGAATTTTTCAACCCGTATGCAAAAGAGAAAGGTATTGAACCGTTTCAGGATGACAGAGTGGAGGCTATTAGGCAAAAAGGCATGGCAGTCATTACCTATGTGTTCCATAAAGAAGGCCAAAAGCTTGGAGGCCATTTATACTTTGCAGATGCAACCAGGGCCCGGATGTTCTACTCATGCTCCGCCCGGTTCACAGCCGCCGAAATACCCAAAAATGATATAGGCCGGGCAAACCGCTATCTGCACTGGCATGCGATATTATTTTTCAAAATGAAAAACTACCAGGAATATGACTTCTTTGGGTTGTCGATGGACGAAAATAATGTTGACCAGCAAAACATTAACACTTTTAAAAAGAGTTTTGGGGGAGAAGAAGTAACCGAATACCGAAGCTTTATCCCGCAGACGCTGAAGGGGCATATACTGGTTCTCATGATGAAATTGAAATGGCGGAAACAGGTGGAGGTTGTTAGAGGAGAAAGGGCAAGGAAGAAACAGGTTTTATAATTATAGGCTATGTAATAATGGTTATTGATGTAGCGTAGGCCTATCCATTGTTTTTGTTTTGTTAACTTAAAGCTGCTGACGAATTCGTCAGCGGCTTATTATCATTCTTATTTTAATAATTGAACATATCAGGCACTGATGTATAGACCTTACCAACCATAACCCCATTACTGTAATTCAGAATTATAATTATATCTTGTTCCCTAGGGATCAGCCGCTTTATATACAGAGTATGATATCAAACCAGTAGATTTTTTTTATTAGTCTTTTTAAAATATCCAAGTTCTGGTATGAATCATTATTGAAAAAGCTATGAAAAAGGAATACTATTATTCTATATAAAGAACATAATATTAAATAATGATTCTTTATCAAGAATTGGAGGGGGTTTTTTGAAGAGGATAAAAGGGCTGTTATCAGAAGAAAAGGGTCAGTCTTTAGTGCTGGTGGCAATTTTTATGGTGGTCCTCATTGGCTTTGCTGGTCTGGCAATCGATGGTGGCAGATTGTATATTGCCAAATCCCAGCTTCAAAAAGCGGTGGATGCCGGTGCGCTGGCAGGAGCAGATATAATGGTTGATGGGGTGAATGCTTCAGGAGTATTTAACCATACTGATTCAGAAACTGAGGCAAAGGTAATGGCAGTAAAAAATTACAATAGCAACATGCCTTACGAAGTGTCTTTTCCCGAAGACAACATCATAAAAGTTTATGGGAAAGAGAATGTGCCGCTGTTGTTGATGCCTGTGTTGGGTATGGCTGACACCACTTTAGTTGTTGCAGAAGCGCGGGCAGAAGTAGGCAGACTAAAAAGGGTTGTGAAAAATACAATCATCCCAATTGGAATTCACATTAATGATGGTTTTGAATTAACATTTGGAGAGGTTTGGAATTTAACAGAAAGTCCAGGAGATGGCTCTAAAGGAAATTTCAATCTTTTGGATTTCTCAACTTTGCCTGGTGTAACAGGAGGAGAAAACGGCTCCCAGGGAGTTGCTTATTATATTAATAATGGTTCTCCGGTGCCAATTGAAGCTGGGACTACGACAGTATATCCTCAAACGGGAGATCCAATAAACAGCAATGCGATTAAAACCGCAATCACAGCGTTAGAAGGGCAAATTGTTTATGTACCCATTGTAAGCGAATTTTCCCAGGGAAGCAGTGATCCAGTAACGATTACAGGATTTGCAGCTTTTAGAATAGATGACTTTTATAAAGATAGAAGTGTCCATACGATTAAGGCCACTTTTATTAAGACTGTACTTCCAGGTGAAATCGGAACTGTAGTTGAGGAATATGGAACATACGCATCTCAATTGATTTATTAAGCTGTGGAAAATAGAAAAAGAGACAGAATCAGCAGGCTTAAGCTGAAACTGTCTCTTTTACATTTAGTTCTAAAATATCCCCTGTTTGAAGATCAAACTTTTTTATGGTTCCTACAGGAAGCTCCACAACAGAGTATGCGTTAGGAATCGGTTTTACAATTTTCCATGGATCCAAATCACCGACTAATTTGACTATCCTGACCTCCTTATCCAGGAATACAGCATCAATCGGAAAGTTCATAAAAAACATGTGGATCGAGTTGCACGGAGTGATCCACAACCCCTGCCTATCTAAAGGTGACCTTCGGAACATTAGACCTTTTAGTCTTGCAGAAAAAGTATTAGCAATTTTAATTCGGTAGGGAAGTGATTTCTTCGGAATGGTTTTCATATATTAATAATCTCCCTTTAACAATGATTAACTATAGTGTAAATCAAACTATTATCGTTCTCAATAAAGAAAAAAGTCGAAGCTTGACTAATTCTATTTTTAGAAAATTTATGGAAATGTATTTACAAAAAAGGGTGAACCATATATGATTTAATCAATAAGTTCTTTATATAGAACAAACAAAAAGAATGTAAAGAACACGATGTGTGTTTCTTAAAAAGAACATCTGGTAGTTAGGAAATTATCGTTACATTGGTTTCAAGTAAGAAAGGATCGATCCAGATACATAGACATATCAATCCTTACTGCTTAAACATAAATAATTTAAATCTGGGAGGAAAAACAAATGCTAGAAAAAATGAAGAATTTAGTTGTTGAAGAAGAAGGGCAAGCGTTGACGGAGTATGGGTTGATTGTTGGGTTAATTTCTGTTGCAGTAATTGCAGCTTTGCTATTAATTGGACCACAATTAGACAGATTATTTAGGGCGATTGCAACTACTCTTACCGGAGTGACTACACCTTAATTATTATTTAAAAGTTAGCTTAATTTTAAGCCCTACTATTTTGGTAGGGCTCTCATTCTTATATAAAAGAGGTCTTCTTATGGTTAGTATTATTATTTTGATATTGGTACTTCTTATATCCTTAATCACTGATATAAAAAAACGAAAGATATTAAACATTGTTACTTTGCCTGCAATATTATATGGATTTGCTTATTACCTAACAGAAAATGGAATTAATGGTTTTTTGTTTAGTGGAAAGGGCTTTCTAGTTGGTTTGGGGTTATTAGTGATTCCATATCTTTTAGGAGGCATGGGGGCAGGAGATGTAAAGCTAATGGCAGCGATCGGAGCTCTTATGGGAGCAAGTTTCGTTTTTTATAGTTTCATATATACTGCCATAATTGGTGGCATTATAGCACTTGTACTGATTGCGAAGAAGAGGGGGATTATTAATCCAATAAAATCACTTCTTTTCAATCTAACCTTTTTTAGAAGTAATCTTGGATCAATGATAATAGCAGATAAAGAACAAAAACACTCTAGCATTTCATTCCCGTACGGTGTAGCAATCGTATTAGGTACTTTCTGCAATCTAGTCTGGGGAGGCTTTCAATGAGATCGGAGAAAGGACAATCACTGGTTGAGTTCGCACTGGTCCTGCCGTTGTTGGTCCTTTTATTATTTGGAATAGTGGATTTTGCCCGTATTTTTCATGTGTATTTGACAATGGACCATGCCGGGAGGGAAGCAGCAAGGGCTGCTAGCATAGGCAAGGATGATACGACAATCAAAAGTGTGGCGGTTGGTGATGGTGCGAGCATAAATTTAACTGAAGGAAATGTCTTAATTACACCTGAAGGAACACGTACTTCAGGGACAGATGTTGTAATCACCATTAATTATTCGATAAACTTCCTGACTCCCGTCATAGGCAATATTATTGGCGAAGTCAATCTAACAGACAAGACGGTCATGCGGATTGAATAGTCGATGAAATGGAAATTGAAATTTGAGCAGTTTGGCCAATTGGTTGACTGCTTTTATAAATATAAGAAGAGTATGTAGTAAATGAATGCAATCCTGGGGGGAGCATAGTGAGCGTAAAGAAAATCTGGATGATGTCACTGACTATGGGAGTTTTGGTGGCAGTTCTTGCATATATAGTTTTGTTTTACAAGCCGGCAGCAAAGACTTCTACAGAAGAACAGGTTAAACAGGAGGAAAAGGTGGACACGGTCCAGGCTGCTGAAAAAGAGAAGGAAGAGGAGACAGGTGAAATACCGAAGCGTGAAATGACGAACCCGATTGTGGAAGTCAGCAAAGGGATGCGGGCGATCTCTTTATTTGTTGAACTTGCTCCTGGTGTTTCAGGCTATGTCCAGCCAAACTCAATAGTAGATGTAGTTGCCTATGAAACATTTAGAGATGACAAAACTGAAAAAGAATATAAATCCGCTGTCCTAGTACTGGAGAAGGTTAAGGTCCTTACATCTGGTAAGTCTTCTGATAATAAAGAGGAAGCGTTTGGTTATGATACCGTCACACTGGAAGTGACTCCTGAAGAAGGGGTCATGCTCAGTTTGGCTACGAGGGATAAAGATGGGTTTTATTTGATGCTAAGAAATGAAGAAGATGAGGAAGTTGGAAAGCAAGGCTATAAGGAAACAAGAGAGATTTTCAAGGACAAGAAAGAAGAGGAGGAGAAGAAATAATCATGACAATCAATTGGTATTACTTTTCGGACACGAATTCTCCTCCGGGGGAAATCAAGACTTTTTTGCATAAGCTGGATGCATCTTTCACCAGCGTGACACAGGTTGAAAGCCTTCATAAAAAGCTGGCTGAAAATGAACATTCGGTACTGTTCATCAGATCCAACCCTGTTTTAAATGGATATGATCTTTGCCAGGAGGTTTCGATTCTCCATCCTTCTGTCTATATAGTTCTGATTGTTCCGGATAATATGGAAAACCTCAAAAAAGCGATGCATATGGGTGCTTCCGATATTCTCAGGTATTCTTACACCTTTGAAAAGATGAGGGAGACCATCTTACGGGCAAAGAGGTATATGGAATTCAGGTCAAATAAAGAAACTCATAATACCTTTAAATTAATCAATGGCGACAGCAGGGTAATCACTGTGTGCAACCCTAAGGGCGGGATCGGCAGAACAATGCTGACAGTGAACCTGGCAGCTTCCTTTGCCAAACGGGGAAAAAGAGTGGCGATCATTGATGCAAACCTCCAATTCGGCGAAGTAACAATGTTTTTGAACATAAAAACGAAACGGACGATTTACGAGTGGGTCAAGGAAGCATACGGACGGGAAGAACTAACCATTGATCAATATATGGCCACACATGAATCAGGCGTTTCGGTGCTGGCAGCTCCATTAAGGCCGGAGTTTTTTGAAGGGATTACCGAAACTCACGTACGGGCCGCAATTGAAGAAGTGAAACAGTATTATGATGTAGTGCTGATTGACACGCCTGCTTTTATCTCCGATATCCATCTTAGCTGCCTCGATCTATCAGACGAGATTCTGCTCGTGACGATAAATGATTTATCTGTGATGAGAATCAGCAAGCTATATCTAGAAACCCTGGAAACGATCAGACAGAGGGAAAAAGTTAAGGTGATTCTCAATAAACAGGGAAAAAATAAATCCCTTGATCTGAAAAAAATCGAAGAAATCTTAACATCTGAAATATATTCTGTTATTCCAGAGCAGGATTCTGTTTCAAACTCCTCAATATCGACCGGGCAGCCATTCATTATTTCCAATCCCCGGAGTCATATTGGCAAAGCTGTCTGGCAGCTGACGGAAAAGATGCTTGCCCCGGCAGATGGAAGCACCTCAGCAGATAAAAGAGGAAAGCGCTGGTTTTTAGCCGCCAAATAAGGAGGAGACAGACTTGTCACTTTTCAATCGTTATAAACAAGAAAATCGCAGCCTTGAACCGCAATTTCAGGAAAAAACAGTCATTACAAAACCTAAGGAATTCTGGGAAATGGAATCAAAGCTTCATACATTCTTGCTGGAAGAGCTGAAGAAATATCCTAACCAGGATGAAGGGGAAGAAAAAGCTAAAATCAGGGAATTGAGCCAGGTGTTCTTCGATCAGGAAGGGGACCGGATGACTTTTGAGGAAAAGCAGGATGTGCTTACTTATGTGGAGCATGAGTTAATGGCTTACGGGCCGATTACTCCTCTGCTGGAAAATCCGCAAGTCAGTGAGGTCATGGTCAACAGTCCAAACGAAGTGTTTTATGAAAAAAACGGAAGAATCCTGAAGGCTGATGCTGTCTTCCAGGATGACATGCACATCCAGCGGGTGATTGAAAAAATCGTATCTCCAATCGGGCGCCGTGTCGACGAAAGCTCGCCAATGGTTGACGCCCGTCTGCCGGATGGGTCGCGTGTAAATGCCATCATCCCGCCGCTTGCGTTGAAGGGTCCGAGCCTTACAATCCGTAAATTCTCAGAGAAACCTTTTACAATAACTGATCTTGTCAGCTTTGGGACATTGAGCTCTGAGATGGCGGAATTCATTGATATATGTGTTAAGTCTCGCCTTAATATTTTCATCAGTGGCGGAACAGGTTCGGGGAAGACTTCGACATTAAATGTGCTTTCTGCGTTTATTCCAAATGAAGAACGGATTGTAACGATAGAAGATGCTGCTGAATTGAAATTAAATCAGGACCATATTGTTTCCCTCGAATCACGCCCGCCTAATATAGAAGGGAAGGGTCAAATTACGATACGTGACCTTGTAAGGAACTCACTGAGGATGCGTCCTGATCGCATTGTCGTGGGAGAGGTCCGCGGCGCCGAGGCACTGGATATGCTTCAGGCAATGAACACTGGCCATGATGGCAGTCTTAGCACCGGTCACGCCAATTCACCGCGGGATATTCTTTCAAGACTGGAAACAATGGTGCTGATGGCCGGGTTTGATCTGCCGGTAAGGGCAATCCGTGAACAAATCGCCGGGGCAATCGATGTCATCGTCCACCAGGCTCGTTTGAAGGATGGCACAAGAAAAATTACTCATATTACCGAAGTGCTCGGTATGGAGGGCGACACAATTGTTCTTCAGGATTTGTATTTGTTTAGGGAATCGGGACGGACAGAAGATGGCAGGATAAATGGCAGTTTTGTATCTACAGGCATCAGGCCGAAATTTACTGAACAACTTGAACTGAACGGATTTAACCTTCCTGCTTCCTGGTTTGCGGGAGAGTGGTAAAGGTGAATACAGTAGGGACAATTTTATCAATATTTCTAATATCAAGTAGTTTGATCTTCCTTATTTCCTCAAGCTATTTGAAAAAGAAGCGAATGAATTTACGTTTGAAAGAATTTTTGCCTGCCGCGTTTGAAGAGGAAGCAATTGAACAAGCAGCTCCAAAAGAAAGTTTATTGAAAAGGCTTGTTTTAAAGGGCGGCCGCATCCTCCGGAATGTTCAATTCAGCAAGCGGACAGAGAAAACCTTGCTTGAGGCAGGCAGCCAGTTAAAGCCCGAAGAGTATTTTATCATCAGGGTTTTATCTGGGGCGGCTGCAGGATTAGGATTTTTTATGATAGGCTTGCAATGGTTTTTTTGTTTTCCGGCAGCGGCTGTAGGTTTTATGCTGCCGCGCTTATATATGAAGCAAAAAAGGAAAAAGAGGTTGCAGAGGATTTCCTATCAGCTGATTGAAATTCTAGGAATGATGGCGAATTCCATGAGGGCCGGCTACAGCTTCATGCAGGCGATGCAACAGGTGGGAAAAGAAATCCCCGATCCATTAGGTCCTGAATTTGAAAGGGTAATCCGCCAGGCAGGTTTGGGGATTTCATTGGATGAGGTTTTTGAAGAGGTGATGGTGCGCCTGCCGAATAAGGAGCTTGAAGTTGTCATCCGCGCGATCATGGCGCAGCGCAAAAGCGGCGGGAACCTGGCTGGATTAATGGAAACGATGGAGGATACAGTGAGAGGACGGATCCGTATAATGGAAGAATTGAACACCCTGACTTCACAGGGAAGAATGTCTTCCTGGATCATCACATTACTGCCTGTCGGTCTAGCCTTTTATTTAGCGTTTTTTGGCCAAGACTATTTTCAGCCGATGCTCGAACACCCCCTTGGCTGGCTGATGCTGTCTTCGGCAGGCATTAATATTTTAATCGGCTGGTTCTTCATACAAAAGATTATCAAGATTGAGGTGTAGCTGAATGATTAATCTACTGCTTTTTTTCGCTACAGCAGGATTTCTGACTCTTGTAACTGCCGCCTCACTTTTGACTCTATTTCGGAAACAGCTTGCGTTCAATCAACGGGTAGATCAGTATTTTTCAGTGAATATGAAAAAGAAAGCTGATATACCTGAAGAGCAGAATAAGAAAAGTATTGCCAAAAACATTACCGAGAAATACTGGGAACGGGGTACCACATATCTTAACTCAAAGGTATCTCGGTCTGAGAAAAAGAAGTTAGACCAGCTTTTGCGCGATGCAGGAAATCCTTTCAAGTCAGCGGTGGACTTTCGTCTTTTTCAATTTGTCCTTAGCATCGGATTAATGCTGGCTGTAGTGCTTTTATTGCTTCCATCTGCAGACAGTAAGGCAATGGCTTGGCTAATGACTATAGTCCTCGGTATTCTTGGCTTCAGGCTTCCGGTCTTTTATCTCGGCAAGAAAAAGACAGCGAGAATTAAGGCGATCAATAAAGCCATGCCTGATTACTTCGATACTGTAAACCTTCTACTTGAAGCAGGGATGGGGCTTGATCTAGCGTTGGTGGATGTATCCCGAAAATTAAAGGGTCCATTGTCAGAAGAATTCCTGCGGACGATCGATGACATGAAACACGGAATGTCGAGGAGAGAGGCGTTTTATGAGCTGAAAAAGCGGGTACCGTCCGATTCGTTCCAGAGTGTTATCAACTCCTTGATTCAGGCAGACCAGATGGGGATTGGGATGGCAAAGGTCCTGGGCAATCTTACAAGACGAGTCAGGGAGCAGCGAAGGGAAGCAGCCAGGGAACAGGCGATGAAAGCCCCGGTTAAAATGCTGTTTCCGATGGTATTCTTTATTTTCCCGGCATTGTTCATTGTGATCCTGGGTCCGCTGGTGGTTTATTTTGTAACAAAAGGGTTTGGCGGATAAAAGTAAAACGAAAGGACCTTTTCTCAGGTCCTTTTTATTACAAAAAAATATTAATGAGGAGAATCATGCAGAGATATCTAAAAGAGCGGGAAGACTTTGTTAAGGAAAATTGGTTTAGCGGACATGTAGCTACGGTCATCCAACATGGTCCTGTGAAAATTCTTGAGTGGAAAAATCCACTTCAAGAAGTCCATAGCTTTAAATATGTATTTCTGAATGGGGACTTGTTTATTTCTGCGGAGTATTGCCATGCAGTTTTTCATTTCCCCTGGAATGTAAAGATAGAAGAATTGGCAAAAATGAATATCAATGAATGTATGTTTTATTACAAGTGCAGTTACAGTAAAATGTGGAATTTCAATCCTGAACTTGCAATGGAACAACTGCTAGGATGGAAAAATCGCATGAAGAAAGAAATAACGGAAGAACATTTCTATATTTACAAAGAGTTTTATCTCCAAATAGAGGAGTTAATTTGGCAGTCAGAGGATGTCGAGGACTATGAAGAAAGATTAAAGAACAACTTCTCAAAGCCGCATCCCTTTGGAAAAGAATACTCAAGCTTAATCCATTTAGGCAAGGAATACTCGATTGTTTTTATCGCTTATTTGTTAGGACTGCAGCTGGCGAATGAACAATTAAGGAGAGAGCGTTTACAAAAAGGGAGTTTTACCTAAGGAGAAATTGAAAATGGATGTGGTTCGCTACTGCCCTTGCAGCCTACGCTCTATATAAACATGGGGTGTATATCTTTAATTTAATGCGGGATAAGGATTATGGCACTGGGCTCGTATTATTCCGTTTATATTTGTAATTTCGATTATTGGAGCTTATATTCATAATGATAAGCATGGTAATGTATAGCTGTTAAAATAAATTATGAGAACCATGAACACAGGGGTGCTTTTTTACTTAACAATTTAATAGATTTGAGTGCTGTATCAGCCACTGGTTAAGTGGCTGTTTTATTTTACATATAATAAATAATTGACTCTGTGGTGCACTGCATAGTTTAAGATGATTGTATAAGGAGGCCGACATGTACAAGGTAAGCGAATTTTCCAAAATGACAGGGCTGAGCAAAGAGACGCTGCGCTATTATGCGGAAATTAAACTGCTCGAGCCAGTATTTATCGATCCGAATAATAAGTACCGCTATTATGACAACGGCTCCTATTTGGTAGCGCGGCTATTGGTTCACTTAAGGCGGTTCAATTTTAGCATCCAGGAAATGCTGACCGTCGTGAACGATGAATCGTTTGAAAACTTGGAACAAATCTTATTGAAAAAAAGACAGGGACTTGTGGAACAAGTACAGGAGCTGAATACACTCATCGACGAAATGGATGATTTCTTTGAATTTGAAATGGAAGGTGTAGAAAATGATTAAATGGAACGAAGAGAGAATGATACCCGTCAATATCGAGACGATTTGGACATTATTCGAGCTGGAGAACATCCAGAGGATCATGCCGCATGTGGTAGAAAACAAGGTGATAGAAAAGAAAGAAGGAGTTGTCGGCTCGAAATATGAGCAGAAATATAAAGAAGGCAAGCGAATCGAAACATATATCGTTGAAGACCTTGAGTATGAAAACACTCCTGGAAAAAAGCACAACAAAATTGGTTTTACCCTGGCGAAAGCATTTGCAATAGAAGCTTCATTCACTTTAATCAAGGTGGACGAGGAAGAAACCAGGTTCATTTATCAAGGGCAAAACACAGGTCTCAATTTCCTTGGCAAGACTTTGCTGAAATTGGGTGGAGAAAGGAACAACAAGAAAGTAGTTACGGATTTTATGGATCGTGTGGAAAGTGAAGCTCTGGAGGAGACGAAGAAATGATGAAAAGGCTGCCAAGAGGTAATGGCAGCCTGATTTTATGTAATAGGTTTAAATTCAACAGGCGATGATAGATTGATCAAGGTGGATGGGTGTCCGTATTGCATGGAAGCATCGATGAAATCTTCGAGAATTTCCACCGAATCTGCGAGCACCTTCACTAGATAACTATATTGACCAGCTAATCGATGGCATTCGACCACCATAGGGTGCTGAATGCAAAATTCACGGAACTCCTTGCACCGTTTCGTATCAAATAGAATAAATGCCAGAACATGTTTGTTTACTTTATTGGGATTGAGCACAGCTCGGTACCCTATAATTGTGCCGTTTTCCTCAAGTCTTTTTACCCGCTCCTTAACAGCTGGAATCGAAAGTCCCACTCTTTTGCCTAACTCTGTCATCGACATCCTGCCGTCTTCCTGAAGATAATGAATAATATTAAAATCTACCTGATCCATAAGCTCACCCCATTCAATTTTTCCTGAAACTTCTTTGTGTTTTTATATAAGTCTATTAGAAGAAAAAATCCAATTCATCTTAACTTTTAAGGTAAACGCATTAAAAGAAAGTAAATACTTAAGAAAAGACCAATAAATTACGAAAAAAGCGTATGTAAATTATATCCTCTTTTAAATAAAATTACCTTATAAAAGTGTAAAGGGGATGTTAGTATGATATTCACGAAAAATGATCCGCTGATTGTTATAGATGTACAGAAAGCTTTCTTTCATCCTGCCTGGGGCAAACGGAACAATCCTGATGCAGAAAAGAATATTGAAAAATTAATCGGGCAATGGCGGAACATGGGAAGACCGGTCATCTTCGTACAGCATATTTCAAAAAAAAATGGTGATTCCTTCTTTTATGTGGAAAATAAAGAGGCTGTGGAGTTCATGGAATTCATTCAGCCACAGAAGGATGACATAGTAATCACCAAGTCAGTGAACAGTGCATTTATCGGGACAGATTTGCATCAAATCCTCATGGATATGAAGAGCGAACATATTGTCATCACAGGATTGACCACGAACCATTGTGTGGAAACCACGACACGTATGGCTGGAAATTACGGTTTTAACCCAGTGCTTGTTTCCGATGCAACTGCAACCTTTGACAGGAAAGGGATTAATGGAGAGATTTTCCCTGGGGAATTGATACACGCCATGACGATGGCGAACCTGAATGAAGAATTTGCGGTAATTATGGATACTGAATCTCTTTTAAACGAGGGTATTCTGGTAAAATGAAGAAGGTCTGCGTGCTGAAAGTGATTTAGCGGAAATTTGATAATATCATCCTTATTTGTGAATTTAGCAGCGGAAAATTAAATATATCTACCAGATTTCAAAATATATCGACCACATTTTTCATTTTATTGGCGAAAAATAAATTTATTCGACCACATTTTGAATTAATTCGACCACATTTCCGATTAATTCGACCACATTTGGCATTATTTCGACCAAGTCGTTCATTTCACTAATATTAAAAGCCCGGGCCACGCCGCCCGGGCTTCAATTTTTTCACCACAAATTCGGCTTCACGACCATGAACCAGAGCATGGACATCAATAAGATGATGTAGATCCAAATGGTGCGCTTCAGTTTTGCAGCTAATTCTAGCTTGTTCGCGCCTTCTTCGGTGAAATTCCGAAGTGTCGGCGAGAATGCCCTCGCGAGGAAAAATAAGGAAGCGAACAGCAGTGCCAGTGTCCCAACGATCCATGGCGTTTTCCATGTCCATGGGCCGAGGATGACAAGCAGCACTCCTGTTCCGATCAGCACATGGCCAGCATGCTTCGATAGCCGGACGACCGACTTCAAGAGAGCCAGGTATGCCTCTAATTCTTTCTCTATGGCATCAGGCAGTTTTTTTACAATTGGCATCAAAATGAAGAATGGGCCAATTGACGCAATCACGCTTGCGACGTGAAGATAAATGATAAATCGGTAAAATAAATCCATTTCTTATTCTTCGACAGGGCTGAACTCATGCACCCAGACTCTCATTTGCGGAAGCCACGGCATTCCCGGGTGGTAGGATAATATCGCCTGCTTGTACTCCTCGACCGTTTCAAAGCCTTCGCGGTGCGCGTCTGCATCCGTTAATTCCCCGAGTGACTGTGAATAGACATTGTCCACTACGAACTTCTGTCCTTTTAACTCCATGATTTCGCCTACATCTGCATAACGGCCGTTTCGACGAGTCGCTGTTTTCTTGCCTTCTAATACTTTATTGAC
Organism: Mesobacillus boroniphilus; assembly: GCF_018424685.1. Classification (NCBI taxonomy): domain Bacteria; kingdom Bacillati; phylum Bacillota; class Bacilli; order Caryophanales; family Bacillaceae; genus Mesobacillus; species Mesobacillus boroniphilus. Next base: position 421,765 of record NZ_QTKX01000003.1, read on the forward strand.
GTCGTCTTCCATTGTGACAAGACGCTCGATTTCACACGTTTTTGGCGGTAAAGCATTGTTCTGTTCTGTCATTGAAAAAACTCCCTTCCTTTTGCTCCTATTTAATGTACCATACTTCGAAAAAAGAAAGCCAAAGCATTCACGGTGATAATAGTATTTTAAAAGTTTTTCCCAAAACTGCCCATGATGAGTGTAACATTTTATATAGTTCATCGTTTTAGTATTGAGATTTTAAAAATGAGGGGCAGTTGTATGGACGACGGCAGAAGAAATGAACTCGACAATTTATATAGAAAGTACACAAAGCCCCTTTATTATTTTCTGTTAAAGCTTTCGGGGTCGCATCAGCTGGCCGAGGATTTGACACAGGAAACATTTGCCCGGGCAACGGTTTCACTTTCGTTTTACCAGAATGAGGATGTAAGGGCCTGGCTATTCAAAGTGGCCCGCAATGCTTATTTGGATGAATGGAGGCGGCGCCAGCGCAGGAAATGGGTTCCGTTTGCGGATTATTTGTTTTCGAAGGATGAGATGGCGAGTCCTTATGGGCTGCCGGAGGACGAGATGATTCAGGCGGAGACCTCTGAGGACCTACAGCAGCTGATGGCCTTTTTGCCGGAGCAGTACCGATCAATCCTGTACCTGCGCGAGGTTGAGATGTTCAGTTACCAGGAAATACAGGAAGCACTCGAGCTGTCGGAGAACCAGGTGAAGGTCACGCTTCATAGGGCGCGGAATCGGCTGGCGCAAATCGCGGAAAAACACGGATGGAAGGACGATGAACATGGAATGGACTAAGGATAAGGAGAAGAAAATCCTCTTTAAATACCGGTTTACTTTGACGATGAGGGTCATAAGGGTCATCGCAGCCACACTTTTTTTCTTTTGGCTGTATATGTTGGTTGTCTCGATTAGTTATCATGCCCTGGACCTTGATAAGAAACATCTTTTTTACAGCAGGCTGGCGATGGACTGGACACAGCCGAATATGCAGGATGATTTTGGCGGGATTGAATCAGTCGAAATCACCCCGTTCCTCACGCAAAAAATTTCCTATCCAGTCTTCAAGATGATTGGCAAAGAACCAGAACTGGTAGGTACAAAACAGTTAGCTAAACGGATGATTCCGATATACTCTACGAATAATACGGAATACATCAAACCTAAAACCGAAAGGGAATACAACTTTTACCTGCCGGAACATCCGAAGACAGGGAACAAGCTTAATGCGAATGAGGACCCATCAGTTTGGACGAAGCTTGAGAAGGTCCACGAAGGTACGGTGGCCGAGCTTTCTTTTTCAACAAAGGAATATAAGACACCTGAGGAAATGTTAGAGTTTTTGAAGCCATACGATCTCGATGTACTATGGATGCCTTTGTATACCGGGGAGTTGAAGGACTATGAAGAAAGCTGGCACGGCAGCGGGGATTCATTGTCAGTAGAACCCTTTGGCTTCACAGGCGGACGTGAGGCGAGGGACAATTACCGTTCCACAAGCAAATATGGACTTGAGGAAAAATTCACTGACGAAAATAAAAAATTGATGCTGAAGCAAATGAAAAAACTGCTTGATAATGAATCAACCAGCTACCGGGAGAATTTCCTCGGCCTCACTCACCTTGAGGAGCGATACGATTATCTTATGAAAGAAGGATTCCAGGTCTATGGCGCAGTCGTGACCGGTCCGGTAAAAGAATTGCTGAAGCTAAAGGAAAATGAGCAAATCCAGGGTGCCAACCTTGGTGAAATGGCCTACTGGAACTGGGTGGAGTAAAGCTTTTTCATAGCTTTATTGCTTTTACCTTTTTTATAAGTCGGCTTGCTTCAGGTGCTTTGGAATAGAGTTGATTAACCAGCTGATAAATTATAAAAATCAGAAGAAGCAGATTCTATTTCTAGGACTTTTGCTTCTTCTTTTGCATTTGAAAATATACTAAAATAGACTTTTCTAGTAAAATGGGAGTAGAAGGTGGACATCTGTTTTTATTCTGGGGATGCTGCCATTCCAAAGCCATTTATTTCGAATTCAATATAATTACTTTCAAACACAATAAAGATGGTTTGAGACTAAAAGGTGCAGGTGTGCCGACACCAAATAGGGTGGTGAGCGGCTGGGGAGATGAGAAGGATGTTTATCAAATTTGATACGATCGAAGAGCTGAAACGAAGTGTATACATGTGGATGCTGCCGATCATTACGATTGCTCTCGTCATCAACAGCGTCCTGAATACTCTGAGCCAATTCGATGCGATAATAAATTTCACACTCATTTTCTGGTTCTCGGTCAGCTGGTTTCTGGCCTATTTGAATCGAGGGATCCGGTTTGGCGAGTACTCAAATCTATTATTAGTCAGTATATATCATGTCTTAACATTGTTTGATGTTGTCTACAACGACCTGGCGACAACCGGGGGTTCGCTCGGTGATTTCATCGTTTGGATGCCACTGATCATCATGTTTTTCTTTCTGGTGCTGGGAACAAAAAGAGGGATGTATTTCTCGATATTCATCTTCCTGATCACACTAATCATAGCGGTGTTCTACAGCGGGCAAATGACTCCAGAATCGATTGATTCGCTGACACAATTCCATGCTGCGAATATAGTCTATATACTGGTCCTGTTTTATGCGCAAAATATGTTCCGTGCTTTTACAGAGAGGAATTTCTTTAAAATGCATGCTTATATTGATTCCCTGACACGCGTTGCCAACCGCCACCAGATTGATGTTTGGCTTGAGGGAAAGCTCGAGGCCGCTGAAGAGGAAAGTAAGCCATTTTCGATCATCTTTTTCGATATCGATCATTTTAAAAAAGTTAATGATGTATATGGTCATAAAATTGGCGACTGTGTCCTGAAGGAGTTGTCTGCCATTGTTTCTGCCAATCTAACAGACGGAGACCTTTTCGGCCGTTGGGGCGGAGAGGAATTCATCCTGATTTCCAATAGTACTGGTGGACATGCCTATGAAAAAGCTGAGCATTTCCGTAAAATGGTTGAAAATCATTACTTTAAAGGAGCCGGCAGTTTGACTGCAAGCTTCGGGGTCACAGATTATCAGCAAGGGGACAATATCGATTCCCTGCTGAACCGTGCAGATAAAGGCCTGTATGTATCGAAAAACAGCGGAAGGAATAAAGTAAGTGTTAACTAGCCATTCCGTTTCGGCGGGGTGGTTTTTAACTGAGATCCAGCTCCAGCTCCAGCGCTTGTCAGAGCTGACCAAGGCGCTGGAGCTTTTCAACTTCCATTATATTTATGGTTAAACTATATATATAATGTGGTAAGATAACTATGGTTAGGACTCTTTAAAAATGTTTATATATGAAATCGCTTTCAATAGATTTGAAAAGGAGCAGTGCACCATGAAATATCGTTCTGCATTTGATATTATAGGTCCGGTGATGATCGGACCATCGAGTTCGCATACAGCGGGCGCTGCAAGGATTGGACGCGTGGCGCGCACATTATTCGAGAAGCAGCCGACAAAGGCCGTCATCTCCCTGTACGGCTCTTTTGCTAAAACCTATAAAGGACACGGAACAGATCTGGCACTCGTAGCCGGAATCTTGGACTTTGATACATTTGATGAACGAATTCCCAATGCTTTGAAAATCGCCGAGGAATCTGGACTTGAAGTTGAATTCATTACTGAGGATGCTGTTATGGAGCATCCAAATACGGTAAAAATAAATCTTTACGATGGACAGGGTAAGGAGCTAGAAATCGTCGGGATTTCCATCGGTGGCGGAACCATTGAAATTACAGAAATCAATTCGTTTAAGCTGAAGCTGTCCGGCGCCAACCCGGCCATCCTCGTCGTCCATCATGACAGGTTCGGGCTGATTTCAGCCGTGACAACCGTTTTATCAAAACATCAAATCAACATCGGCCATATGGAGGTCTCCCGAAAGGATAAGGGAGATATTGCCGTCATGGTCATCGAAATGGACCACAAACTCGAGGACGGAGTGTATGCGGAGTTAACTGCGCTAGATGGCGTTGACCAGGTCATCCGTCTCGTTGACTAAATTTGAGTTACATCAGGAGGGCTAGCCATGTTTCGTAATGTTGCGGAGCTTGTTGAATTAGCTGAAAAAAATAACGTGAAAATCGCCGAAATCATGATTCGGCAGGAAATAGAGGTTTCTGGCCGTTCCCGTGAAGAGATTATTGCCCAGATGGACAATAATCTCCAGGTCATGGAACGCGCTGTGGAACGAGGTTTGAATGGCGTCAAATCCCAGACCGGCCTTACCGGAGGGGACGCGGTCTTGCTGCAAAAATACATTGACAGCGGAAAATCACTGGCTGGCAATCTATTATTGGATGCTGTCAGTAAGGCTGTTGCCACGAATGAAGTGAACGCGGCGATGGGCATTATCTGCGCGACACCGACTGCAGGATCAGCAGGCGTCGTGCCGGGAACACTTTTTGCCGTAAAGGAAAAATTGAACCCGACACGCATGGAAATGATTGAGTACTTGTTTACGACAGCGGCATTCGGATTTGTTGTGGCCAACAATGCTTCTATTTCTGGTGCAGCAGGCGGTTGCCAGGCAGAAGTCGGGTCAGCTGCCGGAATGGCAGCGGCAGCCATTGTAGAAATGGCTGGCGGAACTCCGCAGCAGTCATCTGACGCTTTTGCGATCACGCTCAAAAATATGCTTGGATTAGTATGCGACCCTGTTGCAGGACTAGTTGAAGTTCCATGTGTAAAAAGAAATGCGATGGGTGCTTCGAACGCCATCACTGCAGCCGACATGGCACTTGCAGGCGTAACAAGCAGAATCCCATGCGACGAAGTCATCGGCGCGATGTACGCCATCGGACAGACGATGCCATCTGCGTTAAGGGAAACAGCAGAAGGCGGACTGGCTGCGACGCCAACAGGGAAACGTCTAGAAGAAGAAATCTTCGGGAAGCCGAAGAAAAAATTGGTAGATTACTTGATTCAGAAATAATGTTTGTGAAGCCACTCTCTATTGAGGGTGGTTTTTTACTTTCTCCGAGCCAAAAGTCGACAGATTCAGCAATTTCTCTGCTATATACTGGAGGAAGAATACATAGAATCAGTCATGCAGACTTGAATAACGGAGGAATAGGGTGTTTAAACGTAGTTTATTTCTCGCAATGACGATTGGGCTGGCAGGGTCAGGTACTTTCCCGGCTGAAGCATCGGTAAAACTGCCGGAAATCCGCCAGCAGCGACTTGATGTGAAAGAAGATTTTACGAAGAAAGAAGAGCAAATTGAAGCAATGGATGCAGCCGAGCAAAAATATCTTTCCGAACTAAAGACATTGGACGATGAGATGACTGAGATTAATCAGAAAATCCGTCATCTGCAAAGCGTCATCGACAGCACCGGAAAATCTTCAGCAAATATGAAAAATGAAATCGACAAGCTGGCTGCCACCATTCAACATCGAGAGCAACTAATCAAAGAACGAATGCGGACCATGCAGGCAAATGATGGTTTGGGGCTTTATGTGGATATGATTTTCGATTCTAAAAGTCTGTCCCAATTATTCGATGTTGCCACTGTGGTCAGCACCATCATGAAAGCTGACAAAGAGTTAATGGCAAAACACCAGGTGGATTTAGAGAAGGTGCGAAAGCAGGAAGCGGTACTCCAGCAAGAGATTGAGCTGCTCGAAGATGACCATAAGGAAATGCAGTCGTTGAAAGCTGAGATGGAAATGAAGGTAGAAGAAAAGCAGCGCTTGCTTGATTCGGTCCAGAAGGAAAAACAGGAAAACGAGTCCGAGCTAATGGACATGTATGAAGTCTATGTGAATCTAGCATCCCAGGAAATCGCTATTTTAAAAGAAAACCAAAGAGTTGAGTATGACTCTGCTGAACTAGAAGACGTATTTATAATGCCGACAAGCGGAGAGTTGACTTCTGGCTACGGACCGAGGTGGGGCAGGCTCCACGCCGGAATCGATATCGCTGATGAATCGCCTGATACTGAAGTAGTCGCAGCCGCGTCTGGAACCGTCATCCGTTCCTATTATTCCGCATCCTACGGGAACACTGTCCTCATCACCCATAAGATCAATGGCAAGACTTTCACCACCCTTTATGCCCATTTGGATAAAAGCATCGTTACTACGGGGCAGTCCATCAGCAAAGGCGAGATGCTCGGCTACATGGGCAACACTGGCGACAGCAGGGGTAAGCATCTTCACTTTGAAATCCACGAAGGACAGTGGAACTATGAAAAATCAAATAGTGTCGATCCAAAGCTATATGTAAAAAAATAAGCCGGATTCCAAAATGGAATCTGGCTTTTTACAGTTGCTCTTTACGTTAACGTCAATGGTATAATTAATTTACTGATTATTCTGTTAAAAAAGAGGTTTTGCTATGTATTCGATTTCTGATTTGGCTGAGGAGTTTGGGGTTACAACAAGGACCATTCGGTATTATGAAGAGCTTGGCTTGTTGGAGCCATCCCGAACAGAAGGGGGCCGGCGAACCTACTCCGGCAGCGATCTTGCAAGGTTGAAGCTTGTGCTAAGAGGGAAACGCTTTGGCTTCTCGCTGGAGGAAATTAAAGAAATGGTCCTGCTATTCGACGAGGACCGGACAGGAGAAAAGCAGCTGAAGCGGACCATCGAGTACGGGGAAGAGAAGTTGGCAGAGGTGAATGACAGAATATGTGAATTGGTTGAGATCAAAGAAGAAATCGAAAGACTGATGACTGAATTTAAAGGGAGGCTAAACCAATGAATTTTTATCAAGAAGAACCACAGTTTCGGGCATTGTTGAAAGAATTACTGGATGAGGAATTTTTTGCGTATGCTGATAAAGAGCTAATGGAATATGGCGAGAAATGTGCAAATGACATCGACCAGCGTGCCAGGTTTACCGACCGCGAAGGCCAACCGAAGCTGATTAAATTCGATGCCTACGGTGAGGACATCTCTGAAGTATGGGTGAATGATGGGTATCGGAAAACAGTTGAAGATTCTTATAACACCGGGATTGTCGGCTACGTCCATAAGGAGATTCCCAAGCTTGGACGGAAGGGGAATTATATCTATTCTTATGCACAGGGCTATCTGTTATCCCAAACAGAGCCAGGCTTTTACTGTCCGGTAACCCTGACGATGGCAACAGCCTATTTATTGGACCAATACGCGTCTCCAGAATTAAAAGAAAAATTCCTTCCCCATGTTTTATCAACAGGGGATACAACGCTGTTCGAAGGCGCAACCTTCCTGACTGAGCGCCAGGGAGGGTCCGATGTCGGCGCAAATGTGGTGAAGGCAGTTCAAACGGCGGAGGGCTACAAGCTCTACGGTGAAAAATACTTCGCCTCCAACGCAGGAATGTGCGGAGTCGCGATGGTGTTAGCAAGAAAAGAAGGAGCACCATCAGGAACAAAAGGCCTGACGTTATTCGCAGTCCCTTGGCGTAAAGAAGATGGAAAACTTAACGGCATCAAGATTCGCAGGCTAAAAGACAAACTCGGAGTCAAAGCAGTGCCATCAGCCGAAGTCGAGTTTGAAGGTGCAGAAGCATTTGTCGTTGGCGATCCAACAAAAGGCTTTTACTATATGATGGAAGCGTTGAACCTATCCCGCGTCTGCAACACCGTCGCATCACTCGGAATCATGCGCCGTGCATACAGCGAAGCAAGACAATACGCATTAAAACGCGACGCCTTCGGCAAAAAACTGGCTGATTTTCCAATGATTAAAGAATCCCTGGTTAAAATGGCCGTGAAGCTTGAAGTTGAAACCAGGACAGTGTTTAAGTATCTTCCGTTGTTTGAGAAAGTCATAAGGAATGAACCGGGAGTATCAGAAAAAGATATCGTCCTCAATAGACTCTACATTGCCCTGTTGAAAAAAGAAACCGCCGAACAAGCCGTCCACTTCGCACACGAAGCCATCGAAATGCACGGCGGGAACGGGTATATCGAAGACTTTGTCACGCCGCGTTTATTGAGAGATGCACAAGTGCTGACCGTTTGGGAAGGTACTGCGAATATCCTCGGACTAGAAGTATTGCGATTGATGGAGAAGTTCAATGCTGGCGAGCTGTTTTTACAGGAAATAAAGGGGCGCATTTCAGGGATGGAGAGTGAATTTGCGAAACAGGTTCAAACAGGAGTAGAGCAGCTAGAGTCCCTGTTAACTTCTCTCAATCATGCATCAGCTGATCATAAAACATTTCATTCTAAAAGAGTTGCCGAGCTGATGGTGAAAATTTTCGAATGCGTCACAGCATTAGAATATGCTGAAAGTGGAGACGAACGTGCAACGAAAGTGATGGAAGTTTTCATCGATACGACATGGAAGTCCAATTATATTTTTGAAGAGAGTCTAAAAGCGGTTGATTTCTTCGGGGAAATCGTAATGGAGGCTGGAAAAAAGCAAGGAGTTACAGCTTAGATGGTGAATGATTGAGTTTTGATTCTAATAAAAAAAGCAATTTAGACTGAAGCAAATGCTTCAGTCTATTTTTGTTCTTTATTAAAAACAATTAAGATAGAAATTTTGAAATAGTGAGTAAACAAGAGATAAAAAGAGATTTATAACGAAAAATGTTCTTTATAAAGAATATATAACCATTTTTAACGTTTTTCAAAAATGATAGACTGGCATATACTTTAATAGAGTTGTTCTCTAAAAAGAACGACATAAGTGTTTTCAATAAGCCTCTATGCTGTGCCAATAAATAATAAATGACTCAAGAGTCGGGAGGTGATAACTATTCGACACACTCGAATGAGAAAATACAGGCGTCCGCCCCGTTTTTTCAGCAGGTTCATTCCAATCTTGGCGGCAAGTTATCTATTGCTATTTTCATTGATTCAACTAAATACGTATACCAATGCAGCTTTCAATGATGTTGAAAAAGTCCGGGCTTCCGTCCAGGTTAGTTGGCCGATAGATGAATGGGATAAAAGTTCATTATCTTTCAATTTTGCAGGTTTGGAAAGAGGGGGCAGCTGTGATCCTCCATATGTATTCACGGATGTATACAATGCTGGTGAAGATATGACGTTCTCCACATGGAAATGGGAATTATTTATGGTTGGAGAAGGCAAAGACTCAAAAAATCCTATTAGTCCAGTACTTGAGAGCGGTGAAGTTCCACAGATAACTGCAAATAAGGCAGGAAGAATCGAGACGTCCAATCTTCAGAGTCTTCCGGGGAATGGACAATATAGATTCAAAATAACAAAGCCTGCTCACCCTGGAAAGGAAGCGATCTGGAGCGATGTTATTAAAGTAAGCGACTGCTCCGTTCCAGAGATAAACAATGACAACGAAAAAAATGAGATTGATCGCGATGCAGGTCCCTCTGAACAGAACAACGATGCTCCACTGACGATAGAACAGGAGAAAGAGAATGACAAACAGAAGCAAGCAACGAATGATCCGCTAGATAGTTCAGATAATGAGGAAAAAGAGTTTGATGAAAAAAGTGTCCAAATAGACCCTTCTAATCAGCCGTCATCCGATCCGGAGAACAATGAACCTGTGGATAGTGGTGATTAGATGTAAAGGAGAGGAATTCCATTTTGAAAAGAACATTTAGGATGATTGGCAACGCTATATATTGGTTCGTTTTTTCGGTCTTCCTGCTCATGCTCATAATGGTGGTTTCTTCTCGGGTTTCAGGTCAAGAACCTGAACTTTTTGGTTATCAATTCAAGACAGTCCTGTCTGGCTCAATGGAGCCAACATTCAAGACAGGATCTTTAATCCTTGTAAAAAAAGCTGAGAATCCAACCATTCTGGAAAAACATGATGTCATCACTTTCAGGCAAAATGAAATGAATATCATTACCCATCGGATTATGGAAGTAATCAAGCAAGGTGAAAACGTCCTTTATCGAACAAAGGGTGATCATAACGAGAATGAAGATATGAACCCGGTAAACAGTCAGAATGTACTGGCTGTATATTCAGGCATTACCATTCCGCTAGTTGGCTATCTGCTGAAATATGCAAGTTCTCCACTTGGAATCGGTCTGCTTCTGATCATACCAGGCTTGTTGCTTCTTGTTTACTCAGCCTGGACAATTTATCAGGCTTTAAGGCAACTAGTAGAAAAAACAAGAGCAATTGCAGCAATGGAGGAAAAACAAACAATAATTTCGTAGTTTTTCACGATGCTAGATTCACATACACGTACAAGAATATGAGGAAAAATTAACAGGGAGGAATAGAAAATGAATATCAAAAAAAGACTAGGTTTAGGAATCGTATCCGGAGCGTTAGGACTATCACTTATTGGAGGAGGAACCTGGGCGGCATTCAATGATGTTGAAGAAGTAGATAGTTCATTCAAAGCAGGTACCTTGGATTTAGCTGTTGGCACGTCTGCTGCCTTTAACTTTAGGAATCTTAGTCTTGGGACAACTATTACAGAACAATTGACACTAAAGAATAAAGGTTCTCTTGACATTGATGATGTTTTTGTTCATGCAAATAAACTAGGGGGCTGGGAAGATAAGGATATTCTTAATCTTGGGTCAGACTACGGGACCAATGATGAGGAAGAATTCCTCTCCCAATTCAGCGTGAAAATCAAAAAGCAAGGTACAGATAATTATGTATATGATGGAACATTACAAGGTTTGCTGGAGCGCCCAGGTACATTTGAATTAACAGGCACAGGAGCAAATGCAGTTGGTCTTGCCTCTGGTAATGGAGAAGTGACCTACGATATTACGATTAAATTCGAAGAAAATAACGAGCGAATCGAAGGCAGTCGTCTCTTCAAGCAAAATAAATTCCAGGGTGAAGAATCTAACTTAGAGTTAGTGTTCGAAGCCACTCAAATGCCAGGCGAAGAGCGCTAAGCATTGGATTTTAGTCAATAAAAAAAGGCAGGGTTGATCCCTGCCTTTCCTATAGAACCTATAGGAAAGGAGCGGAATTATGAAGAAGTTTAGGCTGCTCATCGTTTTTGCAACATTTATCATTACGTGCTTTCCACTCTCGGCTATGGCCGTGTCAAATACGAATTCTCGTGAAATAAAAGAAATAGATCTTTCCACAACTCCTCAAGGCATTTTGTTTAACCTTGATCACCTGAAGCCAGGTGATTGGACGACCAGGACGCTTTTGATTTCCAATGATGGTAAGCAAGATTTTAAATATTCTTTTTCTAACCAATTTCTTAAAGGCTCTGAAAAATTATATAATGAGCTCCTACTGAAAGTAAGTGGAGGAGAAGGGGTTTTATACGAAGGAAAGCTGAAGGATTTTCACAAACTTGACTCAAGATTCATTAAAAGCAAGGGGTCAGAAGAATTGGATTTCCATGTGGAAATGCCTTTTGAACTAGGCAATGAATTTCAGGGACTAGTTGTTGAAGTTAAATTTCCACTCTCTGCTGAAGGTGCCGGACAAGAGGCCATACTGCCATCAAATGGAGGAATAAAACTGCCTAATACGGCCACAGGAATTTTTAATCTCCTGGTTGCAGGGGCAGTGATGATTGCGGCAGGGACTGTTCTCATGCTTATTCATAATAGAAAGAAGGACCATATGAACGTGAACTAGTGACCTTGACCAATTAATTGAGTCAAGGTTGTTTTATTCCCTTACGAAGCTTTGTCAGGTACTTCGGTTTAATCGAATGTAATATACATAGACCAAAAGGGTATGTAAATTAATGATTCATTGTTGGCAATAATGACAGATAGATTTTCAAATTTCCCCTTGAGGTGAAAGTATTGACTCTTCTCTTCTATTATCTTACGTTCCTGAATCTGATTGATGCTTTTGTGACCTGGTTTGGTCTGGAAAATGAGTTCATAACCGAGTTGAACCCAGTGATGAACTTTATATATGAAGTAAATCCATTATTATTTATCTGTTCTAAAGCGGCTCTTTCGCTTTTCCTCTTATTATTTATTGTATTCAAGCAAGTACCCAAAAGCGGTTTTATTAAAGGGATTACACTATTCGCTTCTTTTTCATATACAGGAATTACCCTCATGCACGGCTTCTGGCTGGTGAACATTTTATAAACATGTCCTTTTGGAAAAATTCATTAGAAAATCATTTTTATTTGAACGGATGGGATTCATTTTCTGCTTTTCATCGAAGGTGCATCTTCATATGTTCTATCCAAGGGTAAGCACCTAGTTCCATTTGACGGGAACCTGGTGCTTTTTCTTTTTGAAAAGAAGGGCGGGGTGAAGCCAAAAAGAATTCTATGAGTAATGAAATTAGTGCTGATTAGCCGTCTTGATTCATAAGATAGCAATAACTTCTGTACGTAACCTATTACAAAGGTGCTTTTTGTACGGATGTTCTTTATAACGTTAAAGGGGATGCTCATTCATGAAGGTGCTAGTCACGGGGGGAGCCGGTTTCATTGGTTCTAACATAGTAGATGAACTAATAAAGGAAAACTTTGAGACGATTGCTGTAGATAATTTAGCAGCCGGGAATATGAGGAACCTTCCAAAGGATTCCGTATTCTATAAAGCGGATATATGTGAAAATCTCGATCAGGTTTTTATGGCTGAGAAGCCCGATATCGTCATCCATCAGGCAGCACAGGTTTCCGTTACAAAATCTATGTCTGATCCTGTTTATGATGGACATATAAATGTTATTGGAACTGTAAACCTTCTAAATACATGTGTAAAACATGGAGTGAAAAAATTTATTTTTTCCTCAAGTGCTGCGGTTTACGGCAGTCCTCAGTATTTACCCATCGATGAAAGTCATCCTTCTGCACCGATTTCTCCCTATGGAATTTCGAAACAATGTGCTGAGCAATATATACAGCTTTTCTCAAGTATGTATCATCTGCCTTACACTATTTTAAGATATTCAAATGTCTTTGGCCCACGCCAGGATGTGAATGGAGAAGCCGGGGTAATTGCTATTTTTATAGAAAAGTTAGTAAAGGGTGACATAATAAATATCTATGGTGATGGATTGCAAACGAGGGATTTCGTTTTTGTTAAAGATGTGGCGAGAGCAAATATAGCCGCATTAACTTCTGGAGAAAACAGTATTATTAATATTGGTTCCCAGAGCCAGGTGCCGATTGTGGAGGTATTTAGAAGAATATCCCAAATACTAAATGTAGAAGTCTCTCCAAATTATTCAGATGAAAGACCGGGAGATATAAAACATAGTATTTTATCTAAAGAGTATGCAGAAAAAGCTTTAAAGTGGCTGCCTAAATATAGTTTTTCAGCAGGTTTAAAAGAAACGATTAAATATTATCAGGGCTTGCTATAAAAAAGTGCCACATATCATTCTGGCATAGAAATTTTAAAGATTTACTGTTGCCAAATTTTTCTTATAAAGGTACAATATGAAAAGTAACTTAAGGAGGCAGTCGAAATGTTGAACACTACGAATGGAACAGCAACAACAATTTCATATGATTTATCTTCGGCCTGCCTGCATTGTGTGTAGTGCGTTTATTTTTCATGTAAAATAACTGCTAAACCACGGACTGGGATGTCTGTGGTTTTTTTGTGCCTAAAAATCGAATGTATGTTCTTGGAGAGTGATATGTGTGATTACAGTTGAAAATTTAAAGAAGGAATATAAATTGGTGAAGCGCGATCCTGGTCTAAAGGGAGCGATCAAGTCGCTTTTTAACCGGAAGTATGAGACGAAGCATGCGGTGAAGGGGATTAATTTTTCCATCGAACAAGGCGAAACGGTTGGCTATATCGGCGCGAATGGTGCCGGAAAGTCGACGACGATTAAGATGCTTACGGGCATCCTGACGCCGACTTCAGGAAAAGTGACGGTGAATGGGCTGGTACCATATGAAAACCGTCAGAAGAATGCTGTCAATATTGGGGCTGTCTTCGGGCAGCGTACGCAGCTGTTCTGGGATATTCCTGTACGCGAATCTTATAATCTCTTGAAGCATATTTACGAGATTCCGGAGCAGGAATATAAGGAAACGATCGCGATGTTTACCGAGGTACTTAACCTAGAACCATTGCTTGGCATTCCGGTCAGACAGCTTTCGCTCGGACAAAAAATGCGCTGTGAACTGGCTGCTGCCTTCCTTCACAGGCCTAAGGTTGTCTACCTGGATGAGCCGACAATTGGTCTTGATATTGCGGTAAAAGTGAAAATCCGCAAGTTTATTAAAGAAATGAATCAGCGCTGGGGCACAACAGTGCTGCTGACTACACATGATATGCAGGACATTGAAGAAATCTGTGACAGGATCATTATCATTGATGGAGGTACCATCGTATATGATGGCGGTCTGGATGAAATTAAAAAGCAATTCGGCCAAAAACGGGTGATTCATTTTGAAGTGGCTGATAAAGAAAAGTTCGTATTGCCAGCTTCCCTCGTTGGTCAAGCAGAAGTTTTACCGAATGAGGAAGAAACGAAGGTCAGCCTTTCTTTTGACCATGAGACTGTCAAAAGCTCGTTCGTCATTTCAGAAATGATGAGCATGTATGAAATTGGAGATTTGAATATTGCTGATCCTAAGATTGAGACGATTGTTGAGGAGCTGTACAACAAGCAGGAACAGGGGGTAGAGCATGAGAAAGTATTGGCAAATAGCTAAAGGGCGGATGCAGGAGAATACCGCCTATTCAGCCTGGTACTGGGCCGGGACCGTTTCTGCAGTGATGAGGCTGCTGATTATTTACTTCTTCTGGCAGGCAGTTTATGCGAACCAGACAACTATTCAAAATATTAATCTTGAAACGATGCTGACGTATATCGTAATTGCGATGCTGCTGCAGGGGTTTGTTGGCGGTGTCGGCAATGAGCTTGCGGAAAACATAAAGGACGGACAGGTCGCAATCGAGTTAATGCGCCCATACGATATGATTTTTAAATTATTTGCTGTCGATATCGGAGCAAAGATTATGTACTTGATACAGGGAACTATCCCGATGGTGTTAATTGCTTACTTCTTCATGGATTTAAGCTTTCCAAAATCACCTGAGACGGTCTTGCTATTCGTAGTGAGTGCGCTGGTGGGTATTTGGATCGGTACTTTCTTCGACTTCCTTGTCGGCGTGCTCGCGTTCTGGACGGTCAATGTCTGGGGAGTAAGGGTACTAAAGGAATCCTTGATTACATTTTTCTCAGGCGCACTTGTGCCGATTACCCTTTTTCCTGATTGGCTGAGAACCATCACTGAGTTCCTTCCGTTCCAGGCGATGATTTATCTGCCGGTATCAATCTATTCAGGACTCATAAGCGGGACGGAGGCTTATATGGCTCTGGGTGTACAGCTCTTCTGGCTGGTATCTTTATATGTTTTGGTAAGGGTAATCTGGTCGCAAGCGATTAAACAGATTACGATTTTCGGAGGTTAGGAGGCGTTTCTATGCGTCGTTATACGAGATTATATTGGGAGTTTGCGAAGAGCCATATGAAGGTGATGATGGAGTACCGAATCGATTTTTTGATCGGGGTCGCCTCGGTGATGCTTGAGCAGTTCGCTTCCATCTTTTTTGTAAAAGTAGTGTTCGACCACATTGAGCAGATTAATGGTTGGTCGTTCTATGAGATTTTGTTCATTTACGGAATTGCGGCAACGGGCCGGTCGATCCACCAGATTTTCTTTGATAATTTATGGACGCTTGGCTGGCAGTACATCCGTCCGGGAAAGCTCGACCGCTTGCTGATCAGGCCGGTCAATCCATTGTTCCATGTCGTCGCAGATCGATTGCATCAGGATGGGTTTGGTCAACTGATCATCGGCTTAATCATACTAGGAACAGCGATTCCACAGCTTGATCTAGTATGGGGAGCTGCGGAAATCGCAATGCTGATCATCATGATTATTTCATCAGGATTGATTTTCGTGGCAATCAACTTATTTTTTGCGACATTCAGCTTCTGGATGATCGACAGTCTTCCTATTGTATGGGCGGTCTTCAACCTGAGCGATTTTGCCAGATACCCGCTGACGATCTATCACAAGGGAATCCGCATGTTCCTGACCTGGATCATTCCATACGGGTTCACAGCATTTTTCCCGGCAGCTTATTTTATTGATAAGTCAGGCTACAAGGAATTCGCGCTCTGGACTCCTGTGGCTGCGATTGTTTGCTGTGTCCTTGCCTATGCATTCTGGAATAGGGGACTGAAGGCATTCGCAAGTACGGGCAGTTAAGTGAAAAGCATCCCGACGTATATAGGGAATTATCTGACAATACTTGCAATTCCGGATTGCCCATAGGACTTCAGTCGGGTATGATGAAAATAAACTAGTTTGATAGAGGTGGCGAGTAGGTTGGAGAGCAAATCAATTAGAGAAGTTTGGCAGGAAATCGAGAAGGTCATGAATGAAAAGCCAGAGCCCATCGAGGGCATGAACGTTGTTTATCAGTATGAAATCACAGGTGACGACACTGGAACGTTCCAGCTATTCTTATCTGACGGAACTGCTCGTGTGGTCGAAGGAACGGAAGGAACCCCAGATTGCACCCTGAAGCTTTCAGACAAAAACTTCAAGAAGATGATTGTGGGCAAATTGAACGGAACAGCCGCCTTCATGACAGGAAAACTCAAAGTCCAGGGCAGCATGGGGCTGGCACTGAAACTTGAAGGAATCCTCAATGAATATAATCTAAGTGAAACAGCATAAAAAGCAGTGGACCAGGTATATGAGAACCTGGTCCATTTTTTATTCTATAAAAAATTCCTTTATAGCTATAAAAAATATTTATTAAAAACCACCTCCAAAACGAGACAAAAAGTAACAAGATGCGACACATCCTGCTATAATAAGGCTATCAAGTTTAGGATTTAAGGAGATTCGTATGGATCCACTCAAAAAAAATTCGGTTTTAGTATATGAAGAAGTAAAAGCAGTTAAGTTCTTTTTGTGGACTTTTTATTTAATTCTTGTTCCATATGACTTTGTAATTTATTATTTGGTTCCTTATTTTAATAATGAAAAAATAGGCTTGCCTTTAGGTGGATTGGGTTTTTTCTTTCATGTTTTTTTATTTACGCTGCTCCCTTTAGCTATCTACCTGATAAGGAAAGGTAACCCCGAAAAGATAAAATACATTTACTTTTTTGCCTTTATACTAGTAGATATTATTAATAATTTTATGGTCTACTGGGGAACAGATGGAGAATTCAAAACTGGGCATGTAGTTGAAATTTACTTTATTTTATTTTCACCAATATTTGTGAGTAATCGTTTCTTTTGGACGATGACTCTAGGGTTTTTAATTAAATACGCTCTATCTGGTATTGTTTTTCAGACGACTAGCGTTCTTATTGCTATGGGCTTAATTGTCTTTATTGCTGCGATTGCCTGGATTTTGCTTTTGAGATTCCAATCATATATTAAGGCCATCACTTCTATTCATAACGATTTAAGGCAGCAAGAAAAGCTGGCTGTCATTGGCCAGATGGCTACGGCAATTGCCCATGAAATTAAAAATCCTTTATCTTCTTTGAAGGGTTTTACTCAGTTGCAGCAAGAAAAGGATAAGGGTGATGAACAATACTATCCAATCATGCTAAATGAAATCGATAGAATTAATGCGATTGTAAATGATCTGCTGATTCTCGGCAAACCTCATACCGCTGTAAAAACTCATAAGAAACTTGTTGATATAATACATTACGTTATAACAGTTATTGATCCGCATGCTCAGAGGAAAGATATTCAAATGAAGTATGATGTAGACGATTCAACTGTGCTATTATGTGACGAAAATCAGCTGAAGCAAGTTTTTATCAACTTAATAAAGAATGCCATGGAAGCAATGCCTAATGGGGGGACAGTAACCATTCACTCCAAAATTGAAGACGGTCGTGCTTTAATTTCAGTGAAGGATGAAGGATGTGGTATCCCTCCAGAGAAGCTCGCTAAATTAGGAGAGCCCTTCTATACAACCAAGCAAAACGGAAACGGATTAGGCTTGATGGTCACGAAAAAAATTATTGAAGAACATGAAGGTACATTAAATATTCAAAGTGAAATGGAAAAAGGGACAATTGTTACTATATCCGTACCAACTTTTAAATAAAGCTATGGCTGAATAATGAAAAATTACCCAATAAATAAACCAAAAGGACTATTTTAATAAATAGTCCTTTTGGTTTATAATGGAGAAAAATGTCGAACGATGACAAATTGAACTAGGTCATAATGCTTATTTTATTCTTATTTCAATAAAACTATTAATATATCAAGAATAATGGCGATATGAAGGGAAAATACATAGGTATATTGACAGAAAAAGAGGTACTATCATGCAAAATTCTTTTGAGGAGCCATCTTTGTATCATGAGGAAAAAAGAGCATTAAAGTGGTTTATAACTTTATTTTATATATTATTCATTTCCTTTGAGATTTTCTATTATTATTTATATCCGAAATTTGTTACGAACAAGGATGTTTTGATTTTCTCGAACTATAGATATTATTATCACCTTTTAATCCTATTGTTATTACCAATTGTGTCTTTAATGTTGAAAAAGGGAAAAATTTATTCAGTTAAGTTTATTTTTTTTCTGGGATTTATAGTAATTACAATACTTAATGATTCAGTAACTTACCTAGGTAATGGTTTAGGCTATGACGGTGGAAATATCGTTGAAGTGTTCCTGATTCTCTTTGCTCCAATTTTCGTAAATACTGCTTTTTTTTGGACAGTTTCACTTGGAACTATTTTTAAATACTCGTTCATAGGACTATTACTTAATACAACCGAAGTTTTTTTTCCAATACCGGTGATTTTAATCCTATCATTATTAGGATTCATTATTTTAAAGAGATATCAAGGATATGTGGAAGCTATTAAAGAATCATATGATAATCAACTATCTGGAATTGTTAAAGGAGTAATTGCAACACTTGAGTTAAAGGATCCTTATACCAAGGGTCACAGCGAAAGAGTAGCGTACTATGCAAACTCACTGGCTGAAGCTACTGGGAAATTTACGAAAGAACAACTGCGTTCCTTCACTTATGCGTGTTTATTACATGATATAGGGAAAGTGAATATCCCTGATTCAATACTTATGAAACCTGGTAAACTGACAAAAGAAGAATATGAAATTATTAAAACACATCCAGCGGTAGGGGCAGAAGCTATTATTAAGGTGAATGGACTAGGAGACAGTATTGATATTATAAAATCTCATCATGAAAGGTGGGATGGTACGGGGTATCCTGAACAATTAAAGGGAAGTGAAATTCCTTATTCAGCAAGAGTAGTGTCCATAGCGGATGCTTTCGATGCTATGACATCCTCCCGGTCCTATCGTTCAGCCATGCCTTTTGAAGTGGCATACAACAGGATAATAGAAGGTCAAGGTACACAATTTGATCCTGAACTTGTTGAAAAGTTTAAGGAAGTATTTTCAGAATGGACTGCATTCCATGCGAATTCCGAGCGGAATGAAAATCATTTGGATCAAAAACATAATTGTTTAGAGGAGGTGAGAGCATGAAAATTCGTAAGCTAAAAAAAATCAAAACAACTTGCTGGTGGTGTCCATTTGTTAAACAATAATTAAGGAAGGGGATGTTAAGTTTCTGTAAACATCCCCTTTATATTACTTTAATAAGGTGATGGGTATGGTTTTTACCTATGAAACTCATGTAACACTTAAACAACTAGCTATTCGAAAAGATCAAAAACATTATATTGTTGAAGATGTAATGAATGGTGAATTTTACGAAATGCCCGAAGTTTGTATTGTCGCTATTGAACTAATCAATCATAAAAGATCACTTGATGAAGTGGAAAAAGCACTGCTTGTTAAATATCCTGATGAAGATATAGAAATATTGAACTTTGTCTCTCAACTCCTTGAATTAAACTTAATTAGCAAGCTTAACGGAGAAGAAATATTAAGTGGATCAGTGCAGAAAAATCAAACAGGGTTTTTGTGGCTCCCACAAACCCTAGGCCGCTTCTTCTTCAATCCCATCAGCTCAAAGATGTACTTTCTTTTACTCATTGCAAGCGCAGGCTTAATTCTATTTAACCAGGACCTATTCCCGCGCTATTTTGACCTGTTTGTGTTTGACCTAATGTTCCAAAATATAGTGGCATTGCTGGTGGTCAGTTTCTTCCTTGTGATCCTGCATGAATTCGGCCATGTGCTTGCCGTAAGGTCTGAAGGTTTGCCAGCGAAGATTGAAGTGGGGAACCGTCTGTTTTTTGTTGTATTAGAGACGGATATGTCCCAGGTGTGGAAGTTACCTGCTGAAAAGCGCAATAAGCTTTATCTTGCTGGGATGAATTTTGATATCGTGGTATTGTTCCTTGCATTATCAGCTCAGATCTTCACGAGCGAAAGTACCCTCACAATGGGTCTATTGAAGTTGATCGTGCTGGACACACTTATCCGCCTTTTCTATCAGGCAGCTGTGTTTATGAAGACGGATTTATATTACGTCATCGAAAATAATTCTGGCTGCTATAATCTGATGGAAAATGGACGTAACTACTTAGCGAAATGGCTGCCTTTTCTCCGTGTGCCAGATACGGAAACATTTGCCGAGGAAGAGAAGGTTGTCCGAAGATATGCGGTTTTCTACCTAGCTGGCATCCTACTCACATTCATCATCACCGCCTACTACTACATCCCGCAAATGATGTTCGCTGTGAACGAAATCATGATGCCTGGATTCTTTGAACCAATCACCAGCATCCGTTTTTGGGATTCGGTTGTCTTTTTGCTGCAAGTATTGTTAGTTTCGGGATTATTGATTTACTCATGGACAAAGAAATATCGATTAAGCAGTTAAAAAGACAGCCGTGTGGCTGTCTTTTAGTTTATTTTAATAGGTTTTGACGTAATCGATTAAAATCTCTTTATATTTTTCCAGCGATTCTAGAACGACATATTCGTCATCGCCGTGCCAGTTGGCTCCGCTTGGTCCGAACTCGATTGCCGGAATTCCGTGCGCAGCAAAGTACTGGGTATCAGCCGCACCGTGCTGGCCGAATATCACTGCTTCGCCACCAATATGTTTTTCCAGAACCGGTTTCAGCTGTGTGATGAATATGTTATCCCGCTCTGTTGCGACTGGGATTCCTTTTAGGCCGACGGTAACTTTACCATCTGAAATGCTTTCAATTTGCTGCACAATGGAATCGGGATCTTGCCCCGGAAGATATCGAATATCAAGGGACATGAGACAGCGATCTGGAACCTTATTAAAGACTTCTCCGCCTGCGATGATGGCAAGATTAATAGAAGGTGATTGATAAAACTCTGAGCTTTCCTTGGTGAAAGGCAACTCAAGCAGTTTCTCGTACATTTTATAGGCTTTGACAATTGCATTTTCGCCTTCCCACGGACGGCTGCCGTGAGCTGATTTCCCTGTCACCTCTACTTCAAGCCTTAAGACCCCTTTTGCCTGCAAGGCTATTCCCAGCTGTGTTGGTTCAGAGGAGATGACAAAGTCTCCGCGATAGCCAATTTCAACGAGGTAGCCTGTACAATTTTTGCCGCCGATTTCTTCGTCCGAGACAATCTGCAGCTGGATTTTCACGCCGAGCTTTTGATTTCTTAAGTCTTTCATCGCAACCATCATCGCGGCAACGCCAGCTTTCATATCCGCCGCGCCCCTGGCATAGATTTTGCCATCCTTTTCAACGGGAACGAATTGGTCCTTTTTACCGCTGACCACATCAACATGTCCGTTGAAAACGATGGTATTATCGCCCTCACCAATTTCGCAGACGAGCATTTTATATCCATTATTTTCAATCAAATCCGGTTGTAATTCATGCTCAATCAGCCATTGTTTGCAAAACTCGACTGCCTGGTTGGCCCCTTCCATTGTGGAGCTGTCAATCAGGATCAATTCCTTTAATAATTCCTTCATTGTTTAAACACTCCTTGAAAAAGGTTCTACAATACATTACCACAGGCAGTGGAGTTCAATCGTTAATGTAAATAGTACCAATTTACTTTGAATAATTCCTTAATTATTTTTGGGGAATCACCAATATTAAGCTAGTCCAATAGAATCAAATTTAGAGACTCGAAGAAATTTTCCCAATAAATATTATTGGTAAAATAGTTTAATATACACTTATTTTTAATGAAGAAACAGGAAAAAAGACGGAGTTTATTTTATAAAAAGGCTTTTTCGAGTAAGAAATGCTGGTTTTTATAGGAAAATATTATTATATTATAAAAATTTACAATATTTAAAAACCTTGCTACAATTTCAATCAGATTCTTCAGAATATATGAAAAATCAAAACTTGGAAAATAGCAGGGGGTTATTTTTTTGAAGAAGAGAAGTTCGTTGAAGGTTCTTTCTAGCGTAGCGGCAAGTGCTGTCTTTGCTTCTACTTTATTTGCTGGATCATTTGCAGGGCCAACTGTAGCTCCTAAGAGTGTCGAAGCTGCGACAGCTCCTGTATCTGCACCCATAGACTTAAATATCATTGACCAGGATCGCCTGGCAAAGGCTTTGCAGGAAAGAGGGCTTATTGCTAAAGATGCTTCGTCAGAAGAAATCAACAAAGCGGTAACAGAATATATCAAGAAGAAGCAGGGTGCTAAAGCAGGCAAGACAGATAAGCATACTGCAGAAGATGAAATGGCAAAGAAGTCTAAGGACTTTTTAACAAAGCAGAAAGACAAGCTGACTAAGCAGCTTGAAAAAGGGCATGAAAACTTCAAGCAAGGAAAACCTACAGGATATGCAAAAGTAGATTCAGCAAAACAAGCCTCTTATAAGGGAGAAGTCAGGACTGACAAGGTTCTTGTAATCCTGGCTGAGTTCGCTGATTTCAAGCACAATACTATCGATCAAGAAGAAGGTTACATGTATTCTGACGACTTCAGCCGTGAGCATTATGAGAAGATGCTTTTTGGCGATGAAGAGTTCACACTTTTCAACGGTGAGAAGGTTCAAACCTTCAAACAGTATTATGAAGAGCAATCCGGCGGCAGCTATACTGTTGACGGCCATGTTACAAACTGGGTGACTGTGCCAGGCACTGCAAAGGAGTATGGCGATGACAATCCAGAAGGCGGTCATGACAACTTAAGTCCAAAAGGACCTCGTGATTTCGTAAAGGATGCATTGAAGGCTGCGGTGGCAGATGGAACTGACCTTTCTGAATTTGACCAATTTGATTTATATGACCTTGATGGCGATGGCAACCAAAACGAGCCGGACGGACTTGTTGACCACTTGATGGTCCTTCATGCTGGTGTCGGCCAGGAAGCTGGCGGCGGAAAGCTTGGTGATGATGCAATCTGGTCACACCGCTGGGTATTGAATGGTGTATATCGTGTACCAGGAACAGCTGGAACTGCACAAGTTCCATATTGGGGCGGATCAATGGGTGCCTACGACTACACAATCGAGCCTGAAGATGGAGCGGTTGGCGTCTTCGCACACGAATTCGGACATGACTTAGGTCTTCCAGACGAGTATGACACACAATACACTGGACAAGGCGAGCCGGTAGCTTCTTGGTCCATCATGAGCGGAGGCAGCTGGAACGGTAAGGTTGCTGGGACAGAACCTACAAGCTTCTCTCCACAGAATAAGGAGTACTTCCAAAAAATCATGGGCGGCAACTGGGCGAACATTACGGAAGTAAACTATGAAGACATCGATGCGAATGGTTTAACTGCGGTAATCGACCAGAGCGTAACGAAGTCAAAGAATAACGGCATTGTAAAAGTGAACCTTCCATCTAAAAAGGTTCAAGGCATCAAGCCGGCATTCGGCGAGAAGTACTACTACAGCACAAAAGGTGATGACCTGCATACTGCTTTGGAAACACCTGTATTCGACCTAACGAATGCAACAAACGCTACTTTCAGCTATAAAGCATGGTACGAAGTAGAATTCGATTATGACTATGTATTTGTAAATGCGGTAACAGAAGATGGTACAGAAGTTGAGCTTGATGTAATTGGTGATGAAAACACTGCTGGAGGCATGGAAACAACTCAAGGACAGTGGGTTGACAAGTCTTATGACCTTAGTCAGTTCGCAGGTCAGAAAGTGAAATTGACTTTTGATTATGTAACGGACGGCGGACTTGCTCCTGAAGGTTTCGCAATGGATAATCTGAGCTTGACTGTTGACGGAGAAGTTAGTTTCTCTGACGATGCAGAAGGCACTCAGCAAGTAACTCTTGATGGTTTTATCTCTTCAAATGGTTTGTTTGATAAAGACCACTACTACTACCTTGAGTGGAGAAACTATGCTGGATCTGACAAAGGATTGCTTCAGGCTCGCGGCGTGAAGTACAACACTGGATTGGTTGTTTGGTACGGTGACGACAGCTTCACAGATAACTGGGTTGGCGTACACCCTGGCGAGGGCTTCATCGGTGTAGTTGACTCTCACCCAGAAGCAATCGTAGGCAAGCTGAATGGACAGGATTCTGTAAAGAACAGCACACGCTATCAGATTTCTGACGCAGCCTTTTCACTTGACCAGGCTACTGATTGGTATGTGAATTCACCTTCACGCGGAATCTTTGATTACAAAGGACTTCCAGGCGTGACAACGTTTGACGATTCAAACAAGTACATCAACGAACTAATTCCGGATGCAGGCAAAATCTTACCTAACTACGGATTGAAGTTCCAGGTCATCGGCGAAGCGAAGGATAACTCTGCTGGTGCAGTTTGGATCCATAAATAAGATTGGGATTAGAAGACATCGGGCGATTTCTCGCTCGGTGTCTTTTTATGAATTTAGAAGACAGGGTGGGGTCCTCACTCGATGTCTTTTTGTGAATTTAGAAGACAGGGTGGGGTTCTTCACTCGATGTCTTTTTGTGAAATGTGGAAACATCGGGTGATTCCTCGTTCAATTTTTTCGTAACTTGGAAATAATGATGGTTTTTTTCCAGTTCGCCAATAAAGTTGTGAAAACCGCCAATAAAACGGAGTTAACTAAAAAACGGCTCTATAAAAGTATGCTTTTTCTTAAATAAAACTTGCAAAATGCCTCTTTTCGGGGGAATACTGGACTTATAATCGTGTTTTAGCTAGTATCAATACTAGAATGTTTAACTTAAGGAGAAAATCATGTCAGAAACTCAACCAATTATCGCACAACTGAAACCGTTCCTGCAGCAGGCCTGGGAAAAAGCTGGATTCGAGACGATGACTTCTGTCCAGACGACGGCGATTCCATTAATAATAGAAGGAAAAGATGTCATCGCGGAATCACCGACAGGTACTGGTAAAACTTTAGCGTACCTGCTTCCTGTTTTAAATAAAATCGATGCTAAGATGCAGAATACACAGGTAGTCATCCTCGCTTCGTCACAGGAACTAGTCATGCAGATCCTGTCTGAGGTCCAGAAATGGGGAGAAGGCAGCGATATCAAATCGGCAAGCCTGATAGGTGGGGCCAATTTAAAGCGCCAGATTGACAAGCTGAAAAAGAGCCCGCAAATCATCGTCGGAACGCCTGGGCGGACGAATGAGCTGATCAAGCAGAAAAAGCTGAAAATGCACAAAGTCCATACAGTCGTCCTTGATGAAGGCGACCAGCTTCTTACCCCGGAGCATAATGAAACGGTAAAAAGTATCGTAAAATCAACACTGGCGGATCAAAGACAGCTGTTATTATTTTCAGCCACTCTTCCAGAGACAGTTGAAAAATCAATCAAGAGGTTGGCGAAAGAACCTAAGATTATCAATGTAAAAAAGGATGACACGATTGATGCTGCAAAAGTCGAGCATATTTACTTTCTCAGCGAACAGCGTGACAAGATCAAAATCCTTGAGAAGATTGCCCGCTTAAATGGAACCAAATCACTTGTTTTTATTAAAGATATCCCAAACCTGACCATCTCTGCTGAAAAATTGAAGTTCAAAGACATCCACGTCGGCCAGCTGCACAGTGATTTGAACAAGCAGGACCGTCAGCGTTATTTGAATAAGTTCCGGGACGGCAGCAGCGAAATGCTTCTTGTCACCGATGTCGCAGCGCGTGGCTTGGATATTAAAGGTGTCACTCACGTTGTCCACTATGATTTCCCGAGGGAGCAGGACCAATACGTCCACCGCTCTGGACGCACTGGCCGTTTTGGTGCAGAGGGAACCGTCATCTCGATTGTCAACGAACGTGAAGAACGCGATTTGAAAAAAATTTGCAATGCACTCAATATTACGCCAGTGCAAAAAGAATTTTTTGGCGGTAAAATTGTAGACCCAGAATAATGAGTATCGAAGCTATAGGACCTGTTCCTATAGCTTTTGTTTTGCAAATAAAGGGTTTTATTAAAAGGAGTCAGAATATATTCCGTAGTTTATTTTGAAAGGAGTTGTTGAAGGTGAAAAATCCACGTTTAGATACATTGATGACAGAATGGCTGCCAGAAGCGACAATTGATGAGCTGCAGGAAAAAATGGAGAAGGGTGAGCTGTCTTCACATGATCTTGTCTTGATGTATCAGGCCCGTATTGCTGCTTTTGATCAAACAATCCATTCGGTGCTTGAATTAAATCCCGATGCTCTTCAGATTGCGGCGGCGCTGGATACTGAACGAAAACTGAAAGGTCCCAGAGGCCCTTTACACGGCATTCCGGTCCTAGTGAAAGATAATATTGATACAAACGATAAAATGCATACAAGTGCTGGTTCGCTGGCCTTGAAGGATTCGTTTGCCCAGAAGGATTCCATGGTCGCCGCAAAGCTCAGGGAAGCGGGCGCGGTCATTCTTGGTAAAACCAATATGACGGAGTGGGCAAATTTCATGGCAAATGGAATGAAGAGCGGCTACAGCTCCCGCGGAGGCCAGGTACTGAATCCATATGGTCGCGGGAAATTTAATGTCGGTGGCTCAAGTGCTGGCTCCGGCGCAGCAATCGCTGCTAATTTCGCTGCCGTAGCAGTCGGAACAGAAACAGATGGCTCGATTTTAAATCCAGCTTCACAAAATTCTTTGGTTGGCATTAAACCGACAGTAGGCCTGGTCAGCCGCAGCGGAATCATCCCTATTGCCCACACTCAGGACACGGCCGGACCGATGGCGAGAACTGTCAAGGATGCGGTTTTTCTTTTAGAAGCGATTGCTGGCCATGATCCGCAAGACCCAGCAACGTTGGTGGATTTACCTGATTTCAGACACGATGTCCTGTTTGATGATCAGGCACTAAAAGGAGCAAAAATTGCTGTTGCCAGGGAAGAGTATATTGGCAAATGGACCGAGGAACAGGAGAGGATTTTTAAAGAGGCGGTAGAAAAATTGAAAGAGCTTGGAGCTGATGTAGTCGAAGCAGCAATCCCAGCGACTAAGGCGACTTGGGGCTATAAGGTTCTGAGCTATGAATTCAAAGCTGACTTGAATGCTTATTTGAACGGACTCTTACCGAATGTTGCGATCAGGACACTTTCAGACTTGATTGCATTCAATGATGAGCATGGAGAGAAAATGCTGAAATACGGCCAGGAAGTGCTGTTGGAATCCGAAGCGACAAGCGGAACACTGACCGAGCCTGAATACCTGGAGGAACTCGAATATAACCTTTACATGGCAAGGGAGCAGGGAATCGACTATGCATTGAAGGAGTACGGCGCTGATGCTGTCCTTTTCCCGATGGACGGTTCCACGATTGGCTCAAAGGCGGGATACCCTTCCGTTACGGTTCCAACTGCATTTACAGAAGCGGGAGAGCCGGTCGGTATCACTTTCACCGGTACTGCTTTCAGCGAACCATTGTTGATCAGGCTTGCCTATGCATACGAGCAGGCAACAAGGGTGCGTCAGGCTCCTGAACTAAGAATAAACGACGAGGAAAAAATCCATACTACTTCATGAATCCATCAAAAGGAGCGAGGCAGCATGGGTAAACAAAAGCTCGGCAACGGAAACGCCCAGCGCAACAACAACAAGAAAAAAGGCAACAATACACCCGAAGAATTAGTCGAATTCACAACTGGCCAGAAAGAAAAGAAATTCAACAATCCGATTGATTAACAGCAGAGAGCCCTAGCGATTTCTTCGCCAGGGCTCTCTTTATAGCAATTTTTTCAAGAACAGGACACTTGCCTTTAATATATCGATGAATTCAATCATCGGTCGAGCCATTCAAGATTTTATTGGCGAAAAATTAAATAATTCGACCAGATTTGAAGTTATTTCGACCACATTTCGAAATATATTGGCGGATTTTTTATTTTTTCGACCACATTCAAGGATTATTCGACCAACTGGTGATTCTAACGGGTTTCTAGCCCTTAATTAATGTCCGCCACTCTTATCAAAATTGCTTCCTGAAACGTCGGCGACATTCTCAATGGCGACCAATGCGTTTGGATCGATATCATCGACAACGGAGCGCACGGTGGATAATTCGATCCGGCTGACGATGGTGTAGATGATTTTCTTTGGTTCGTTTGAAAAAACACCTTGGCCCTGGATATAGGTCATGCCGCGGCCTAATTGCTTTAGCAATGCTTCGGCGATTTCTTCCGGGACATCGGAAATGATTGTGACCGATTTAAGCTCTTCCATCCCTTCGACGACGACGTCAATCATCTTGAATGCGATGAAATAGGTGATGATTGAGTACATGGCTGTTTCCCAGCTAAACACGAGCAAGGCAGCCAGTATGAAGATGAACAGGTTCATGACCATGACAATCTGTCCAACAGAAACGGTGCGCTTTTTGCTGACAAGGATGGCGATGATTTCAGTTCCGTCCAGTGCGCCACCTGCTCGGATGACCAAACCGACACCCGTTCCAAGGATAACCGCGCCGATGATGGTTGCTAAAAATAAATCATCCGTCACAGCGTCAAAGTGATGTAAATAAGCAGTCGAGATGGATAAAATAATGACTCCATATAAGGTGCGAAGCGTGAATTTCAGGCCCATTCTCCGATACCCGATATAAAGGAAAGGCAGGTTAAACACAATAAGGAATATACTCATCGAGATATTAGTCAGTTCCGCGGCGATAATCGAAAGCCCGATGACCCCGCCGTCAAGGATCGCGTTAGGAACGAGGAACATATCAAGCCCGAATGCCGCGATAATTGCCCCGAGAGTTATCGTCACAAGCTGTGTTATCTCTTTGATCACTCTTTTTTTCTTCGTTGCAGCCACTAAATATCAAACCCTTTTCTATTAAAAATATCTTCTATGAATTAGTAATGTATGTACTATACTTATTGTATCAAACTTTAAAGTGTATCTGGTATTTTTACATTATATATCCATGATTAGTAAAACCGGTAATTGGGGTAATGAGAAGGGGAAGTTAATTGAAATTACGGAGGGGCTATTTTGGCTAACAATACTCAGTTTAAACATAGATCAAATAATCAACAGTCAGGTTCCAAAAACAAGAAGAATCATCAGACTGGTAACAATAAGAAAAAGTCATATATGAGAACTAACCCTAAGCCGCAGGAAAAAGAGGAAAACAGGTTGAAGCGTGTTAGTGAAAAAAATCAAACGCATGATGGCAATAAAGGAAGCGAAAATGGAAAGTCACCGAATCAATCTAACAGCGGTAATGGTAACTCATCTTCCATGCAGGCTGATAACGGTAATGGCAAACCATCCTCCAATCAATCCAAAAACAGCAACGGGAAAAAGCGTGCCTATGAGAGTGGTAGGAATTCATCGAATCAAAATCCCGATTCAGGAGCTAAAGCTTCAGGAGACCATGAGGTGAAGCATAAGGAGCAGTCCGGAAAATTCGAAACGGCATTTAACAGAATTCATAAAGCGTTGAAGGAAATGGTGAAGGGGACGGACAGCGATGCATTTGTCGAGCTTCTGTACTCCGGCTATAAAAATCATTCATTAGTACGTAAATATAAAAGTGAGCTGCACCAGTTTGCAAAGCTTCGCAATGCGATTGTCCATGAGCGGGTGAACGCTGATTATTATATTGCCGAGCCGCATATTGAGGTGGTCGAACGGATTGAGGAGATTGCCAGGGAGTTTGAGAAACCTCAGACAGCTTTGTCGATCGCGACCTGCCCTGTGTTTTACTATTATGAGGATGCCTATCTTAAAGATGTTCTAAAGGTAATTAATAAGTTTGATTTTACAAGATTCCCTGTTTATGACAAGGATGATAAGTATATTGCCTTACTGACTTCCACGGAGATCATCCAGTGGATGGCGAAGCATTTTTCCGACAGTGTGGTGCATTTCGAGGATGTCCGTGTCAAAGAACTGTTGACGAAGGGGAAAAATTATTTTGTGACCTTTGTTGATGAGGATGCATCCTTGTATCATATTGAAGAATTGTTCGAGCGTTACCATACAAGAGGCAAGAAGCTGCAGGCAGTCATCATCACGGAAACGGGTGACCGCCATGGGAAGCCAATTGGCGTAATAACGCCGTGGGACTTGCTTGACAGTGACCCGGAAGATTGAGTTTCCGGTCTGGTAACTGTCATTGACGAGCTGCCAGTGGTGCTGGTATACTGCAGCTATTAAAAACTATTTTCAGAACCGAAATAACTCTTATCCAGAGCGGCGGAGGGACAGGCCCTGTGAACCCCGGCAACCTTCATATTCAAAATGAAAGGTGCTAAATCCTGAAGATGCAGTCTGAAGATAAGAGAGGCTGATTGAACAGAAACCTCTCCTAATTGGGAGAGGTTTTTATTATAGGCTTTTTTCGTGGTTTTGCATCCACATTCGGAAAAAGCCTTACTATTATAAAAGCAGGTGAGCATATGGAAAAAAGATTTGAAACGGAAGTACTGCATTCAATACATAACAAGCCAAAGGGGATTAAAAGCAAGGCGACACCGATTTATCAGACGTCGGCATTTACCTTTAATGACCTTGATGAGCTTGAGGGCTTTTATCAGGGAGAAGGAAATTACTTGTATTCAAGGGTAGGAAATCCGAATACAGATGAACTTGGTCAATCCGTTGCGGCGCTTGAGTACGCGGAAGATGGGGTAGCGGCTTCCTCAGGTTTAGCTGCCATCTTAGCAGGTGTCCTAGCAGTAGTGAAGAATGGTGATCATATCGTTGCGGCTGATGATGTATATGGAGGGAGTTTCCATATGCTGAAAGCCGAGCTTGAACGCTTTGGAGTCGAAACGACATTTGTATCTTTTTCCGAGTTGGACAGAGTCGAACAGGCGATCAAACCCAATACGAAGCTTCTTTACACCGAATCAATCACGAATCCGCTCCTCCGTGTTGAAAAATTGGAGGAAGTCATTGAGCTGGCAAAGAGAAAAAGTCTTACTGTATTAGTTGATAATACTTTCGCTACACCACTGCATGTCCGCCCGTTTTTACTCGGAGCCGACCTGGTCGTCCACAGCGCGACGAAATACATTGGAGGTCACAGTGATGTCACTTCAGGTGTCGTCGTTGGCAAAAAGGAACTGATTGCAGAAGCGCGTGCAAGAATCGTGAATCTTGGTGCGAACCTTAGTCCGTTTGAAGCGTGGCTGACTTGCAGGGGCTTGAAGACTCTCGCGTTAAGGATGAAGGCTCAATCGGAGAATGCCAGGTTGCTGGCTGACGGTTTGAGTGAACATCAGAATGTCGCAAAGGTTTACTATCCATTTGCTGAAGGTGAAAAAGGCTTCGGTGCCATCGTGACGGTTGAACTGGCAGAACACGTGGATACAGACCAGTTTTTCAAATCGCTTGGATGGATAAAAATTGTCCCAACACTTGCGGGAGTAGAAACGACTGTCTCTCATCCACTGAAAACCTCCCATCGCGCACTGCCTCCAGAGGCTCAAGCAGAGCTTGGCATTACGTATCGATTAGTCAGGATTTCCGTTGGGATCGAAAACCCAGCTGATATTATCGAACAATTTGTGACGGCGCTGGAAAACTCGTGAGAAAGATGGGGGAAGGGGTTAATAATATTTCAATCATTCCGATATTATAGGAAGAATATACTAGTACCCCTAAGAGTTTGTTGAAGGTTAAAAGGAGCGGGCAGGATGCGCAGACTTGTTAATATTTCGTTAAAGACTAAGGTTTTTTCATTTTTCGGCATGTTATTTTTCGTATATGCAATATCAACAGTTTATAATTTTTATTTGTTGAATCATTATAAAGATAGCTCTGGCACATCCGAATTAGTGTCAAAGAGTTTGTATTCAACTACTATTGCTGGAACACTTATATCAATTGGCTGCATTGTTTTTATATTGATCCTTTTTCAGAACGTTTTCCGGCCAATTGATCGTTTAACGGATGCCACCAAGAAAATGGTTAATGGCGATCTATCGATACAGATTGAAAGCGGAACTATGGATGAAATGGGTATGCTCACATCCCATTTCAATGAAATGATTGAAAAGTTACGTGTTCTTGTTTCGCAAAGCCAAAGTAACACCGGATTGATTCTTGATTCAGCCATTAAGCTTTATGAAAGTTCTCATGAGCATGAAAAAGAGAGCGATAGAATCAATTCTTCCATTATGCAAATCTCTGCTGGGGCCGAGCGGCAACAAGAGCAATATACTTATCTGAATGAAATTGCTGAAAATATGGAAGACAGGATCAAAGAAATTGCAGAACTGGCCAATGCCATTGATGCAATGTCCTCGGCCAACGTCGCAAAAAGCGGAGTGGGCATGGAGTTAATTGGTCAAACGAGTGCACAAATTGAACATATGAACCATATCACCAGCGAGGCTGCTGTTAATGCGGAAAAATTAGCTGAAAAAACGAATGAAATTGATCAAATCGTCAGCATTATCTCTGGCATCTCTAATCAAACGAATCTTTTAGCATTGAATGCGGCAATCGAGGCAGCCCGGGCTGGGGAACAGGGAAAAGGATTCGCTGTTGTGGCCGGCGAAGTCAGGGCTCTGGCTGAACAATCTCTTCAAGCATCTAAACAAATCCAGAGTGTAATTGAAAGTGTGAGAACAGAAATAATTAAAATGGTTGAAGTAATGGCTGGCGGAAATTCAGAGGTGCAGAAAGGAAGCAGGTTATTCTCGAATGTACATGAGCAGTATTCTGATATGAGGGAAGGAATCCTTTCCATCCAGAGGGAAATTGACAGGATTGCGCACTATGCAGATGACCTTAAAGAGCAAACTTCCGAGCTGACTACGATGAACCGGGAGTCAATGTCAATTTTACATACAAATTCAGCAGGAATATCAGAAATGGCTGCAGGATTCACGAACCAGGGAGACACCGTGAGAGAATTGACTGCAACTGCGGAGAACTTGAAGAGGGTTTCTTCGATACAGAAGGAAGCCGTTTCAGCATTTCGAAACATTTAATAAACGTTGGACATTAGGTTTACACCTCCTGTATGCGGGTAATTTTAAAAGGACTACTCGTCTAAAGGAGGCTTTTATTATGTTTGAACATGAAAAACATCTTGTTGGAGTATATGATAATGAGCAAGACGCAATTCAAGCTGTTGAGGACCTGAAAAGACAGGGGTACTCAACCGATGATATTTCAGTTATCAGTAAGAACGATGATGAGGTGCACGATGTCAACGAAGCTACCGGTACAAAGACTGAGGAAGGTCTTGCTGCAGGTGCAGCAACAGGCGGCGTTTTAGGCGGCCTTACTGGACTATTGGCAGGCATCGGCGCACTAGCGATTCCTGGAATTGGACCAATCGTTGCTGCAGGACCGATCGCTGCGACACTTACTGGCGCGGCAGTAGGCGCAGGTGCAGGCGGTTTAGCTGGAGCACTGATCGGAATGGGTATTCCGGAAGATGAAGCTGAACGCTACGAAGGCTATGTAAAAGAAGGCAAGATTTTAGTTGTTGTCGAACGCGACGAAAACAGAGTTGGTTTGAACGACGATGCAACAACTGTTGATGGCTTAGATAGCAGAAGGACTCGCAATCCAGTTGATGCACCCCTTACTTCGGACAACCCTGCCAACACTCGTTTTGATAACACACGTGATTTTTAAAAAGTGTCATAAAATGGGCTGCCATTCAATTGGCAGCCTTTTGACATTTATCGAAGTTACTCATCTCTCTTTGTATCCAACAAATCAATCCGACTGGCATCATCCAAATTAAAAGAAGAAGCAATGAAAAACATTAATGTGCCGCCAATTAAACCGAGACAAATGACAAAACCAATGGTCATCACCCAAAGATATCCCATAATTCGCATTCCTCCCTTGATAAAACTATATGCACTGTACTCTTGATGTTTTCTTATAAAAAAATAATGAAGTATAATTTCTTGAATTATTCTCATCCTATCAGTTGAGGAGGAGTGAATAATGCTCAAGAAAATAATATTAGCCCTAGCATTAATGGTAATGGCAATCCCGACTGCTTCGTTTGCTCAGGAGGTCTACACGGTTCGGCCTGGTGATTCCTTATGGAAGATTTCGGTTAGGTATCAGGTCGGCCTTTCTGAGATTATCGCGGCCAACCCGCAATTCAAAAACCCTAACTTGATCTATCCGGGCCAGAGGGTCAATATCCCAAATTTAAGTGCGACAAAGAGTATCGAAAGCCAAGTAATCCAGCTGACAAACCAGGAACGTGCCAAAAATGGACTGAAGCCACTAGCTGCTGACTGGCAGCTTTCCAGGGTAGCCAGATATAAATCTGCAGATATGAGAGATAAGAACTACTTCTCCCATACTAGCCCTACTTACGGCAGTCCCTTCACGATGATGAAGAACTTCGGAATCACATACCGGAGCGCAGGTGAGAATATCGCTGCCGGGCAAAGGACACCGAGTGAGGTTGTGAAATCATGGATGAACAGTCCGGGCCACCGCAAGAACATCCTTAGCCCTACATACACCCATATTGGTGTCGGGCATGCATCTGGCGGCAACTATGGTCACTATTGGACGCAAATGTTTATCGCGAAATAAATATCTAGAATGGAAATAACCCAGTGAATAGCCACTGGGTTATTTTTTATGGATAGGAATTAGAATAGTGTCCAGGTCCAGCGCCTAGCAAGTTTTCATGCCTGCCAATGAAGTCAAAGGACGACTTCACTGCCAGGCCCTCCACCGCTTGGCGGGACTGACCAAGGGGCTTTCGTTTTTCTTATGGTCCGGTCCCCAGCTAAGCCTCAGGTCCTATTCGAAAATCAAGCTCAGGCAGGTTATGGATTTTTTGCGAGAAAGGTAAGATGAACTCATAAGAGATAAGGAGGAATTGAAAATGAAAAAAATTGGTTTACTGGTTGCGGGATTCATTGCTGCCATGGTGTTGATTTCCAACCTTGGCCCGCTTGTTGGCCTTGGTGTCAGCTTGCTGGTGCTCTACTTCGTCGTTAAGCAATTTTTAAAGACAAATTCCACTGCCGGTAAAATCGGCTGGGGAATCGCAGGCTTCATCATCCTAATGGCAACAGCTTCAAACGTGCCAGCCATCCTTGGTATCGCAGCTGCTTATGTCCTGTACCTTGTATATAAAAACTGGGACAAAAAAGAAGAGGCAATACATGAAGCGAACGATCCATTCGTCAACTTCGAAAAGCAATGGGCACAATTGAATAACAAATAATCTTAAAATCAAAGGAGAGATTGTAAATGGCAAATCTATTAACAAGAATCAAGAACACGGTAATGGCAGATCTTCATGAGGCACTGGACCAAAAGGAAAAAAAGAATCCAATCGCCCTATTGAACCAGTATCTTCGTGAGTGTGAAACGGAAACGGAAAAAGTAAGGAAACTGCTTGAGCGTCAGGGTCAGTTGAAGGAACAGTTTACTCGTGAGCAACATCAGGCAGCTGAGATGGCAGAAAAGCGCAAGCACCAGTCAGAAATCGCAATGAGAGCGGGAGAAACTGAGCTTCAGGAGTTTGCCAGCCAGGAGCAGGCACAGTATGAAGAGCGCGCTGCAAGACTGAATGAAGCGGTGGAAAACGCGGGCAAGCAACAGCTTGAGCTTGAGCGGAAGTATGAAGACATGAAGCATAAGCTGAAAGATATGCACATTCGCCGCATGGAATTGATGGGCCGCGAAAACGTGACCCGTGCCCATTACAGGATGGACCAGGTGCTCGATCACAATGCTTACTCTGACAAAGCCTATTCAAGATTCGCAGAAATGGAAAACTATCTTGACCATCTCGAGGAGAAGGTGAACAGCAGCTACAATCGTAATACGATCGACGGCAGGATAGCCCAGCTTGAAAAAGAGTTTAAAAGTAAAGAAACCAATACTATTTAATAGGCAAAACATGGTATTCTAAAGAGGCGCAGGCAGCTGCGCCTTTTGGGTATCACCTCGAATCGGACTTCAAAAAAATATTCCTCTAGTGTTTTGTATTCCATTTTTAAAAATATAGAGGAAGGGAGGAAACAGCATGTTGAACAACATGAAAAATGATTATGTAAGTTGGATTGTGATAACGGGACTCATATTGCTTTTGCTCGAAGTTTCATTTTTTAATGAAGGATTGATTTTCTCCCTTCTTGCAAGCGGAGCGATGGTTTATTTTGGCCGCTCCCTGATGCCAAAGAAGAAAGGGAAGGTGCTATTCTGGGTAGGCCTATTCTTTTTACTGAGCAGTGTTTTCAGCATGATGACGTTCAGGTTTTTCTTATTGGCGGTGCTAATCTATCTTGCGTATCAATTTGCACAGTCGAAAAAGAAACCAGAAGTGATCACTCCAGTTTTACAGGAGCCTGAACATGAAGTCAGGAAGGAAATGCTGATTGAAAAGCCACCTCTATTTAAAAATCGCTTGTTTGGCCATCAGGAAACGCCGTCTCATGTGTATGAGTGGAACGATGTTAATATCCAAACGGGGATTGGCGACAGTGTGGTCGACTTAAGCTTGACGGTGCTGCCAAAGGGAGAAACCGTTATTTTCATCCGTAATATAATTGGCAATGTAAAAGTATATGTGCCATATGATTTAGAAGTCACCCTTCGTCATTCGTCGGTTATTGGCTCTGCTGAAGTGTTTGAGCATGAGGAAGGCAGGGTGCTGAATCAGAGCCTGTATGTGCAGACTCCAGGCTATGACAAAGCTGAGCAAAAAGTTAAAATCTTTACCTCAATGATGGTCGGGAATATCGAGGTGAAACGCATATGACGAGTGCGATGCGCCAGATTTTATGGGGATTGACCCTCGGAATTATTTTATTTATAGCGCTGACTTTGTCTTTTGTACTTGTTTTTCCGATAGCGAAGCTTTCTGATCTATGGAATCGTGAGTTGATGGATATTCCATTCATCATTTTCACCTTCAGCATTAGTGTCGTGTTAGGCGTAGCCTTTGGTATGGCGTCAGGGACATACTGGCGCAAGCAATTCCAGACGGTGGACAGCTGGCTCTTTCAGCTGGAGGAAGGCCAGGAGCCCGAAATTGACAAGAATCAGACTTACGCAGAAATTTCGTCGATTTCGAAAAGAGTTGGCAAGCTGCATAAACAAATCTCTGAAAAAGCGATGCTGTCACAGAGGCTGGCGACTGAAAAAGCGGAGGAGCAAGAGTCGCGGATCCAGGAAATCATTTCTCAGGAGCGCAACAGGCTTGCCAGAGAACTGCATGACTCGGTCAGCCAGCAGCTCTTTGCGGCATCGATGCTGATGTCAGCCATCAATGAAACGAAGGGACCTTCCGAGGAGCGAGAAGCGAAACAGCTAAAGATGGTCGAGGAAATGATCCATCAATCGCAGCTTGAAATGAGGGCGCTGCTTCTGCACCTTCGTCCGGTTGCATTGAAAGGCAAATGTCTGCAGGAAGGAATCGAGGAACTGTTAATCGAATTAAGACAGAAAGTCACAATGAACATTAAGTGGAAGGTCGAGCCGTTCCCGTTGGATAAGGGAGTCGAAGACCACTTATTCAGAATACTTCAGGAGTCTGTTTCGAATACGCTTCGCCATGCAAAAGCAGATCAGCTGGAAGTGCTGCTGATCAAGCGCGATGATAAAGTCATCATGCGGGTGGTCGATGACGGGATGGGTTTTAACGTAGAAGAAGCAAAAGCAGGTTCATATGGCCTCCAGAATATGCATGAGCGCGCCGGGGAAATCGGCGGAACGTTGAAGATTGTGAGTGTTGAAAATAAAGGGACCAGGCTTGAGGTCAAGGTTCCAATATTAGTGGTGGCGGGTGAGAAGAATGATTAAAGTTGTGTTTGTGGATGACCATGAAATGGTGCGGATTGGTGTCTCTTCGTATTTATCGGCGCAGGCGGATATTGAGGTAATCGGCGAGGCGGATAACGGGAAGACAGGTGTCGAGATGGCGCTTGAGCTGCGGCCGGATATTATTCTCATGGATTTGGTCATGAAGGAAATGGACGGAATCGAAGCAACTAGGCAAATCATCGAGCAATGGCCAGATGCAAAAATCATCATTGTCACTAGCTTTCTCGATGATGAAAAAGTGTATCCCGCACTTGAGGCAGGAGCGACTAGCTATATGCTGAAAACATCGAAAGCCAGCGAAATTGCTGATGCTGTAAGAGTTACATACTCAGGACAGCCTGTGCTCGAGCCGGAAGTGACGGGCAAGATGATGATGAAAATGCGCCAGAGAAACAACGTCGAGCTGCACGAAGAATTGACAGAGCGTGAGATGGAAGTCTTGAAGCTGATTGCTGAAGGAAAGACAAACCAGGAAATCGCGGACGAACTATTTATCGCCCTTAAGACTGTGAAGACTCACGTCAGCAATATCCTGAGCAAACTGCAGGTGCAGGACCGTACCCAGGCTGTCATCTATGCATTCAGGCATTCAATCGTAAAATAACAGAGGGAGGTGTTCTGAATGGAGCCGTTTTTTGGTTTGTTTGGCCTGTTTGGAATATTGTTGTCAATCGGATTGCCAATCGTTCTAATTGTACTTTTTGTGATGCTTGTCACCAGCACAAAAAGGCAGGAAGCATTATTGACTGATATCCTCGCTGAGTTGAGAAGGAAGGATTCAACTCAGGATCATCTGAATCGATAAAACAAAAAAGAGGCCAGTGGCCCCAATAAAATCAATTTGCTTTTTTGTCGATTACATCTAATTTCATAAGCATTTCGCTTAACGCTATGGATATGACTTCCCGTTCTTCAAATTCATTTGGATAACGGGAAGCACTATTTATATAGTCATGCTTTTCAGCTAACTTTTCCTTTATCTTTTTACACATCCAGAGCTGGTAATCAGAAAGTTCCAAGTGTCTAAGCATTGCCACCCACTCCTTCGTTATTTATCCCTTACCCGCGGGCCAAGCTTGCTTAAACGCTTTATCCACAAGATTAACTGTTTGGGAAAAATTGAGAAAATCCCAATGTGAAACCACTGAACAGGATTTAATCAAACGTTTGTTTAAGATGGAAACGCTATTGAATAAGGTTGTAACGGACAGAAACACTGGCTGAAGCTGGATGATTTTTAACGGACAGAAATTGTGGTAGAAGCGGAAAATTTGTCCGTCATCGGGGTTATGACGGACAGAAATCGAGGAAGAAGCGGAAAATCTGTCCGTCATCGGGGTTATGACGGACAGAAATCAAGGAAGAAGCGGAAATTTTGTCCGTCATCGAAGGTATGACGGACAGAAATTGATGAAGAAGCGGGAAATCTGTCCGTTATCGTGGGTATGACGGACACAAATCGTGATAGAAATGAAAAAACTGTCCGTCATTAAAATAACAAGAAGCTGATGAAAAACCAGGAACATAAAAGGAAAAACTTGCTAAAATAAATATGTAATTGTAAAATAAAACTAACTATTATTGAACGGAGGTGAGGAGAGATGATCAAGACTGTTTTTGTACGCGGATTTTGGAATGAGTTCCTTTATTTTTGTCGTGCAAAATTTGCTGTTGCAGCTGCCAACGGGATACGTGTGTCCTTTTTTAACAGCTTAATATCAAATACAAACGGTATGATCATCTCTTTTCCCGCTTAATAGCAAGCTTCGGTGAATGGGGAGGGCTCAATGCCCTCCTTTTGTATTCATTGGATTGCAGTAGCCAGGAGCAGAGCCATCTGCCCCTGGCTTTTTTGTGCTTATAAAACAAACCGGGCGGCGTTAGGTGAATAGGGGGATCGTTAATAGGAGGAAAAAATAATGATAGCATGCAGTATTAACCATATAAGCAAAATGTACGGAGGCAATTTGATTTTTGAGGATTTGTCTTTTGAAATAAACGAGAACGACAGGGTTGGCCTGGTTGGACCAAATGGATGCGGCAAGACAACGTTGATGAAGCTGATTGCCGGCATGGAAGAAGCGGATCAAGGGAAGATACATTGGAAAAAAGGCTTGCAAATCGGATATCTTGCCCAGGTTCCTGCCTACGAGGAAGGGATGACAGCGAGGGCAGTTCTAGAAACAGCTTTTGATGAGTTACTGGCTGTTCAGGAGGAGATGAAGCAACAAGAAATCGAGATGGCAGCGGCAGGCGAGGATTCGGTTAAGCTAGAAAGGCTGCTGGCAAAATACGGTGTTCTTCAGGAGAAGTTTTCTCTTGGAGGCGGTTATGAAATGGAGGCGAATATTGACCGCATTGCCAACGGCTTGAAGATTGAGGGCTTGCTGGATTCCGATTTTAACAACCTTAGCGGCGGTGAAAAAACGAAAGTAGGCCTTGGATTGAGTTTGTTGAGAAATCCGGATTTGCTGCTTCTCGATGAGCCGACAAACCACCTTGATATCATGGCTGCTGAGTGGCTGGCCGAATTTTTGAAAGAATACGATGGGACAGTTGTGATCATCTCGCATGACCGTTATTTCCTTGACGAAACAGCGACGAAAATCCTCGACTTGGAGGATGGCGAGATTGACCTCTATCATGCCAATTATTCAGGGTTCATCAAAGAAAAAGAAGCAAAATTACTGCGTGAATTCCAGGCGTATGAAGAGCAGCAGCGGAAAATCAAGAAGATGAAAGAGGCAATCAAGCGTCTGCGTGATTGGGCGAATAGATCGAACCCGCCAAGTGCAGCTCTCCATAAAAGGGCGACGAACATGGAGAGAGCGCTGGCCAGAATGGAGAAGTTGGACCGACCGGTTTTAAACAGGAAGAAAATGAATTTTGAACTGGAGACAGGTGCCCGGAGCGGTAAGGATGTGCTGGTTTATAAGGATGTTGAAAAATCATTTGGAGGGAGAGAGCTTTTTTCAAACGTCAATCTCCAGCTGCACTATAAGGACCGGGCGGCGATTGTCGGCGAAAATGGCTCTGGTAAAACAACTCTGCTAAAATTCATCCAGGGTGACATTAAGCCTGACGATGGAGAAGTGCGTAAAGGAAGCAATGTTAAAATCGGATACCTATCACAGCATATGGAACTTTCCAGTCAGAAAGGCACCGTGCTTGATGCATTCCGGAACGAGGTAGTAATGAATGAGGGAGAGGCCCGAAATGTGCTGGCAGGATTCCTGTTCTATGGTGCATCTGTTTTTAAGAAAGTTTCACAGCTGAGCGGGGGCGAACGAATGAGGCTTCGACTTGCACAGTTGATGCATCAAGATCTTAATTTCCTTATTCTTGATGAACCGACCAATCATCTCGATATCGATTCACGTGAAGTACTGGAGGAGGCGCTGGATGGATTTGAGGGTACGCTCCTGGCTGTCTCCCATGACCGCTATTTCCTGAATAAGCTTTTTGATAAGGTTTACTGGCTTGAGGACGGGGAGCTGACGGAAATAGAAGGCAATTACGACCGGGCGAGAGTGAAAATGGCGGAGAAACGGAAGCGGTGGGAGGCTGCTAATCCAGCTCCTGCGGAATCTGTAAAACCTCCTAAAAGGGAAGAAATAGTCAAACAACCTGTTGTTGATCATGAGGAAGAAGTCCTGTTCGAAGAAATCGAGAGTCATGAAAAATCGATTGCCACACTTGAACAGCAAATGGCCATAATGACCGATCTTGCAATGCTCCAGGAGCTTCACGCTGAAAAAGAAGCTTTAGAGTCAAAACGAAATCAGCTGTATTCAAAGCTTGAGGAAATATCATAAAACAAGTTGAAGAACTGCTTATAGAGGCAGTTCTTCCTTTATTTTACTGGTAAAAATACGCTGGATTTTCCAATTCGCTATAAAAATAAGAATATCGCTATAAAAGAGAAATTATCGCTATAATAAAGAGAATTTCGCTATAAAACCCTTTCGTCTAATGAAGAATCCCTTTTTTGAACCCCCCTTCATATTGTCCAGACTTGTCTCATATGTTTATAGGAGTAAATGAGACGGGATTGGGAGAGAAGCTATGAATACTTTTTTAAAAGGGATGTCTATCCTCGTGATTGCTACTTTTCTTGGAGAAGTGGTGGAGTTCCTCGTCAATATGATTCTGGCAAGGGAGCTCGGGGAAAGCGGTATGGGGCATTACATGACGATATTGCCGACGATTTTCCTGATCATGATGCTCGCGAGCTTTGAGCTGCCGGTGTCGATTTCAAAGATGATCGCGGAGAGGGATGAGTCTTACCACCGGAGCATGATCAGCCATGCCATCAGGCTGGCGGTGGTATTCACAACAGTGTTGCTAATTGGTGCTGCCATTCTGCTTCCAAGCATTCCTGTATTCAAGGATTATCACCCCCTGCTTAAATGGGTCGTGCTGTCACTGATACCGGTGATGACGATTACTGCTATCGCCAGGGGATTTTTCATGGGAAAACAGGATATGGGGAAAATTGCGATTTCCCATTTTATCAGAAGAGCTGTTCAGCTCCTGTTGCTCTCAGCGGTTTTTCAGTTTTTTGAGTTTGGAAGCGAAACGGCGCTCCTGGTTGCTTTTTGCACACTGGCGGGAAGCGAGCTCGTCGTGTTCCTTTATCTATTACACTACTTCATTATGTCTTATCAGAAGATTAAAAGTGTATCAGGTAAGCATGTAAGCGGGCGAGAGGTGAGAAAGAGTCTTGTGGAGGTTTCCGTGCCGACGACCGGCCTGAGGATTTTTCATTCCCTGACGCATGCTGTTCAGCCATTTCTGATAAAATTTGCGATTGTCAGTGCTGGATTAACAGCGGAAATGGCAACGGAACAATTCGGGATGATGGCGGGAATTGCGATGACGATTGGATTTTTCCCGGCGTTTATAGCCCATTCCTTTCTGATCATCCTGATTCCGACTGTATCGAAGGCATATGCGGAAAAAGAGTTCTTTAAGCTGCAAAAATTGCTGCAGCAGGTAATGCTGTTAACATTGCTTTATGGATTGCCGGCTGTAA
The DNA here is from genome assembly GCF_018424685.1 of Mesobacillus boroniphilus. Lineage (NCBI taxonomy): Bacteria > Bacillati > Bacillota > Bacilli > Caryophanales > Bacillaceae > Mesobacillus > Mesobacillus boroniphilus. The sequence goes on from NZ_QTKX01000003.1 coordinate 464,803, forward strand.
CTGCTTTTTACTTTCTGGCAGAGCCACTGACTAATACCTTCTTTCATTCTAAGCAGGCAGCGGTCTTTTTGCAGCTGCTGGCGCCATACTTCCTGTTCCACTACTTCACCATCCCGATGCAGGCGTATTTGATCGGACTTGGATTGGTGAAGGACGCCTTTATTCACTCCGTTTATGCTACGATTGTTACCTTTTCACTGATTTACCTCGTCGGCTCAAGACCGGAATGGGGGATGGAAGGGGTTATCGTAGGCATGAATACGGGCAGTATGGTTATCTTGCTGCTGCATTACCTGACGATTTGTAAAAAAATCGGCATTACCTGGCGGGCTAAGAGTGTGATCAAAGATTCTAGATTTTAAAGGAAAACAATGATTTTCGGAGAATTAATTAAACAGCTTAATTTTTCAGGAGTGATGATGTGGAAAAAGTATTGCGCGGACACCATCTCCTCTGTGTCCATGGTTTCAGGGGGATGGGCTACAGCCCTGAGTTTGTGAAGAAGATGGAGAGTATCGTAAAAGATATACGCGATCCTGAGCAGGATTTTTACATAAAGGTGGTTGCTGCGTTCGATGACGCATGCATGTCCTGTCCACATAGAGGCCTTGAGATATGTGAGGCGAGTGAGGGGTCGAATGAACATGTGCTGACGATGGATGGGAATGTCATTCGTCATTTAGGTCTTGTGCCGGGCGAACGTTATTTAAAATCTGAGCTTGTCAAATGGACTGCGGAAAAGGTTGAACCCGATGATCTTGATGACCTTTGTAAAAACTGTTCATGGCTCTCATACGGAGTATGCAAGGAAGGAATTGCCGAACTCCGAGCAAACACAAAATGCCTGACTCATGGTGGTTGATTCGAATACCATCGAGTCAGGCATCTTTAAATTTTTCATCTATCAAAGGGTTATTTCCATATAAAACAAGACGGTCACCGGCTTCAAGCTTTGTTTTATGAGATTTCTGCCGGATATTGATATCACCTCTTTTAATAAACAAAAGAATAAGATCGTCTTTTTGAGTGACCACTTCATCAAAGGTCTTTCCGGCGAAGGGAGAATCTTTCTTAATCGAAATCTCCCGTACTTCATCTTCATCATCCATCAAAAGCACATCCCGGATGGGCAAATCCGCAAGCTCGTAGTTCTCCTTTAGTTCTCTTTTCATTTTAGTCGCCATCATTTTTTGCACTGTTGGTGTTTTTAAAATAAATAGCAGGATCAATAGTCCTCCTGCAACATAGGTAATTTCCATCGTGTAAAAATTGTCAGTCAGGAGATTGCTGATCGCGGAAATAATCACTGCAAGCGAGAAAGCTCCAAATAAAATCAAAAAAGCACCCAATCTTCTTCTGACAGGATGGTCGATGATCAGCTCAGATTCACCTGTGGTAAAACCAGTGCCTGTTAGCATGGAAATAACCTGAAACCTGGCAACTTTTCTGTCTAGGCCCGTTGTGACAAAAATAGAAGTGTTAATTTCTATTACAGTAAAAACGATGAAAAAGTAAATAAAAATAAATAGGATACCCACTACCCCAAGCCCCCTCACAGTACCTAGTATTGATTGATGAGGTTAAAATTAAACAAAAATAGACCGGGGAACCATTTCCCCGGACGGTTTATCTTTGTTCTTGCAGATTCTCGTTGTAATAGTTTACCCCGTACATAGCGCCTTCGCTGACCATTTTGTTGTCTTCAACGTCCAATGGGTCAGGGTTTCCAGCTTTTTGTACAGGAATCACATCTGGCTTCGATGGCATGACCTTTTCTTTCACTTGAGTAGCCATATTAGTAATCTTTTCCTTATTTTCAGGTTTCATTGCCATCCATAAAGCGGCAGCTCCCACACCTAACATTACTGCGTTTTTGGTTTTTGTTTGCATTTTATATTCCCTCCTATTAATAACACTTATTTAAAAGTGTATAGAGGCTTGAAGCGATTTTTATCTGCCCCGTATATGTCATGTTTACCCGCTCTATGAAAATCAAAAACATTTTTAAAATGGAAGGCTTGCCAAGTATTAGCCGACATTAGTTTCGAATCCTGCTTTTCAGGGAAAAGTAACACTTGAAAATTGATTGAAAGAGAAAGGTCTGAGACCATTGCGGCAAACATTCAATGAGGAAAAATGGATATGGTTTGATTTTGAGAAAGCGGATCAATCACAAATCGAGGAAGTTATATCCAATTATCCAACATGCGAGAACTGGTATACCAACATAAAAGAAAGGCAGGCGAATCTCCTTCAGCTCAACACTGAAACAAGGGGAGAGGAACATATTTGGGGCTCGCTTATTTATAAACAGAATATCGAAGAACAGCATGAAAAAAATATCTTCCATTTTTATATAAGCAAAGATTTCTTTATTACTATTGATTTTGATTTTACAGTGCTGGAATCAGACCCTTTAAGTGTTAACAAGCAAATGGAGCAATCAGAAAATGCTGTTGATGGCTTCTTTGTACTCCTAGGGGAGATCCTGGTGAATTATCTGCAAAAAATAGATGAATATGAAGAGCGGCTCCATGAGCTTTTATGGAAAATGAAAGAACAAAACAACCGTGAAATCCTTGAAAAAATATATGAAAACAGGCATGAACTGCTAATTTGGAAAAATCTTTTGGTACCAATCAATGAATTGAAGTTCATCGCTGAAGAAGCCTATGGCAAGGAAATTCATGAAATGAGTGAATTTAGCCGGGTTGTGACACGTGTTGAACGGGTACAGACGCTCCTGGATGAGTACCAGCAAGCGATTGACACGATGATCAATCTAGAAGAAGTGGTATCCACCCTTCGCGGAAATGAAATCATGAAGACTTTAACCGTCATGACGGTGTTATTTACACCAGTAATGGCCTGGGGAGCGCTGTGGGGCATGAACTTTAAAGTTATGCCGGAATTAGAATGGAAATTTGGCTACGCACTTGCGGGTGCTTTAATTTTATTCTCCACGATAGCACTTTTTTATTATTTGAAAATTAAAGGCTGGATGGGAGATATATTAAGAGTAAAAGGGAAGAACCGGTTTTTTGAATAGCGGGATGATAATAGAAAAAATCGCCCATTGAAGGGCGATTTTTCTATTCAGCTAATTTTACAAGCATATGGGCCAATGCGTGCTGCTCTTCTTTTGTGCCGACCTTCCATAGTTCCTGTAGCAGCTGCTCCTCTTTGTTGCGAGGTGTCACCTTGTCTGCGAGGTAATCGGCAACCTTTTCAGCCGTTTTCGCAAGCTGCTCTTCATCAAGCCCCGCTGTCTTGCCCAGCTTGATCCGTTTGCTCAGATAGGTTCTGAATTCATTGAAATCACCAAGGATTTCATCTGCCTGTTGTGTATCCATCCGTTCGAGGGTCTCATCTACCTTGCTAGTATCGACATCGCCATCTTTATGAATCATATGGTCTTTTTCCATGATAAAAACCTCCTTGTTAAAGATATATATTAAATACCCAGATGTCGGAATCTAGTAAACCTTTGGGAGCACATTCAGATTGTAAGCTTCATGCAAAAACTCGTGAAGTGTGATACTCAGAGGGTCTTTTCGTTTGTGATAAATTGATCTTTACTAAACTCGATAGGCGTCAAAAAAGAAAAAATCAAAGTGCCGATTTTTTCCTTGCTTAAATATCTTGTGAGGTTTAATACTATGAGGCTCTTTTCGTATGGGATGAAGTTATTTTTTAAAATCTTTATAGACGTTTAAAAAGGAAAAATTCCTAAAGCCGAATTTTTCCTGGATTGCAATTTAATATTAAGATGAAAAGAGCTTTATCAAAAAAGGTGCGGGCCACTGGGCCTGCACCTTTTTTGAGTCCGACATACGGACGATGGGAGGAGTATTCCTCTGTTATTCAATTTGCGCTCTGGGATGAATCGATATTAAATGTATCGATTTAAGACCAGCGTGCCTTGAGACAGCAGCGCGAATCTTCCTCCGCTTGCATAGCCAATGACGTATTCCGAAGTCGCCGTAAAGTCTTCCACTTTAACCAGTCCCTTCATTACTAATATTGGCCTTGCTCATATCCTGCGGACAAACTTAGAGGAGTGCTCTGCTCAAGCTATTTAAAAGCAATGTGGTCTATCGATGTTAAGTCCATCGATTTAAGACCAGCGTGCCTTGAGATAGCAACGCAAATCTTCCTCCGTATGCTAAGCCAATGACATTTTCCGAAGTCGCCGTAAAGTTTTGCACTTTAACCAGTCCCTTCTAGGTTTTGTATTGGCCTTGCATTATATATATACCCAGGTGAAATCACTGAAAACTCATTAAACATGATAAAAAATTGGAAGTTTATCTAAATATTGGTACAAGCAAAAAGGCAGCCGTTGAGGGCTGCCTTTTGAATCATTTTTAGTCATTGCTCGATAGTATCCCGAAGAAACGCAGGATATATAGGAAGAGATTGATGAAATCTAGATATAGATTAAGAGCCATCAGCGGCACTTCTTCTGGACTCACGCCATAATGCTTCATCCTGTTAAAATCAAACAAAACATATCCGCTGAAAACAAGAATCCCAATGAACGAGTATGCCATCATTCCGGTCGAGCTAAGCGGCCAGATCCAGTTAAAAATACCTACAGCAATCAGCGCCAGCAAGGCTGCCATCAGCATGCCGCCAAGGAAGCTAAGGTCACGCTTAGTTTTTGTCGCATAAATCGCGAGACCAGTAAAAACAACGGTAGTGGCTCCGAGAGCATTGATCACTACATTGGCACCAGATACTGCGATGTAATGGGCAATGACAGGATACATCGTCATTCCAGATATGAACGTAAACGCATAAAGAAATGCATAAGAGATAGCTTTCTTTTTTCTTAAAAAGAACACTCCTATCAGCATCGCAAGCTCAATGATGATGAGTGGAAGGAACAGCGCAGGCGGAACAAACACCCCAGCCATTGTGCCAATAAAGGCAATTGCCAGTGAAAACGCGAAGGTTCTCATTACCGATGGCATCATGGAGCTATCTGAGTAAGCGTACATTTAATATGTCACCTCATAATTTTATTTGATTATGTATACGAGTGACAGGCACCACTGGTTTCATCCTGCGTTAAAAATATTTAAATACGTTTTTTTTCTTTTAAAAGATCGCGAATCTCCATCAACAGCTCTTCTTTTGCATCAATTTTAGGAGCTGCAGGCTTGGCTTCTTCTTTTTTTCGATAGCGGTTAATGATTCTCACAAAGAAGAAAATGGCGAAGGCTGTGATGAAAAAGTTGACGACAGCTTGGAGAAACGAACCGTAGTTTACCGCTTTGTATGTAAGTTCTGAAAAATCAGCCCCGAAAGTAGCGAGTCCCACAATCGGCATAATAATGTCATCGACAAGCGAAGAAACGATTTTCCCAAAAGCCGCCCCGATGATTACTCCAACAGCGAGATCCAGCACATTGCCTTTAAAGGCAAATTTCTTGAATTCATTCCACATCCAATATGTACCCCCTAAGATTTATATCTCTTCTATTCTGCGAGATTGTGAGGCAAAAAGCAATAGGGCCTGCTCCCTTGAGTAGGAGCAGGCTAGGAGCAGGCCGAAATAGCTTTTACTGTATCAACCTCATTTTCAACGCTTTGACGGCGGCATCGGTCCGGTTTTTCGCATCGAGTTTCTGGATGATTGCTGAAATGTAATCACGTACGGTGTAGGAACTGAGGTGGAGTGCGTCAGCTGCTTCATTGATGGAAGCACCTTCTGCAATCAGTTTGAGCACCTCGCGCTCACGGATGGTCAGGACGTTTCGCTGTACGCCGAAAAGCTGGACGGCATCCTCATAATACTGGTTCAACAATTCGCCGCCATATTGTCCGAATTTGATAAGAGCGGTAAGAGTTTGATTGTCGACAGTAAAAGATGTATTTTCTCCGCGGTCAAGCAATGCCAGGCCAATCAGTTTATTTTCAGCAGGCACGTAAATTGGCAGGACGACCAATGATTTCAGGCTGTAATCGCGGACGTATTTTCCAGGCAAAATTTCAGCTGCCTCTTCGATAAAAATAGGTTTAGAATGGCTGAAATGCTTCAAGTATTTCGTCAGCAGGGGAAACTCGGCAATGCCTTCCTTGATGTGCTGCACAGACCCAGTATTGACGTTATGAGCATGAACGCCGACTCCGCTGTGCTCCCCCGGGGAATAGATGAAAAGGGCGCAGCGTGTAAAGGGCAGATAATCGACCAAACCCTGCGTAATCATTTTAACGGCTTCCGAGGCACTTTGAGAATGGATCAGCCGCTGCTGGAACAGGAGGGTGGCATCCTTCCACTCAAGTTCACTTTCCAGGTGGTTCAGCTTCATTTGTTTCAGATACATTTTTCGAAGCGTCTCTTTTTGCTCGTCTGTCACGGTCTCCGCTTTTTCCTTCACGCAGATTAACAGTGTTTCAGTCAGGCAGGGAATCGTGATGATTTGAGGGTGGTCCTGACCTGGTGACAACAATCTGGAAAGCGCTATTGCCAGGTCCGATGCATGCTCGGCTTGAAGTCCCTCACACATGGTGACAAGCTGTTCATTCACCACGAGGCCATCGGCGCAGACGACTTTGTTTACCTTGCATTGGGCTTTTTCGTTGCGGATGACCGCAAGCCAATTACTAGGAACAGCCCGCAGGCTCAACATCATCTTCAGCCATTTGTCATCCTGGTATTCTAGCTGCTGCGTGTGCAGGACCTTGTCGAGAATCCTTGTAAAAAAAATCTGTACTGCTTGATGCTCCAGGAATCCAGCATTCTTTCTTTTTAACACCTTGTGAAATAAGTTTTCAACTGCACTGATCAGAAAGATGGCGTCAAAATCATCGACGAAGTCGGGATGGCGTTTTTGCCACCTAAGTACTAGTAGTTGGATGAAATCATTTGAAGAATCAAAGGTGGTACGGGAAAGGTTATTGAAGCCATAAACAATCATGCTTTCAAATTCAGATACAAGCTCGTTTTGCCAGGCTTTCATATCTTTCTTTAAATGGGACCATTCTTTAAGAAACGGTTTCTCGCATTCTTTTAAAAGAACCAAACCTTTAATGGCCAAATCCTCAATCTTATGTTCCATCAGGTAACCTCACTCTCAAATTCTGGTAAAATATTATTCGTTTAAAAATTCAGATTATTGTGCGTCGCTTCTTTATACCCCGACATTTAACGGGGTTAACATGTTGTTAACGATTTTTTTCGCGGTTGTAGGCTAGATTTTTCGGGGATATGTTATAAGCAATAGTTATTTTTGAATTTTAAAAATATTTAAATGGAGGTGGCTTCCTTGAACGGAGCTGTCGTAATGGAAAGCAAGACGAATAAGAAGGTTTTTTGGGGTGCCCTGGCCGCAGGACTTCTTGCGCTTGGAATCTTGCTGGTGTCATTCGGATTGTCAGGCGTGGCTTACGCTGTACCGATTGCCGGGGTTGGCGATTTTTATGTTGAGTTCGATAAGCTAGAAGGAGAAGGCTATAAATTCTATCCAAAACTTGGGGAAACGAGTAATTCAGACGCTACGCCACAAGGAACAAATATCATTGAAAAACTGACAATCGATAACCTGCAATTATACAAGGATTTTCAAGTAGGCGGGGAATGGATCCGAGTAAAAATCCAGGCATCAAAACCTGTACAGATTTCAGGTCTCCAGCATGATGCCGGGTTGATTGAAGCGAACGCCAAATTCCAAAACCTTGCGCTCGAAGAAAACAACAGCACCGATTGGACAAAGCAATTCCAGCAGACATCAAGTACCATCATCCTTGAGAATGCCAAGTTGAAGACACATTACTTATTCCAGGAAACCATCAATATGGCCGGCATGAAACTGACAGTGGAAAAAATCGATAAGAAATAATCGAGGTGATAAGGAATGGTTTTTAAAAAGTGGAGGCATACGAGGCCTTTTTTTGGAGCGATTTTAACTATCTTGAGCGGCCTGATGATTTTATGGGTGCCATTGAACCTGTATCTCAGCACCTTTCTCCCGGGATCGGTCGCCGTCATCGGCTTGCTGTTTGGCGGGCTGATAACGCTGATAGGACTGATGTCTTTCTTTTTACCAAGTGCCTCAAAAGCATTGGGCATCATTGTGATTTTCCTGTCAATTCTATCCGTTATCGGCGCTCTGGGCGGCTTCCTGTTCGGAACGATATTTGGAATCATCGGCGGGGCATTGCTGACAGCCTGGCGGATGGTGCCGGCCGAGGAATCAGCAGGGAGGCCAAGCTCGGACGTGCCTGCGCAGCCTGCCAAAACGGGGTAAAGGGGAGACGAAATGAAGGTTGTAAAACATCGATTATTTTTAATAGTGATGTGCATTCAGCTTGCTGCATTATCCTTATTCCCTTTTATCGAAGAAGTGAATGCAGCCGCCAATGACAAAGAGGGGTTTATCATCCAGGCTGACAGAGTGGTGGGTGAAAATATGAAAGCAATGGTTGTGGCCGGCGAGACATCCGGATCTAATGCCAAGCCGATGCTGCGGATTACCTACGAATCAGCACAGATTTATGGCATGAGGCTGACAAAACAATTCGCGACACCTGGAGGGACTGTGAGCATCACAATGAAAGCAAGCGGTCCGGTCCATATAAAAGGAATGCAGGTCGATGCCAGTGCCATTTCATTCAAGGGAGCATGCATCTATGCAGCAAAGGTAATTCCGGATGCTGCACTTGAAGGAGTGACAATGGTTGCTCATTCGATGAATGCAGCCAACAGCAGCCTCGACCAGTTAAAGCTGCAGACTGTAAATGGAAACGGCGGGGTCCAGAAGCCAGGCACATTGAAAATTTTACAGGATCTCGGATCGATGCCATTTGAACAGATGAATAAGGAAATCAAGAAAATCACCTCCGAACAACTTCCGCTTACGTGCGAAGGCACTCCTGTGGAAGATGAACTATCTTCGGAAGTGGAGGATAAAGTGTCTAAGCCATTCGACTTGCTTGATGAAGTAACCGATGGAACAATCGGCAAAGTGACCGATCCGTTTGAAGATACGGTAGGCAAAGTGACAGACTCACTTAAAGATACAATTGGCAAAGTGACCGATCCATTAAAAGATACAATAATCAAGGTAACAGACCCGATAGAGGGTACGGTCGGTAAGGTAACAACTCCTGTGGAAGAAACAGTCGGCAAGATGACAGAGCCTGTAAAAGAGGTCGTCAAGGAAACGACGGACACGGCCAAAAAAGTGACAGAGCCTGTGGTCGAGCCGGTGAAAAAGACAGTGGACGAAACGGCCAAAACAGCATGTGAAAAGCTGAAGGCAGCCAATGGAGAGATTACTAAGGAGTTGGCGCTGGAATTGATCGACAAGGCACTGAAAGAGAACAAAATGATTGATGAACTATGCCCGGAAGATGCGATATTGACCGCACAGCTTGAAAACTGGACAGAAGGACTGCTCGATTCTCTCGAACTTTTGTCACTTCTCAGGTTGAAGCCAAGCGAGGAAGAACAGCTGAAGAAGATGAGGGAGGCTATTTTAAAAAAGCCTGATGGATCGATAATAGAGTTTTAACTTTTTACACAGAAAAGGCAGAGGATGGCTCCTCTGCCTTTTTAATATTTTATTGCAAATGACTTATAGGTTTCAGTTTTCTCAGTTTCATTCACTTCAATATGGTCAACAGTGGAGAAAGGATTGCCCCTGCGTACCTCATCAATGAACTTCTCAAGGTCAGCTCTAGAACCTGAAGCAAGAATTTCAACGCCGCCTTCCTGTAGATTCCTTACCCAGCCAGTAATACCAAACTGGATCGCTTTCATTTGAGTATAATACCGATATCCCACACCCTGAACCTCTCCCGTCACAATAATTTGTAATTGGATCAAGACGTCGCCCCCAGATAAACGAATAGGTTAACAATATATCTAATGTTATATGTAATAATTTCTTGGTAACTTTATTATAGCACAGTGATTTGGGGTGCATAAGGGAAAGGAAGTTTATATTTTTATTAAGAAGCTGGTAGTACTGAAACGTTCGAGGAAGTAGGGATTGGACAAGACAGGGGAGGAGAGTTGATATGCTGGCAGGCTTAACCCTGAATTAAGATAGGTTTCAAGTGAACAAAGGGAAGGCTGTCAAAATAAAGCTTGGATTAAGGCAGGTGTGAGAGGAACAAGAGAAAAGCTGTCAAAATAAAGGCGGAATTAAGACAGGTTTCAAGAGAACGATGGAAAAGCTGTCAAAATAAAGCTTGGATTAAGACAGGTTTCAAGTGAACGAAGGAGAAGTTGTCAAAATAAAGCTTGGATTAAGACAGGTTTGAGAGGAACAAGAGAAAAGCTGTCAAAATAAAGCTTGGATTAAGACAGGTTTGAGAGGAACAAGAGAAAAGCTGTCAAAATAAAGCTTGGATTAAGACAGGTTTGAGAGGAACAAGAGAAAAGCTGTCAAAATAAAGCCGGAATTAAGACAGGTTTCAAGTGAACAAAGGAAAAGCTGTCAAAATAAAGCTTGGATTAAGACAGGTTTGAGAGGAACAAGAGAAAAGCTGTCAAAATAAAGCCGGAATTAAGACAGGTTTCAAGTGAACGAAGGAAAAGCTGTCAAAATAAAGCTTGGATTAAGACAGGTTTGAGAGGAACAAGAGAAAAGCTGTCAAAATAAAGCTGGAATTAAGACAGGTTTCAAGTGAACGAAGGAAAAGCTGTCAAAATAAAGCTTGGATTAAGACAGGTTTCAAGTGAACGAAGGGAAAGCTGTCAAAATAAAATCCGAATTAAGACAGGTTATAAGTGAACAAGAGAAAATCTGTCAGAATGAAATTTCCGTCCATATAATAAAAACAGCCGAACACATTGTTCGGCTGTTTTCTTAAACATATATCCAATCTTACAATGCCCAGTCTCCGTTGCGGAACACTGGCTCAGCAGTTCCGTCTTCCGTGATGCCGTCGATGTCCATTTTATCGGAACCGATCATGAAGTCGACGTGGGTGATGCTTTCGTTCAAGCCGTTTTCAGCTAATTCTTCTGAAGACATTGTTTTGCCGCCTTCAACACAGAAAGCATAAGCACTTCCGATTGCGAAGTGGTTTGACGCGTTTTCATCAAACAATGTGTTGAAGAATAATACATTTGATTGAGAAATTGGCGAGTTAAATGGAACTAAAGCAACTTCTCCAAGATAGTGTGAACCTTCATCTGTCGCCACAAGCTGCTTCAGGATTTCTTCGCCTTCTTCAGCTTCGACTCCGACGATTTTTCCATTTTCAAAAGTGAGCTTGAAGTTATCGATGATGTTTCCACCATAGCTAAGTGGCTTTGTGCTTGATACATAGCCATTCACACCAGTTTTCAATGGTACAGAGAAGACTTCTTCAGTCGGCATGTTTGCCATGAATTCATTGCCTTGCTCGTTCACGCTGCCAGCGCCAACCCAGATATGCTTCTCAGGAAGTTCGACTGTCAGGTCTGTGCCTGGTGCTTTGTAGTGCAGCTTCTTGTAACGCTTGCCATTCAGGTAATCAACTTTTTCATGAAGGGAAGAGTCATGTTCTTTCCATGCAGCAACCGGATCTTCAGTATTGACGCGAACTGCTTTGAAGATCGCATCCCAAAGCTTCTGAACAGCCGTTTCGGCAGTCTCATCAGGGAACACCATTTTTGCCCATCCTTCAGAAGGAGCAGCAATGACTGTCCAGCTGACTTTATCAGATTGTATGTATTTGCGGTATTTTGAAAGTGCTGTTCCAGCTGCTTTCTGGAAGTTTCCGATACGCTCAGACTTCACACCTTTTAATAGGTCCGGACTTGAGGACACGATTGACATGAATGCCGCACCGTTTTCAGCAAGATCTTCAACCTCGCGTGCACGCCATTCTGGATATTCGTTGAACGCCTCATCAGGTGCAAGGTCGTATTTCGTCCTGTTAACCACGTCATCATTCCAGTTTACCACGACGTTTTTAGCGCCAGCTTCGTATGCCTTTTTCACAACGAGACGGACAAACTCAGCGGAGTCAATCGTCGTATTGATGACAAGCGTCTGGTCTTTCTGGATGTTAACGCCAACCTTGACAGCAAGGTTCGCATATTTCTCTAAATTCGTTTGGAAATCACTCATCTATTTCGCTCCTTTTCTGAATCTTCTTTTACATTGTAACGATTTTATAGGAAAAAAGAAACTTAAGACATTCGACTTAACTAGACATTGGCGAGGTGTGACTGGGAACTTCTTTTCTGTTTAAAATTGCTAGCCTATAAAACTGGCATCCTAACATCAGCGTAGGGTAAAATAGAGCGGTATATAAAAGGGCTAGTAGGAGGATTTTTTAAAAGATGAAATTTGATGTAGTTTTATTGCGGTTATCCGCTATTTATGCTTTCATTGGGGCATTCCTCGGTTCTCATATGGCTGGTGCCGGAAGTTATGCCATCCGTCCAGTACATGCCCATATACTTGTTGTCGGTTGGCTGAGTCTCTTTGCATTCTCAAGTTACTACCGTTCTTATGTGGTGCCGAAAACTTCAAAACTAGCATTATTCCATGTCTGGACAGCAATCATTGGAAGCTTCGGCCTGACTTTAGGTATGTGGCTTTATAACGTGAAGCCATTCCCGCTGCCAGAAACATTCACAATGGTGTTCTATATCGTCGGTGGATCCACTTTGCTGCTCAGCTTCCTGCTATTTGTGTTCATGACATTCAAATATAGCGATGCAAAGATAAAATAATAGATAAAAATCCATGCAGAGTCTGGTTCTGCATGGATTTTTTGTGCGCTGGGTTGTTTTAGTAGCAAAAAAATAAAGATACGTAAGACTCTTACCATCTTATCAGCGTAAATTCTTTAATATATTGGCGAAAATACAAATATATCGACCACTTTTTTCAATATATTGGCGAAAATTCAAATATATCGACCACATATCGAATTATTTCGACCAACTCTTCAAATTCCCTGGTTAAACACCGGCTGCCTTCTTATTTTCATACATCCGGAACATTGCCCAGAACAGTACCGCGCTTAAAACTGCGAGAATGCTGAGGATTGTGAACGTCCAGCCGTAACCGATCCAGACGGTTAGCGGAATGCTGATTGGTGCGATCGTCCTCCCAATCGTATATCTCAATGAAGCGGCCGCAAAATATTGTCCCCGCATCTGCTCAGGTGCGAGATTGGAAATGAATGTCTGCTGCAGACCGGCTGTCATCAGTTCAGCCAATGTGAACACAGCCATCGCCGCAATAAGTCCCCAGATCCAGTTCGTCGCACCAAACATCAGGATTGCGACTGCATAGATTAACGACGACAAGACAAATACATTTCGCTCGCGGAATCGGGTCACCCATCTCGTTACAACGACAGTGAAGAGGGCAACGAGCAATCCATTTTCGGAAAGGATCAATCCAAAAGCCTGCTCGCCATTGACGGTGAATACTTTGCTGCCGAGTTCGAACACGGTTTGATTATGCACCGTATCCTTTGTGTAAACAGGGAATAACAGATCAAGCTGCATGAATGTTTGCGCCGCCAAAATCCCTGCAATGATGAACATGAGGAAGATTTTATCCTGGACGATAATCTTATAATCGGCAATTTGATCTTTAAGGAAGTCATACCATTTCCCATTCTCTGCACGTGCCTGCTTGGCGGAAGCCGGCACCGTTTCACGTGTCCATTTTGCAAGGACGAGCGCAAGAAGGATAGAGATAATCGCCACTGCGATCATCAATTCAAACCGATATTTTACATAAAAAATCGCTCCGAGAATCGGGCCGACTACGACAGCGATATTGATCTGCGTATAAAAAATTGCGAACACGCTGCTTCGGTCTTTTTCCGGGACAACATCAGCGACCATCGCCTGGCTGGCCGGCCAGTAGATGGAGCCGAACATTCCGACCAGCGTAAAGCAGATGAAACCGAGCATCGGCGAGGTGAACCATGGTGAAACCGCATAGGCAAAAACAAGGAAGGCAATTCCCTGGCCAAAGGCTGAGATAACCATCATCCGCTTGCGACCGAACCTGTCAGCCGTATACCCGCCAAGCAGATTGGCGAATACAGAGAAAACCTGAGAAAAAATCAGCAGAAACCCTGCCTTATCCTTACCAAAGCTCTCAGCAAAATAAATCGTTAAAAACGGAAAAAACATCCAAAATGTTATATTCATCAAAGCCTCGCCAAACAGGCGAATCTTCAAGTTGCGATCCCAATCCCTTATCCTCATCGTGTTTCTCCTTTTATATCTAAATGACAACCAACGAATATCATACTACTTTGAAGGAATTTTTTACAAGTTAAATCATTTTGCATTTTCCATTCTCTTTGCAAATAAAAAAGCGGCGCAATGGCCGCTTTTCGTGTAGCTATAGTTTTTAATCCTTATCCTCCATCGCTGCTTTCAGCAAGTCTCCAAGGCTGGTGCCGAAGTTTTCCTGGGATGGCGAGTATTTTTCCTTCAGCTTGCGTTCCTCGCGCTTGGATACACCTTTTTTCTTTTTGTCCTCGGCCTTTTCGACGACATTGCATGGTCGGCATTGGAAGTAGGCGCCTGCCTTGCCGTTGTGGATTTCCATTCGCTTATGGCACTGAGGACAGCGTCTTTGCGAAAGCTTTGGATCCTTATGCTTGCGGAAGCTGCACTCAGGACTGGAGCAGACGAGGATGCGTCCGTCCTTTGTCTTGCGTTCCTTCATGAACTCACCGCACTCAGGGCATTTTGAGCCTGTCAGATTATGGGCTCGGTAGGTTTTGTCGCTCGTCTTGATTTCAGATACAAGGCGGGCAGTCTGCTCACGAATCCGCTTTTTGAAAGCCTTCGGATCACCTTTGCCTCGCGCAATCTCCTCGAGCTCTTTTTCCCATTTTGCCGTCAATTCAGGGGAAGTCAATTCATCATTCACAAGGTCGATGAGCTGCTTACCCTTTTTAGTTGGGTACAGGCGGCCATTCTGTCTTTCCACGACTTCTGATGAGATGATCCGCTCGATGATCTCCGCCCGTGTTGCCGGAGTACCGAGTCCGAATTTCTCCATTTTAGCGAGAATATCCGACTCAGACAGGCGAAGCGGCGGTTCGGTCATTTTTTTATTCAGGGTGACTTGGCCAACAGAGTAGCTCTTCCCTTTTTCGAGGTGGCCAAGTGATTGTGTAGCGGCATCGTCTTCATCTTTCCCGAGAACCTTTTTAAAGCCAAGTTCAAGAATATTCGTTTCCCGTGCTGACAGTGATTCATCTTCAACATCGAAGTTAGCATGGATTACTTCATACTGATAAGCCGGGTAAAATAAAGCCAGGAATCGGCGGACGATCAAATCGTACAGCTTCCGTTCATCTGGCGACAAATCAGCAAGGTGAAGGCGTTCCTCTGTCGGGATGATCGCATGGTGGTCAGTGACTTTCTCATTATTGAATACCCGCCGAGCCTGTACTTTGCCTTTCTGCGCAAGTGCCGGCTTTGCTTCGTCACGGTAACCGGACATGATGCCCTGCAGGCGGTCCGCCATTGTCGCTTCCATATCGGTCGTCAAATAGCGAGAGTCTGTACGGGGATAGGTGACGAGCTTGTGCTGTTCATACAATCCCTGAAGCACATTGGAGGTTTTTTTGGCGGAAAAACCAAAACGTTTGTTGGCATCTCGCTGCAGTTCGGTCAGGTCATATGGAAGCGGCTGCGGTTCTGACTTTTGCTTGCGGTCGATTGATTTTAGGATAGCCTTTTTGTTGGACAGTTTCTTTTGAATCTGTTCTGCTTTTTCCTTTGAAAAAATTCGTTTTTCGCCTTTATGCTCCCATTCTGCATTCAACGAGCCGACCTTTGCCTGGATTGTCCAGTACTCCTTCGGAACGAACTTGTTGATTTCATCCTCGCGTTCAAGGACCATTGCGAGTGTTGGTGTCTGGACACGACCGGCAGATAAAGGATCTTTGAATTTTGTTGTCAATGCCCTCGAAACATTCAGCCCAATCAGCCAGTCAGCTTCGGAACGGCAGACAGCAGATTCATAAAGGTCTTCAAACTGCTTTCCGGGTTTGAGGTTTTTAAAACCATCCTTGATTGCTCGGTCCGTTTGAGAAGAAATCCAAAGTCTCTTGATTGGTTTCTTCCATTTGATGCGCTCGAGGATCCATCTGGCGACAAGCTCACCCTCACGCCCGGCGTCAGTAGCGATAATGAATTCACCGACATCCTTTCGTTCAGCAAGGTGCTCAATTGCCTTGAACTGATGACTCGTCTGCTTAATGACCTTCAGCCCCATTTTATCCGGGATGATTGGCAGCTCTTCAAGTTTCCACACCTTATATTTCGGGTCATAATTCTCGGGCATTTTCAGTTCAATCAAGTGGCCGAGCGCCCAGGTGACGATGTATTGATTTCCTTCGAAATAGCTTTTATTCGTTTTATTGCACCCAAGTACACGCGCAAGCTCGCGGGCAACACTTGGTTTTTCTGCAAGTACTAATGATTTCATGAATACTCCTTTCAAAACACAACAGTTTTGCTTATGCTTTACTTATAATATCAAATTAAAATCATCTCAACTTCGAAAATTGTCTAGCTCCAGCGCCTAGCCAGTTTTCATCCTTTGAGGTTGCTTCTTCGAGTATCTTGCGAGAAGCGTTAGCTTTGAGCAGCTCGAGTCGCTTGTCCAGCTGCGGCTCCTAACTCCTCGAGACGCTTCGGTCCTGCCAATGAAGTCAAAGAGCGACTTCACAGGCAGGCCCTCCAACGCTTGTCGGAGTTGAGCAGTCGCCTCCGCATTTCGAATTGTCTAGTTGCGCCTCCTAGAAACTCCGAAACTTCAACTCCGCCGGCAGAAGCAAAAAGCGCTTCTTTGTCGGAGTCTCCAGTTTCTGTGTTTCTGGACAGTCGGCTATACTTTTTCGATTTCGGTTCTGCCAATAAAGTCAAAGAGCGACTTCACTGTCAGGCCCTCCGAGGCACACGATGTGCTAGACCCGCCAAGCCACAGGACGTGGCGGTTTTCGGCGGGCAACACTTGTCGGGGCTGACCGAGGCGCTTTCGCTTTTCTTAGTATAATGGAAAAAAGAGATTTTTTGTAATGGGGGAGAGCATGAGCGACTATATTAAAGAAATCCGTGAGCTTATTGGCAGCAGGCCATTCATTCTTGTTGGTTCTGCTGTGCTTGTTTTTAATAAAGAGTATGAAGTACTGCTGCAGCTGCGTTCCGATACCGGCAAGTGGGGGATTCCGGGAGGCGCAATGGAACCCGGCGAAAGCTTTGAGGAAACTGCTCGCAGGGAAATATTTGAGGAAACAGGACTTCGTATAAAAAGGCTGAAATTTTTAGACGTGGTTGCTGGAGAAGAGTACTATTTCAGATATCCAAATGGGGATGAAATTTATAATGCGATTGCCTTGTTTGCATGCGAGGAGTGGGAAGGGAAACTACAGATGCTTGATGGTGAAAGCAAGGATCTTCGCTTTTTCCCAATGGATAAGCTGCCTCCGCTAACGGAAAGGCAAGAGCTGATTTTTAAAAAGGTAAAAGATTGCGGATTCCTGCCCGAATTCAGGCAAATCAATCTTAATGTGATTATGGAGTGTGCTGAAGTTCTTGAACTTCAGAGGAAATCGTACAGGATAGAAGCGGATCTGATCGGCACAGATGAAATCCCGCCGTTAAAAGAAACCTTCGAGCAGCTTCAGGATTGCGGCGAAACCTTTATTGGCTGTTATGTCAATGGAAGGCTGGCAGGGGCTGTCTCGTATAAAAAAGAACGGAACGTACTGGATATTCACCGTATGATGGTTCACCCGGAATTTTTCCGCAGAGGGATTGCCAGGAAGCTGCTTGATCAATTGGACCAGATAGGAGCCCCGGAAATGATCGTTTCGACCGGGTCAGCAAACACACCGGCAGTGAAACTTTATGAAAAAATCGGCTTTGAGCGCCAGGAAGATTCAGTAGTTGGCGATGGGCTGGTAATCGCTAATTTCAAGAAGTGGAATTGATTGTGGAAAAGCCCAGCAGGAATCTCAATCCGGCTGGGCTTTTTGATGTTTACGCCAGGTCATACAAGATTATACTTCGTCTTCCTCTACACGATTTTTGAATGCCTCCTGGACGACGAGGAATTCCTCATCTTCCTGCGCTTCGGTTTCAGGACGCTTTGCTTTCAGCGCACCTGAAGGCAGGTCACCGGGATGGCCTTTTTTCTTATGGTTGAACTCTTTGCCTCTGCCCATTCATGAACCCTCCTTTCTTGTCCAAAGTAGTTTTTCCTGTTGGAACCTGAAATATAAAAAATCAATTGCATATGATTGTATAGATAAAAATTTTAAGAAAGAAAGGGCGGCTGAAATGGACGAAAAATTGTACGCTCAAGATTTGGTTGAGTGCCCGACTGTTTTTTGCGCGAACCGTGATGACCAGGCTCCGCTGTTTACAGCAGATGCGTTGATTAATGGTGACATAAAGAAGATCAACCTTGAGGATTACCGGGGGAAGTGGGTCATTTTATTTTTCTACCCAAGTGATTTCACCTTTGTCTGACCGACAGAACTAGCGGCGGTCGCCGCTGTTTACCCTTATATAAAGGCGCTGGGTGCTGAATTGCTGGCAATCAGCACAGACAGCGTATATTCCCATAAGGTTTTTAAGGAGACATCTCCATCTTTGAAGAATGTTACGTATCCAATGGTAAGCGACAGGACTCAGGTAATCAGCCGTGCTTACCGAATCCTTGATGAAACAACGGGGGCTTGCTTCAGGGCATCGGTGTTCATCGATCCTGAAGGGATTATCAGAGCTAAGCTAGTTTATCCAGGCAATGTCGGCCGCAACCTTCCTGAACATGTAAGGCTGTTGCAGGCATTCGAGTATGCCAAGCAAACAGGAAAAGGAGTGCCGGCAAACTGGGTCCCTGGCCAGCAAGGAGTCAGTACAGATCCATCAAATATAGGGAATATTTAATGCTTACAGGTCCTGTTATACAGGTCCTGTTTTTTATGTCGTACAGTTCCTGTGCTTGTCTGGGCTGGACAAGGCGCTTACGTTTTTCTTATTTGTCTGTGACCAGCATCACAAAAGAATAATAAAAATGTCACAAATTCTCTACATAAATCTTCGATATCACTCACAAAGTTTTTTTAAAATAGAATTAAAATTATGTTAAATATTTCACAAACTAAATTTAGGGAGGAACAAAAGATGGATGAGGTCCTGATATTAAGCCGGATCCAGTTTGCTGTAACTGTGTTTTATCACTTTTTATTTGTGCCATTAACGATTGGTTTAGTCATTCTCGTTGCCATCATGGAGACAAAGTATGCGCGCACCTTGGACCAGACGTATAAGCGAATGGCGGATTATTGGGGAAAACTGTTCGCTATTAACTTTGTGCTTGGCGTGATTACCGGCATTACGATGGAATTCCAATTTGGCACGAATTGGTCCGAATACTCAAAGTATATGGGAGATATTTTCGGATCACCGCTCGCGATAGAAGCGCTTGTCGCCTTTTTCCTAGAATCGACCTTCATGGGCATCTGGCTGTTCGGCAAGGATAAGTTTTCACCGAAGCTGCGGGCGATTTCAATTTGGATGGTAGCGCTAGGCACGAATATTTCTGCTCTCTGGATTATTACTGCCAATGGCTTCATGCAAAACCCAGTCGGATATGTCCTAAAAAATGGACGTGTTGAGTTGAATAGCTTTTCGGAGCTTGTTACCAATCCGTATGCCTGGTATATGTTCGTACATACTGTTGTAAGTGCATATATTGTCGGGGCGTTCTTCATGATGGCAATCAGTGCTTACCACCTGCTGAGGAAGAATGAAACCGCGTTTTATAAAAAGTCATTCAAATACGGACTGGCCATGGCGTTGTTTTCTGCGACACTTACGCCGTTCATCGGCCACCAGTCCGGTGTGTTTGCGGCAAAAATGCAGCCGGCAAAAGGTGCAGCGATGGAGGCCGTCTGGGAAACACAAAAGGACATGCCATTCCATCTGATTCAGATTCCGGACCAGGAAAATGAGCGTAATGCTTTTGAGGCAATCAGCATACCGAAGCTGGGCAGCTTCTTCTATACAAACTCCTTTGATGGGGAAGTCACTGGTTTAAATGATATTCCTAAGGATGAACGGCCGAATGTGGAACTGGTCTTTTTCGCGTTCAGAGTCATGGTCGCACTTGGTGTCTTTTTTATGGCTGTTTCATGGTACGGCTTGTACCTTTACCGGAAAAATAAACTGGAGAACTCACCAAAATACTTGAAGCTAGTCCTTTATTCTGTGCTGCTTCCGTACCTGGCGATCAATGCCGGCTGGATGGTAGCAGAGGCGGGACGTCAGCCATGGGTTGTGTACGGTTTGATGAAAACATCCGAGGGTGTGTCGCCAATCGCGTTGTCCCAGGTGGTATTCTCTTTGGCTGCACTTGTCATTTTCTATACAGTTTTGTTGATAGCAGATGTCTATTTGATCATCAAATATGCTAAAAAAGGTCCAGAATCAGAGCTTAAATATGGCCTTGAAGGAGGCGTGAAGCATGTCTCATGATACACTTGCAATCATTTGGTTCGGTTTGTGGGGATTGATTTGGACGGTTTATTTCATCCTCGATGGATACACTCTTGGGACTGGAATGCTGTTCCCGTTCATTGCGAAAAACCGCCAGGAGAGAAACCAACTGCAGGAGGCGGTGGGCCCATTCTGGGGAGGGAATGAGGTCTGGCTAATCACCGCGGGAGGAGCGACTTTCGCAGCATTCCCAGCTGTATATGCGGACATGTTCAGCTTTTTATATACACCACTTTTCTTGGTGCTGATCGCATTGTTTATCAGGGCTATAGGACTCGAATTCATGCATAAGGATGACAACCCACTATGGCAGGCAGCGTGCAAATGGGGCTTTTTCACCGGGAGCTTTTTGATAGCCTTTTTATTCGGAGTGACCTTCGCCAACCTGTACCGTGGATTGTTGATTGGACCAAATGGCTATGAAGGCAATTTGTTCAGCTTGTTGAATGGATACGGTATCCTGGGAGGATTATTGTTTGTCTCATTGTTCCTTCTGTCAGGATCTCTATGGATACAGTTGAAAACAGCAGGACAAACCGCAGTTCGTGCATACAGGTATTCACGTGTTTTGGCCAGTGTTACTCCAGCCATGCTGTCTCTCTTTTTCCTGGCAACTGTGAACAGGACGCCATTGCTCGACAACTACTCACAGCACCCAGTCCTTTGGATTGTGCCGGTTATCGCACTGATTGCAATGCTGGCAGCAGCCTACTTTATTTTTAAAAAGAAAATCGGTTACGCCTTTACTGCTATCTGTGTGACGATTTTTACCAAGATGGCCTTCGGCTTCATCGGGATGTTCCCGAACATGCTGCCGTCAAGAATAGACAGCGCCTATAGTGTGACTCTTTTCGACGCAGCTGGAAGCAAGCTCAACCTGACCATCATGTTCATCGTTGCAGTGATCTTCGTGCCAATCATCATTGCCTATCAATCCTGGAGTTACACACTCTTCAAGGATAAGATATTAAAGGAAAGTGCAAAAGGATATCAATAAGTGTAAGGCGTCTGGGCTGAACGAGTCGCTTGCGCTTTTTGTTCTGCTTGTTAACTCTCTAAACGTTTAATATGTTAAAATCTTCTTTTGCCAAATTTTAAAATTAGAAAATACTGGATTAAAGTAATATAATAATAGTAGAAATGCTGAAATTAAAAGGACTGGAGTGGTTCAGTTGGATTTTTCAATGGTGGTGTCAGAGGATCGAATTAAGCGTGCTTACAAGGACGGAGAGTTTGAAAATTTACCTGGCTACGGGAAACCGTTGAACCTGGAAGATATGTCAGCCGTGCCAGAAGAACTGAGAATGGCCTACAAAATGCTTGAAAATGCTGGCTTCTCTCCGGAGGAACAGAGGCTCAGGCAGGAAGTGATGTCAATCGAGGACCTGATCCGCACTTGTGAAAATCCCGAAGAAAAAGACAGGCTGAACCAGGAACTAAGCCAGAAGCTTCTAAGGTACAATAAAATCATGTCCAGCCGGGGAGCTAAAACAAATTCATCCCTGTTTAAAAACTATGAACGGAAAATTGAAAAGAAGCTGTTGTAAAGTAAAGGGCCAGGCGGAGAAATCCAGCCTGGCCCTTGTGTTATTTGAAATTATCAATCAATCTCGGAGTCACTTACGCTCCGAGCGTTTTGATCTTCTCTGCAGCAGCAGCTGTTTGGCTTACGTACGCTGCGATTGTCTCGTTGTCGTCATTCAATGTTTCTATTGTTGCATTCATTTCCTCCAGGCCTGCGGTTGCCTGCTCGATAATGGCAGCTAACTCACGTGTTGATGCTTCGACATCGCCTGTCTGGTTTTTAACATCACTGACAGTTAATTCGAATTGGCCGAATTGGTTCGTAAGCTCACGAAGGGTACTGCTGACTTCTGTGAAGAAACCGGAAACTTCTTCGACTGCGGAACGGCTTTCTGCCAGCTTTTCGCTGCTGTCGCTCATTTTCTCCAAAGCCGCTGAATTTGTTTCATTTACAGAAGTAAGATTCTCGGTAATCTGGATGGCTGTTTCTTTAGTCATTTCCGCCAGCTTGCGGATCTCATTGGCAACGACCGAGAAGCCTTTGCCAGCTTCACCTGCGCGTGCAGCTTCAATTGAAGCATTGAGCGCAAGCAGATTCGTCTGCTCGGTAATGTTGCGGATGTTGACGATGAATCCGTTCGTTTCTTCGATTTTCTTCGTGAGCATGGAGAATGTCTGGCTCAGCTCGGAAATCGAAGAAGCAAGATCTTTCATATCGCCCTGGAGCTCGGTGATTTTTACAGAGCCGCTTTCGGAAGCCTTAGCTGCCTGTAAAGTATTGTCAGAGAGAAGGACAGACATATCAGACATTTCATCCATTCTTTGCTTAGTCAACTCTGCATTTTCAGAGATTTGATTGATTTGCTCCGTCTGCACCTGGCTGCCAGCAGAAATTTCATTAACAGCGATTTTCATTTCTGTCTGAGAGGAGAGATGTGTCTGGATTTGCTCGTTGATTTTGCCAAGACTCTCAGTTACAACGAGTAGTTCTCCATGAAGCATAGTGCTGTGTTCCTCTTTGCGTGCTTTATCGTTTTCAGAATCAGCAAGAAAAGCTTCCAGAGATTTATACGTGTTTCGGTTTAAACGAATCAGTACAAATAAAACGACTCCAATTAAAACATAAACGAGGATTGTGGCACTAAAGGTATCATTTAAATAATCTATATGGTTGACTGCCAGTATGGTATTCATCACAGTTGCAGTAAGCCCTAACGTGTAACCTGTCAAAAAGATTTTTAAATCAAAATGTACTGCCGAAAAGACCGACATGAACAGTAGGGCGAGCAAAAAGGAGCCATTTCCTCCGAATTTAATAATGTAAAAGAAATGATGAATGTAAATTGCAGCAAATGCTGCATAAGGGAAAAGCTTTTCCTTCTTAAGCCAAAGCTGAAAAATGAAATAAAATAAAACAAAAAAAGCTAGCTCACTTACATAAACCATTGTCTTGAAAATGGGTTCTTTTTCAATGAGGGTATAAGCTGCGGTCGCAATCAAGGATACCGAATAAGTGCTGAGCATTAATGTATTCTTTTTTCTCGTATCCTGCCTGCGGAGATTTTCAATAGCCTCCATGTAAATCCTCCTTAGATGTTCTTTGTCATCACATATGTTATATCGGCATAAAAAATCAGAATCTTTATTGTTTGTGAAAAATTATTTTTACTGGCCATCACTTAAGATTTTTAAAAATATGTCGAAATAAAAAGAGATATTATGGCAGTTAAGAGCTAGAAAAGAAATAGAAGTAAAGCAGACAGGGGAGTCGTACATGGATAAGTCGTCGATCATTGGTGTCATATTAGCGATCATTGCGGTAGGAGTCGGGATGGTGTTCAAAGGCGTAAGTGTAACCGCCCTCGCCAATCCGGCAGCGATCTTAATTATATTGGTGGGTACAGTAGCTGCGGTGACAATTGCCTTTCCTGCAAAAGAATTGAATAAAGTACCCAAGCTTTTCAAGATTTTATTCAAGGAACAGGAAAGTGCTGATTTACCGTCATTGATCCGTTTATTTTCTGAATGGGCCCAGCTTGCCCGAAAAGAAGGTTTGCTTGCACTTGAAGCGAAGACAAGTGAAATCGATGATGAGTTTCTTAAGAATGGGCTATCGCTTGCGGTAGATGGCCAGAGCGCCGACTACATCAGGGACGTTTTAACAGAAGAAGTTGAAGCGATGGAAGAACGTCACCTTTCCGGAGCGGCCATTTTTACCCAGGCTGGCACTTATGCTCCGACATTGGGAGTTCTTGGTGCAGTAGTTGGATTGATTGCTGCCCTAAGTCATATGGATAATACTGATGAGCTAGGCAGAGCAATCAGTGCGGCATTCGTCGCGACGTTATTGGGTATTTTCACTGGTTATGTATTGTGGCATCCATTCGCCAATAAATTGAAGCGTAAATCAAAGCAAGAAGCACAAGTAAAATACATGATGATAGAAGGAATTCTTTCAATCCTAGAAGGGGAAGCACCGCGAGTGATTGAGCAGAAACTTGCTTCCTATCTGCCGGCCGGCGAACGGAAAATGATCCTTGAGGAAAGCGGCGTGGCGAAGGATGAGTAGGAAAAGGAAGAAAAAGCATCACGAAGAGCATATGGATGAGTCCTGGCTGATTCCGTATGCGGACCTGCTCACCCTCCTGCTGGCGCTGTTCATCGTTTTGTTTGCGATGAGCTCGGTAGATGCTAGCAAGTTCCAGCAACTCTCAAAGGCATTCAATGATGTATTTGCCGGAGGGACAGGGGTGTTCGAGTTCCAGAGCCCGATGCCTGAAGGACAAATGGAATCGCCGGAAGAGCGCAAGGAAGATGTCGAAAAGAATGATCAGGATGATATCGCCAAGGACCAAATGGAGCTTCTGGCAATTCAGAAGAAGGTCAATTCATATATAGAAGAGAAAAAGCTGACAGATAAACTTGATACTAAGCTGACGGATGAGGGACTGCTGCTGACGATCCGTGACAATGTCCTGTTTGAATCGGGCAGGGCGGAGGTGCGCTCATCCGATGTGAATATCGCCAATGAGATTGCGGACTTGCTAGTCATGGAGCCGCCGCGGAATATCATTATCAGCGGTCACACGGATAATGTACCAATCAGGACCGCGAGATATGAATCGAACTGGGAACTGAGCGTAATGCGTGCTGTCGAATTCATGAAGATCATTCTGAAAAATGAACAGCTTGACCCGCGCTGGTTCAGCGCCAAGGGCTTTGGTGAATTCCAGCCAGTGGCTACGAATGATACGATCGAAGGCAAAGCAAGGAACCGCCGGGTAGAAATATTAATTCTTCCACGCACAAGCAACAACCCGGGACAATAAGACGAAGAACCGCTGCCAAGCTGTATGGCGGCGGTTTTTTATTTTATAAAGGGTATTTTCATAAATTTGGATATTTGCTATGATTTAGGAATCTAAATTTACGAGGTAAAGAGAAATGAATAAACTTAAAAGCTATTACCGGCAATTCCATCCAATCGTTTGGGTGCTGCTGAGCGGTACTGTTCTTGCAAGAGGTTCAGCATTTGCGACGCTGCCATTCCTGGCCATTTATCTATCTAGGAATCTTGATTTACACCCTGTACTAATCGGTATTACAATTGGAATCAGTCCATTATCGGGAGTGATTGGCGGCTTCCTGGGCGGCCATTTATCTGATAGGTTCGGCCGCAAACCGGTTATGATCGGTTCATTGTTTTCGATGTCTCTCGTCTATTTTGGCTTCATGATTGCGGAAACTCCGGGATGGTTCATTGTTCTTAATGCGTTGAATGGTTTGAGCGGGTCATTTTTCGAACCGACTGGCCAGGCGCTGATTGCCGACTTGACGGAAAAGAGCAAGCGGATGAGAGCATTTTCTCTAAGGTATACGGCGATCAATATCGGAGCTTCGGTCGGCCCGTTGCTCGGTGCCTATCTTGCAGTGGTGTCAGCTAAATCAGCATTCATGGTAACAGGGGTCATGTATTTCATATATGTACTGATTCTGGCTCTGATGATGAAGAAATACAGTATGGGGAATCCAGCAAGTGATAAGGCCTCTAAAGTAACGATTGCAAGCTCTCTGAAAATCATAGGAAAAGATAAGGCATTGAGATATTTGATTTTAGGAACAATCATCATTAACTTTGGTTATTCCCAAATGGAATCGAACGTCCCGCAGTATCTGGAATCAACGATTGCGAACGGCGTATTCGTTTATTCAGTGATGTTGTCCATTAATGCGGTCATGGTCGTCCTGCTGCAGATGCCGATCAGCCACTTTGCAGAAAAGTTCAAGACGATGCAGGTCATGATGGCCGGAGCCGTCTTCCTGTCGGTGGGCATGCTGGCATTCGGGTTTGTAACGGGATGGTATACGGGCATACTGGCCATTGTCTTCATAACAATAGGGGAAATTCTCATCTTCCCATCAAGCAGCTATCTCGTCGATCAGCTCGCAACAGATGAACTGCGGGGAACTTATTTCGGAGCCGCGCAGTTCAGGAGAATTGGCCATTTTCTCGGTCCGATTGCGGGAGGTTATTTATTGAATGAAGCTGGAGGGACCGTATTATTCTCGTTCATCGCCTTGGTGGTGCTCGGAAGTATCCTGTTCTTCATTCAGGGAAACAAGATTTTTATAAAAACATCGCCCACAGTGGTGAAAAACTAATAAAAAGAGCGAGATTCCAAGGGAATCTTGCTCTTTTTGTGTTAGTCAGGCGGCAAAGTAAAGTAGCATAGCGGAATTATCAAAAATAAAAAAGAAAACCGGTCATTTTCACTCGGCTTCCTGTTCTGGCGTATCTGGTTGGGACATTTTATCGACAGCAAAGCCGATCACAAGCATCATCGCGATCGGAATGGAGAAGTTTAAAATATGAACAATTGTCATGTCCAAGTCCTCCCTTAACCTTAATAAGGTTTACATATTATTTATATTATATTGTATTTGTCACAAAATAGACATAACTTTCTTTTGATTATTCTGAAAACTTTATAAGTTTAACGGGTTTACCCCTATTTTCACTAAAAATCTCTTCATTAACTTCAACGATTCCCAACAATTATTTCAAGGTTTCATCACATTTTTTTGCTAGTTTTAAAAAGGAGAATAGTACCGGGAGGAGACAGCTGTATGTGGAGGCTGACAAGGCCGTTTGCAATTTATTTCTTTTTGCTTCTTTTGCTAGTCCCCATTAATACCTATGCTGAAGAATTCAAGGTGGAGGCTGGCCAATCGATCCAGAGAGCTGTTGACAGTTCCAGAAATGGGGATACCATCCTTATCTCTCCTGGATTATACAAAGAAAGCGTCATGATCAATAAGGAAGTCTCCATAAAAGGAGAAAAGGGAGCAATTATTGATGGCGGTGGAAGAGGGAATGTCATCATCGTCACAGCTTCAAATATAGTTATTGATGGACTCACAATCCAGAATAGCGGATCTGGTCAGGAGGACAGCGGAATTCACATAAAAAAAGCCGATCGAAATGTTATCCAAAACAATATATTGAAAAATGTCCAAAATGGAATTTATTTAGCGAACAGCAATGAAAACAAGCTGCTTGGAAATAGCATTACAAGCAACAAATCTCATTTCTCCAAGCGAGGGAACGGCATTCATATATTCAAGGGAGGCGGCCACTTTCTGAAAGGAAATGAGATTGAGAGTGTCCAGGATGGGATTTACTTTGATTTTACTAGTGGCATCCAGGTGTCAGAGAATCATGTCGGCGAATCACGCTATGGAATGCATTTTATGTTCAGTGATGAAATTCTAGCTGAGAGAAATCATGTTGAAAAAAATGTAACTGGCTTCATGGTGATGGATTCGGCTCACATTGACTTCATCCAAAATAAGGTGACAGACCACTTTCATTTCCGCGGCTACGGAATCTTGATATATGAAACGAAGAATGTTTTGGTTGAGGGCAATGAAATACTGCGGAACAGCACAGGGCTGTCCCTGGAATACGGGGTAAATACGTCAATCAAAAGAAATCAGATTGCCGCTAATCAGGTAGGTCTTGAATTCATGGGCAAAAATGAAAATAACACGTTCTCCGAAAACAATTTCATCGGGAATGTCGTTCAGTCGAAGATTTCAGGGGAAGATATGAGGCTGGATGATGGGGTGAAGGGAAATTACTGGGATGATTACAGCAGTTTTGACCTTTCAGGTGATGGTGTGGGAGAAGAAGCATATAAGGCTGGTTCACTGTACGATCGCCTTTTACGAAAACAGCCGTACTGGCAGTTCTTTTTTGAAAGTCCTTCGATCAAGCTGTGGACAAAGGCGGAAGCTTTATTTCCTTCTTTTGGGGCAGCAGATGTGTATGATGCCCGCCCGCTAGTAGAGCCGGTTACCATGTTTCAGGAAACCGAACAGCACAGCAAGGATCGGTTGATGCCAGGATTAATAGGCATATTGTTTGTTGTATTCTCGATATTCGTCATTGTGAAAGGAAGGAAACTGTGATGGTCAAAAAGCTTGGAGTTCTATTGATGATGTCGGTTGGGGTAGTATCGAGCTGCAGCAACAGTGCGATGGAACCAGAGGAAATCAACCCAGAAATTGATGTTTGCGATGTTTGCAATATGGGCCTTGCCCATGAGCATTATGCTACAGAAATTGTCACCGCCGATGGCGAAATATATAAGTTTGATGATATTGGCTGCATGAATGAATTCCTGGAAATGGAGACATCTCTTCAGGAAGAAAGTACAGCGAAAAAATATGTGCGCGACGTGGATACGGGCGAATGGATTGAACTGGAAAAAGCTTACAATGCTTACCATCCGGAGTTCTGGACACCGATGGCAAATGGTGTGGTCAGTTTCAAGGACAAGGAGAGCGCTGAAAACTATATAAAGGAACAGGGAATGGGTGAAGTGCTGGATTATAAGGCATTAAAGAAACATGATTGGAGCTGGGAGCGATGAGGCACATCGCGAGACAGCAGTTGACACTGATGATGAGAAGCCATTGGCTTGCCAGCTTTGGCTTATTGTTCTCATCCCTTGCCGTGCTGGTGGCGTTCCTTGGCAACACAGGCGGAACAGGGTTTGATGGGTTTAATAGGATGACGGCCAGCTTGCTGAATATCAACTTACTGCTGATTCCATTGCTGTCTTTGTTGATCGGCAGCCTGTTCCTGTCAGGTGAAAAGGAAGACCGAGGGCTAATGCTGCTGCTGACATATCCAATTTCACCATGGGCAGTTATCCTTGGGAAGTATACAGGCTTGTTTATTGCAATCTGGTCTGTCTTAACGTTTGGGTATGGTGCGGCATTGCTCGTCATCTTCTTCGTTGGCGGGGGAGTCTCTGTTTCTTTGCTGGTATTATTTTATGTGTATTCTATCCTGCTGGCGGCCATTTTCCTTTCGCTGGCGATGATGATTGGCATAATGGCCAAAACGCGGTTCCAGGCGCTGGGGATCAGCTTGATTGTCTGGGCCTATCTTGTCCTTTTCTATGAATTTATCATTATGGGGTTTAGCATGTTCATGATGAAGCAATGGCTGCTGCCAATGCTGACTGTGTCCATTTTTTTCAATCCGGTAGAGTTAATACGCGTCCAATCGATCCTGTCGCTGGATGGAGCATCAGTATTTGGGCCACGATTATATGATTTAACCATCTGGGCAGATGGATTGCTAGGCCAAACGCTGTTTATTCTTGCTGTTTTACTTTGGACGGTACTGCCTGTCCTATACTCTGTGTACAGGACTAAACGGGGGGTTGAGGATGAATAGCCAGGAATGGATCAGGATAGAAGGATTGGCAAAACATTATAGTCCGACAAAGAAGATTACTGAGATCAGTTTCTCAATCGCCAAGCCTGAAATCTTTGCACTCTGCGGTGGAAACGGTGCAGGCAAGAGTACATTGATCAAGATGCTTACAGGGATTATGAAGCCGACTGCGGGCATGGTATATATGGACGGTATGGAAGTTGAACCGCAAAGCAAAGGTTACAAAAAACTATTTTCCTATATGCCTGATGAAATGCTCTTTCCTCGCCAGCTGTCGGGGTTGGAAGTTTTGACTTTTTTCGCAAGATTAAGAGGAATAAGTGCTGGAAAAGTGACTGCAGCCCTCCAGCAGGTTGGGTTATTTGATGTACGGAATATGCAGATTAAACAATATTCCAAAGGAATGCAGCAGCGGCTTTCACTTGCACAGGCGCTGTTGCCAGATGTCCCGCTGCGAATTCTCGATGAACCAACTAATGGACTAGATCCACTCTGGGTGTACCGCTTCAAGGAGATTATCCTGGAAGAAAAGCGACAGGGCAGGACGATTTTCTTTACTACACATATCCTTAGCCTGGTCGAGGAATTGGCCGATAGAGCTGCGTTCATGCAGGAGGGGCAATTGCAGCATTGTGATTCAGTGAAATCACTAGTACAAAAAAACGGTGTCTATACGCCACTTGAAAAAGTTTTCTTTCATTAGTCCTAATGCGTAAGCGACCTAAATACGACGTAAAAACTCCCGGTGTTGAATTTCACACCGGGAGTTTATTATCTACGGTTATTACAAAATATCCTCCATCAATGGCCACTTTCCTCTTCGCTTTCTCCGTCCATTTCCTTGTCATCCATATCCATATCCATGCTGTCACCATTCATCTTCATTTTTTTCATATAGCGTTCGTTTGCGATTTGGTCGATTTGCTCCCATGTTGCCATAGCAGGATTCTTGTCGCTGTTTTCTGAAATGAATTTCTCGGCGCTTTCGTTGTCCTTGAAGAAAGCGTAGCCGTATTTCATAGGGGTTTTAAGGTCTGCTTTTACAGGAATTGCGGAATCTGCATCGATCCATTCAGATGTTATATAATCACGCACCCATTTTTCCTCGAATTCAACGTCATCACGTCTTGGGATATTCACTAGACAGCCTGAGTCGTCAAAGAATACATACTCTCCATCTTTCATTTTTGCCTGAGCTGTGAAAACGCCCATTGGGTTAGCTTCCGTATATACCTTCATATTGCAGAAAGCACAAACATCATCAGCACCTGGTTCGTGTGGGCCATCTGCATGGTCATCCTCCTCGTGTTTCACCTCTGTTGCTGCAGTTTCTTGACTGTCTTTTTTCTCGTTTTCGCCAGCTTCATCACCGCAGGCAGAAACAATTGTCATTAAAAAGAATGCCATCATAATAGCAAAAAATTTCTTCATTCAAATCTCCTCCTTTGATCGAATTTAATCCTATCAGGGAGTTGTGATTAAAATGCGAAAAATCAGTGGGATAAGCGTGAGAAGCACACTATTTTTATGACGATTTTGTGAAAAATCTCCAAGCTTTTTGAATATTGTATACCAGTGGTTTTAAGTACTCAATCAAATATTAATAAAGTTGTGTATATTCAGATAAAGGTTTAAAATTTAAGTGTAAGCTATATTTTGGAAATAGAGAGGTGCGCAACATGGACGAAAAAGAGGGTCTTATTTTAAAGCTGATAAAAGAGGATCCGTTCATTTCACAGATTGATCTTGCTTCGAAAACAGATTTATCGCGTTCAGCAGTTGCCGGCTATATTTCTTCTTTAATAAAACAAGGAAAGCTTGTAGGACGGGCGTATATTTTACCGGGAAGGCGCCAGGTGCTGTGTGTGGGAGGCGCGAATGTCGACCGCAAAATATGGCCGAAGGGTGTTCTTGAGCTGCGTACTTCGAACCCGGCTGAAAGCTCAAAGTCATGCGGAGGAGTTGCCAGGAATATCGGGGAGAACTTGGGAAGGCTTGGAAGTGATGTCAGCATACTGACGGTTGTCGGTGATGACCATGAAGGCCAATGGCTAATGGAATATACAAAGGCTTTTGCAGATATAACGCCATCAGAAACTCTTCAGGGACAGTCTACGGGAGCGTATACGGCGGTACTGGACCACGAGGGGGAAATGACAGTAGCGTTAGCAGAAATGTCAATCTATGAATTTATCACACCTGAATTCCTGGACCGTAAGTGGAATTATTTTGCTTCATCAGATTTCGTTATGCTGGATACTAATTTCCCGGCGGGCGTTCTTGAAAGGATTATTGAACGTTGCCATAAGGAAAACATTCAGCTATGCATTACTCCCGTTTCATCTCCGAAAGCGAGAAAGCTGCCGGAGGATTTAACAGGGGTGACCTGGCTGATTGCCAATAAGGAAGAGGCAGAAGCCATTTCCGGGATTAGTATCAACAATGAAGGTGACTTCTTCAAGGCAGCAGAGCTGATTATACATAAAGGTGTGGAGAAGGTTGTCATCAGCCGCGGAGACAAAGGTCTGATTTATTTTACCTCGAAAGGCGAAGCTGGCGTCCTGATTCCCCCGGCGATTTCTGTTATTGATGTAACTGGAGCAGGAGATTCGCTTGTTGCAGGAATCATATATGCCCATTTGAATGGCATCCAAACAGAGGATGCCTGCAAGATTGGCATGGCCTGTTCAATCCTGACGCTGCAATCAATCGAAACTGTAAATCCGATTTTGAATAATAAACAATTGCTAGACACATATAAACAAAACTTTAAATAAGCGAGGTACTCCATGCTGGAAAAGTGGCTAGAATATTCACAAGCAGTAATCGAAGCAAAAAAAGCAGGCAAACCGGTCGTTGCCCTGGAATCTACGATCATTTCACATGGGATGCCTTATCCACAGAATGTCAAGACAGCGAGGGAAGTAGAGCAAATCATCCGTGAAAATGGAGCAGTACCTGCAACCATTGCCATACTGGATGGGAAAATAAAAGTTGGCTTGTCAGATGAAGAACTTGAGTACCTGGGGCAGAGCAAAGATGTTGAGAAAGCGAGCCGGCGGGATTTGCCGTATTTGTTATCTGCAAAGAAAAATGGGGCGACAACGGTGGCAGCAACGATGATTTGCGCAGAGCTTGCGAAGATTGAAGTGTTTGTGACCGGCGGAATAGGCGGAGTTCATCGAGAAGCAGAAACTACGATGGATATATCCGCAGACCTTCAGGAGCTTGCAAAAACAAATGTCGCGGTTGTATGTGCCGGCGCAAAATCAATTCTTGACCTTGGCCTGACGCTTGAATACCTTGAAACTCAGGGAGTTCCTGTTATAGGCTATCGGACAGACTCACTGCCAGCCTTCTACACACGAACAAGTCCATTCCATGTTAACTTCCGGCTTGATACACCAGAATCTATAGCAGAGATGATCCAAACCAAATGGGAGCTGGGACTTGATGGAGGAATCGTCGTCGCTAATCCAATTCCAGAAGAAGACGCAATGGAAGAGAGCTTGATCGCAAATGTGATTGAAAAAGCACTGGGTGAAGCCAGGGATAAACAAATCGGCGGCAAGCAGGTAACTCCATTCCTTCTTGGAAAGGTCAAAGAATTAACAGATGGAAAAAGCCTTGTGGCGAATATCGCACTTGTGAAAAATAATGCGAGGGTGGGGGCAAAGATTGCAGCCAGCCTGGCCAAACAGAGAATCAGCCTATAAGGCTGGTTCTTTTTTTAGGATTTTTTCGTAACATTACAGTTTTGAAAAAGGAGATCAAAGCCTTTAAAAACATAATACAAGGGCGTACGAAAAGCGACACTCATACGAAAATATTTGTTCTAAAGTGCTGTTTTGCATTGTAATTTATATAAATGCCTTTACCTACTTATCCTGATTGCTCCGGCTCTTAAACTTCATGAAATCCAGGTAATAAGCAAAATCTTCTTTGCTGATTCCGTTTTTTATGGCTTCATCTATGAGTCCAGCCCATTCCTCATCAACAGGCATCCTTGCAACTTTCATGTTTTGCTGTCCCATCAAATACTCAACAGTTGTATCCAGGTTGTTTGCCAGACGGGACAAAACCTGAAGCGAAGGATTTCCCTGGATCCCTCTTTCGATGTAACTGAGATAGGATTTGGACACATTCGCTTTTTCAGAGAGTTCACTAATGGAATACTTTTTTTCAAGCCTCAAACTTTTAATTCTCTCGCCGACCTTCATCTTCATATGGCAATCTCCTTTAATTTCAATTATTATTCATTATAACGAACAAATAAGTTCTTTTAAAAATACAAAAAACTGAGATAAACGGAGTATTTTCTTAAAAAAGAACGGTTATTGTTCTTTTTTAAGAAAATTAGCCATATTTTAGACTTTTTCAGGAATGATGCAAATGGACTATACTCGAATGGAATAAAGTAAGTAAGAACTATGTAAAGGGGCTGGATGGCCGTGTACAGAAAAAATTGTGATCGTTGTAACCGTCCTTCGTTTAGCAGCAGTGAGGTTGGGGAGTGGCTGTGCCCGATATGCGGAAATGATTTAACGAGATACCCGTTCTTTAATGCCATCAGTCTTGAAAAAGTTGTGACTTTAACTCGCCGGAAAAAGAATCTGTATAAAAAAAACAGCCAGCCATAGAATCATTATCAAATTTATGGGGGTTATTTTTAAAAAAGAATTCAACAATTAGAGATATAATATGACAAATATCCTTGCTTAAATGGTTTAAATTTTCAGATAAAAGGACTTTCACTCTGTGATTTTGTAATTGTTTGGAAAAAAAGAGGAAAAATCCTTATATAGTTGCCGACAAATAGTTACATGTTAAATATATAGAACAAGGTACAATGACATTGGGACTTAAAAAGTGAGTATAGAGATTCAGAAAAAGGCAAACTTGTTGAAAAACTAGGACGCAAAGTTACGGATCTAAGGTGCAAAGTACTATGATGGCCGGACTGCCTGGAATACTAACTGTATTTTGGGGGGAAGAACTTGATTAAAGAGCAGGTAGTTTTTGAAGAACTGGATACAGAATGGATGCAGCTTATATTAGAAGCATTAGAGATGGGAATTAACAAAGAAGAAATCAGGGAGTTTTTAACGAAGACTAACAAGTAGTAAAAGAAATTCAATACATAGACAAAAGAAGTGTGATCGAGCAGCTCTTATGGAGGTGCTTTTTATTTTTTTCTATTAATGAAAATAAAAATGGACAGCGAAGGCTGTCCATTGAAATTTATTTATTGTGTAGTCTCCATTTATTGAATTCCAGAAACTCACGAAACTGGTCTTTTGTGATACCTGAATCCATTGCTTCTTTTACAAGGTGGACCCAATCGGAATCCATATTTTCTTTGTCGGGTTGTTCATGAATTAGATGGTCTACTGGGACATTCAGTACTCCAGCTATCTTTTCTAAAAACTGGATTGAAGGATTTGTTTGAAGATTTCGCTCCAGGGAACTCAAATAGGATTTTGCCACGCCAGCTTGTTCTGCCAATTCAGATAAGGACATTTTTTTTTCTTGTCGAAATTTTTTGACGCGTTCACCGATCACTTTTATCCACACACCTTATCAATTTATAGTTATATCATAACAAATCTGATAAAATAGTTCCATATTAAGAACAACTTATAGAACAATTATAACCAACCTTAAAGTCCTTTTGGTCCACTTTTATAAAAAAATATGTTGGGAAAAATCTCGATGCTTTTATATCGGTCTTTGTTATTAAGAATTGTACATTATTTTATGAAGATTGTTTGAAAAATACAAACGCAATTGTCATTTGTGTTCAAAAGGATATTAAAAAGGTAAAATAGTAGCAATCAGACAAGGTACGGGTGATGTGTATGCAGAAAAAGTATTTATTGATCTACGAAGAAATTTCCAAACAGATCCAGGAAGGTCATTATCCTCCTAAAACGATTTTGCCATCTGAAAATGATTTTGCGGATATGTATCAAACGTCCAGGGAAACCATTCGTAAAGCACTGAATCTTCTTGCGCAAAATGGATTCATCCAAAAAATCCGCGGTAAAGGTTCTCTTGTTCTCGATTTGAAAAGACATCAATTTCCGATTTCCGGATTGATCAGTTTTAAAGAACTGGCGGAGAACATGGGCGGAAAGGCGAAAACGACCGTAGAAGAGTTCACTCTCGAAATGGCAGGACGGGATATAGCCAGGGAATTGAATATTGACGATGATGAAAAGGTTTGGAAGGTAAAAAGAGTGAGGCATATTGATGAAGAACGGGTCATACTCGATAAGGATTTTCTCGTAGAAAGGCATGTGCCAGGACTGTCACGTGAGATTTGTGAAAACTCGATATTTGAGTATATAGAAAAGAAACTTGAGAAAAAAATCAGCTTTGCGAAAAAGGAATTCACCGTAGAGGAACCAAGCCCGCAGGACAGGAAGCTCCTCGATATGGAAGGATTCCATGCGATCGTCATCGTGAAAAACTATATTTATTTTGACGATGCTACCCTGTTCCAATATACCGAGTCAAGGCACCGTCCTGACAAGTTCCGTTTCGTTGATTTTGCCCGACGTATGGATACCCGGTCTATATAAGAAAAAAGAAGCTGCCGTTGATGGCAGCTTTTATTTTTTAATGTTTCGGGTATTTCCCGACAAGATGGATGGCACTGATGATTCTTTTATTAATCCAGGCTCTGTTTTCCTGAGTATTAAGTTGTTCATAGACCATCTTCCGGCCATCTTCTGTAGTGACATAGTGACTTGGAAGAGTGTTCAGGCTGATGGCAATGATATCATTCCGGCACTTCTGGCAATTACAGAAGGTCTGATAATCAGGGCTCATCATCAACACATTGACAAGAGTGGAAACTACCTCTTCCATTACATTGACATATTTAAAATCCATGGTGCCTTCTCTCCCTATTGATGTCCTAAATTAAATTATAGTTGAATGACGGAAATATAAAATGATTTTTTTGTTTTCGATATAAGATGGGTCTATTTACCTGATTTAATACAAAATAATGGAACTTGTATTAAATGTTTCATAGCCGTAAGACAGGGAATTTTAAATAGTGGAGAATTTCTTAAAAGGAGTTGTTGAATCCATGGGTAAAAAAATTGCCTGTTTAATAACCGATTTATTTGAAGATGTAGAATATCTTGAGCCTTCGCGTGCTTTCACCGAAGCTGGTCATGAAGTAGTGACGATTGAAAAGGAACAGGGGAAAGCCGTAACTGGAAAGCAGGAAAAAGCCGAGGTTAAAATTGATGAAAGCATCGATAACGTCAAGCCGGAAGATTTCGATGCACTCTTCATCCCTGGAGGCTTCTCCCCGGACCAGCTGCGTGAAGACGAGCGATTTGTTGAATTTGCCAAGGCATTCATGGATGAGAAGAAACCGGTCTTCGCCATCTGCCATGGACCTCAGCTGCTGCTTACCGCAAAAACGCTTGAAGGCAGAGGAGCCACCGGCTATAAATCCATCCGCGTCGATATGGAATACGCCGGAGCAAAATACATGGACAAAGAAGTCGTCGTCTGCTGCAACCAGCTCGTGACCAGCAGGGAACCGAAGGATATCCCAGCGTTTAATCGAGAGGCACTTAAGATATTGCAATAGAGTTTAAGTTAGAAACCTTCTGCTGAGGCAGGAGGTTTTATTTTGGTTGCTTGTGACGGAAAACTGGAAAAAAACGCCTGGAATTTCCAGTTCGCCAATAAAATTTGATTTTCGCCAATAAGTTGTAGTTTTTCGCCAATAAAATAATTTTTTCGCCAATAAAAATAAATTATCGCCAATAAAATTGTGAACTCCGCCAAAAAATCAAAGGCGAAACTAATTTTGATGTTTAACACCTATACTTTTCGAACTTTTCTTAAGAAAAACAGCCAGATTAACGTTGAAATGAGCCATCATCCAGTTCATTTTGCGAAAATCTATGTATAAGATAATATAGAGGGTGAAATGAATCGGGGAGATGACGGAATGATTGTTTTAAAATCGGCACGTGAGATTGAAAATATGAAGGCAGCGGGCAAGCTGCTCGCTTCCGTGCATAAAGAATTGCGCAAACTGATTAAGCCGGGGGTAACCACTTGGGAAATTGACCAGTTTGTCGAGGATTATTTGAAAAAGCATGGAGCCACTCCTCAGCAGAAAGGCTACCGGAATTATCAATATGCAACATGCGCCAGTATCAATGATGAGGTCTGCCACGGATTTCCTCGAAAAGAGGCGCTGAACGATGGCGATATTGTCACAATAGATATGGTCGTCAACTTGAACGGTGCGCTGGCGGATTCGGCATGGAGCTATGGTGTTGGGAATGTGAGTGAACAAACTCAAAAGCTGCTTGAAGTTACAAAAGAGGCACTGTATCGCGGCATTGCTGCATCTGTACCAGGCAATCGAGTTGGCGATATCGGCCATGCGATTCAATCATATGTGGAAGTAGAAGGTTTTTCGGTTGTCCGTGAGTTCATTGGCCACGGCATCGGTGCGGTGATCCATGAAAAACCTGATATCCCGCACTATGGCTTGCCTGGAAAGGGACCAAGGCTGAAGGAAGGCATGGTGTTCACGATCGAACCGATGGTCAATATGGGCGAATGGAAAACGAAGATGGATAACAACGGCTGGACAGCCAGAACCGTAGACGGCAAGCTTTCCGCACAGTATGAACATACCATTGCGA
This sequence comes from Mesobacillus boroniphilus, assembly GCF_018424685.1. NCBI lineage: Bacteria > Bacillati > Bacillota > Bacilli > Caryophanales > Bacillaceae > Mesobacillus > Mesobacillus boroniphilus. Next base: position 503,276 of record NZ_QTKX01000003.1, read on the forward strand.
TTACTAAAGATGGTCCTGTCATTTTGACGGAACAGGAATAACAATGAATCGGGCTAAACATAAGTTTGGCCCGATTTTTATAAGAAATATGAAAAAAATTTTCAGCCTGATTACATAGCAATGAAAATCTTTTAGGAATCTATTCAAGGTTGCGAAATGAACCATTTGCTAAAATAATCGAATCAAAAAAGGAGGCAATAAAGTGGCCACTGAACTGAATGGACAAAATGTTGTTGTTAAAATTAATGCCATCTATTCTTCACTTTCCTCAAAGGAGAAGGCGGTTGCAGATTACATATTGAAGAACCCGCAGGAAATCATCCATCTCTCGATTACCGAGTTTTCGGAACAGGCTTCGGTCGCAGAAGCAACGATTTTCCGTTTTTGCAAAAGGCTTGGATTCCGGGGCTATCAAGCTTTTAAAATCGCCCTGGCGAGTGAAGTCGTGGAACCGATCAAAAATATTCACGAAGAAATAAAGCAAGAAGATGAAGTGGTTACTCTAGCGGAAAAAGTTTTCGCCGGACATATTGAAGCGATGAAGGGCACGCTGAATCTTTTGGATGCAAAGGTATTGGAGGACATTATTGAGGTACTCAGCAAGGCATCAAGGATTGATTTTTACGGGTCAGGCGGGTCGTCGGCAATCGCGCTGGATGCCTATCATAAATTTTTGCGGACAGGCATCCATTGCAATGCTCATAGCGACGGACACCAACAAATCATTTCTGCTGCGCTGCTCGGTCCCGGGCAGGCAGCGGTCGGTATTTCGCATAGCGGCAGCAATAAAGATGTCATAGAAGCACTGAAGATAGCAAAAGCTAATGGGGCAGCAACAATAGCGATTACAAGTCATTATAAGTCTCCATTATCCAAGGAAGCAGACTACGTATTATATACAACTTCAAGGGAAACTCTTTTCCGCTCGGAGGCGCTAGCTTCAAGACTGGTCCAGCTAAGTTTGATTGATGTGATGCATGTAGCAGTTTCAGTACGCAGGCAGGAGCAAACTCTTGATAATTTGCAAAAAATCAGGGAAGCAATTTCGATAAAGAGATATTAACGGTGAAAATAATTTTCTTGTTTTTCGTGTACATATGAAAAAATATTTGATACTATTTTGGTATAAACAAAAAGGAGTGCATCGACGTGAAACTTGGAATGGTTGGCCTTGGAAAAATGGGCTATAATTTGGTACTTAATTTAATGGAAAATGGCCATGAGGTTGTGGCGAATGATATTAATGAAGAAGCAATGCAGAAAATCAAAGCAGAAGGTGCTGAGATTGCTGCTGATTATAAGGCAATGGTGGACATGCTGCCAAAACCGCGCGTGGTCTGGCTGATGATTCCCGCTGGTGACTTGATCGACCAGGTAATCGAAAAGTTCACACCTTTCCTTGAAGAGGGCGACATCCTAATCGATGGCGGGAATTCAAATTACAAGGACACCCTACGACGTGCTGAAAAGCTTTCAGCAGCAGGCATCCAATTCATGGATGTTGGGACAAGCGGCGGAATGGAAGGGGCTCGTAACGGTGCCTGCACGATGATCGGCGGAGATGCGGAAGTTTTTGCTCATGTTGAACAAATCTTCAAGGACATTTCGATTGAAAAGGGCTATCTGTACACAGGTAAGGTTGGAAGCGGCCATTTCTTGAAGATGGTCCATAATGGCATTGAGTACGGTATGATGCAGGCGATTGCCGAAGGCTTCGAAATTCTTGAAAAGAGCCCGTTCGATTATGACTACAAAGAAGTTTCCCGCGTCTGGAACCACGGATCCGTTATCCGCAGCTGGCTGATGGAATTGATGGAAAATGCATTCTCCAAAGAGCCGAAGCTCGAGAGCATCAAAGGTGTCATGCATTCATCAGGCGAAGGAAAATGGACAGTCGAAACGGCGCTGGACCTGCAGACAGCAGCACCAGTCATCGCATTGTCACTGATGATGCGCTACCGGTCACTTGAAGACGATACCTTCACAGGAAAAGTTGTCGCTGCATTAAGGAACGAATTCGGCGGACATGCTGTTGAGCGAAAAGAAGATTAAGATTCAGGTTCTCCTCTATTTGAGGGGAGCCTTTTTTTATTTTGGTGGAAACAATCTTATACGTTCATAAAATTATCCTTTTTTGCAAGATGGCTACGTTACTTTTTCCGTTATAGTGGAAGAGAATACGGAAAATGGAGGCGCAGACTGTGAAAACAAAGTGGTATTTCTTTTTTCTGACGACGGTTGCCGTTTCGGCTGTTATATATGCATTTCTTGGCGGCAAGGGAGAAGAGCCCGTTGAAGTTGGCGTCCTTATGATTGGCGAAAACCGCTATGAAAAGTTCATTGGCCTGGAAGCGGGACTAAAGGACCTGGGATACAGTGGCCAGGAAGTCCATTTTACAGTAAAGAATGCTAAAGATAATGAAGAGTTGATCGAAAAGCAAATCGATCAGCTTCTTGCAATTGAACCGAATTTAATCGTTACGCTTGGCGGGATTGAAACCCAGCGGCTTAAGGAAAAGATGGACGATAAAAATATTGAAATTCCAGTTGTATTTGCCGGCCTCGCTGCACCGAAGGAACTTGGCTTGATACAAGATTACAAGTCACCTGGCGGGCTTTTTACAGGAATTAATAACTACCATGCCAGTATCTCGGGCAAGCGCCTCGAGATGCTTACTTCTCTTGTACCCGCTATTGAAAGGGTGCATGTGATTTATGACAGCAAGATAGATGTCAGCAAATTGAGCCTTGAAGAAACAAGGATTGCCGCCAAGACGCTGGGAGTGGAAATTTCCCCATGTGATGCAAGCTCGAAGGAATGTCTGGATAAACTGTGGAAAACAGTTGATGACGGCGAAGCAATCCTTGTCTTACCTAGTTTCAGAATTGAATCGCTGACAGATGAGATTGTGAAGCTGACCAACGAGAAAAGAATTCCTGCCATGGGCTTGTATGATCTGGAAGCGAAAAAAGGGCTGCTGGCGAGCTATGGGTCTAGCTTTTACTCACAAGGATACCAGGCGTCAAGGTTTGTCAGCCTGATTATTCAGGGGAATAAGCCGGGTGACTTGCCTGTCGAACTGCCGGATGGCATTCGTTTTGTCATCAACCAGCAGACGAAGGCAGCACTAGGAGTCACTTACAATCAAGATTTACTGCATATCGCCGACCTGATCCACCCTGAAGTGCAAGGAGGCGGGAAGTAATGAAAGCTCTGATTGATTTCATGCACTCGCAGACAATCCGCAATAAGGTTCTAGTATTCGGAGTTGCGATGTCGACCATTCCGCTGTTGCTTATCAGCCTCTATTACTACTCTTTTGTAAAAACAGATTTGGAAACAAGGATTCTAGAAAAACAGCATCTTGTGCTCGAAAATCTATCCCGGGAAATCGAATATGAATTCAGCAAGACTTTCCAACGTATTCATGTCCTCGCATCTCTTAATCTATTAAATAAAGAACAGAGTGCATTATATGAGCTCCTGCAGCAAAGCGAATCGATCGAGGAGATTGTGATTGCAGATGATAAAGGGTTTGTGGAAAAACGGGTATCCCGATACGAACTCAACATTGCCGGGGATAACGAGCGGTGGTACACGGATGATATGTGGTTCCAGCTGCTAACCCGCGACAAGGTGTACGGCCAGGTGGAATTCAACCAGTACGGACAGCCTGTTATGAAACTTGCGATCCCTTTTTATGAAAATGAAACGAAAAAAGCGATTGGAGTCGTTGTCCAGCTTCAAAAGATGATCGGGAAAATCTCATCAATGCGGCAGGACCACTCCTCATATATATATTTAATCGATGATAAAGACCGGGTCATCGCCCATCAGGATTACAGCAAGCTCTGGCAAAAACAGACGTCTGGCAGCCAGGATGAGATTGGCGTCACTGCAAAAATTGAAGACTTAAACTGGGTGCTCGTGATGGAGCAGCCGAAATCAACAGCGTACGCTCCAATCAACAGAATGCTGCAAAGCGGCATAGGAGCAGTCGCATTGCTGATTTTAACAGTTAGCTTGATCAGTGTCTGGGCAGGGCTTTATTTTACAAGGCCGATTGTTTCGATTGATCGTGAGATGAACAAGTTGAAGCAGGGCCGCAAAATCAAGCCGATAAAAATGAAACGGACCGATGAGCTGGGAAAACTGGCCGATTCCTTCAACGATATGAGCAAGGAGCTGCTCGAAAAATCACGGCTGCTCGAGCAGGAGAAGGAAAGGCTCAATGTTGTTGTTAATGGGATTGGTGCAGGGCTGGCGCTCGTGACAAAAGAGTACCGGATTACATGGATGAACCCAATTTTAAAAGGGTGGCTGAAGGAGGACCGGCTAACCTTGCCGTGTTACGCATTGATCGGCGGAGAAAATACACCTTGCCTGAATTGTCCGATTACCTGTCCAGACCTTGATAAAATTGCTGACGAAGTCATGAAGTTCAAGGATGGCGCCAATGGCGAGCGGATTTTCAGGCACAGGGTGTTCCCGCTCAACCATGCGATTGAAGAAGAGGGAGAATTCCTCGTCGTGCTCGAGGACATCACCGAGCAAAAACAAATGGAAGAAACGATGATCCAGACGGATAAACTGAGCGCGCTTGGCATCATGGCGTCGAGCTTCGCCCACGAAGTCAATAATCCGCTGGCAACGATCAATGTATACGCAGAGGATTTGATCGACCGAATCCAGGCGGGAGACGAGGACCTTGATGAGGATGAAATGGAGCATTATCTTCGCAAAATCAAGGAAAACACTGAACGCTGCAAACGGATCACCGGAAACTTGCTTAATTTTTCCCGGAAGAATGATTGGACTGAGGACCATATTCACGTTAGGGAAATCATTGAAAATAGTATTAGTCTTGTTGAGCATCAGCTGAAAAAGCGGCGCATCCAGCTTGAGCTTCATGTTGATGAAACGTTGCCGGCTGTGAATGGTGACGGTCTGAAGCTGATGCAGGTCATCGTCAACCTGATCAATAACGCGGTCGATGCGATGGAACCAGAAGGAAGACTGGTAGTTTCCGCTTCGGGAAGCAATGGAGAATTGGTTTCAATAAAAGTCACAGACAGCGGTCACGGAATTCCTGCCGAAGCCATGGATAAACTGTTCGATCCATTCTTTACGACGAAACCAATCGGTAAAGGAACCGGACTTGGATTGTCAGTATGTTACGGAATCATCCAGCAATTCGGCGGGAATATCATAATTGACAGCAAGCCATCCGATGGGACGACGGTGGAAATCCAGCTGCCGGCAGAAAGTTCGTTGAAGGCAGAGCGTGATTTGGAACCTGGACCAATGCCAGCAGAGCGTCCGCTGAAGGGAGCACGAGATTTGGGGCAGGAGCCAATAGAGATGGACCGCAGTATCGGCAGCCATGTCACAGCAGAAAAATCAGCAGTGGACCGCGGAAATAACTACAAGCAGACGGCACAAGACACAATGGAGGTGGGCTACGATGTCAGCAACAAGATTGTTAATCGTTGACGATGAACAGGATTTGCTTGAGCTTTTGGTAAGAAGGCTGAAGCGCAAGGGATTTGACGTGGACAGCGCTGGCACGGCAGAGGATGCCCTTGAACTCGTGAAAAAAAATGAATACGACATTGGCGTCTATGATATCAGACTGCCGAATATGGACGGCATTGAGCTTTTAAAAGAAACAAAGAAAGTCCAGCCTGATATTGAGGTACTGATCCTGACCGGGCACGGGACTATTGATACCGCGATCGAAGCGATGAAGGTGGGCGCATTCGATTATATCACTAAGCCTTATAATCTATCAGAATTGGAACTGACAATTGGAAAGGCTGCGGAAAATAAAGCGCTGAAAGAAAAGAATGACAGCATGAAAAAAATCATCGCCCAGCATAACGGGTTCAATATTATTGGTGACAGTGCCAATTTTAAAGAAGTGCTTGAGATGACAAAGAGGATTGCTGACAGTGATGTTCCTGTGCTGATAGAGGGTGAAAGCGGCACAGGGAAGGAATTGTTTGCGAAAGCACTCCATTATTGGAGCTGCCGTGCAGATGAACCATTTGTGCCGGTGAATTCGGGTGCACTGCCTGAGCATTTGCTTGAAAGCGAGTTATTCGGCCATGCTCGCGGTTCTTTTACCGGGGCGAGCCAGGATAAGAAAGGACTGGTTGAAGCAGCAAAAGGCGGGACACTATTTTTAGATGAGCTTGGGGAAATGCCATTGGCTTTGCAGGTGAAATTGCTGCGTTTCCTGGAAACGGGAGAATTCCGCCGGGTCGGTGATGTCAGGGAACGGCATGTTACTGTCCGCGTCGTCGCTGCCACAAATCGAGACATGGAAAAAGAAGTTGCTGAAGGTCGGTTCCGCGAAGATCTGTATTACAGGTTGAATGTCGTCAAGCTAACGATTCCTCCTCTGCGTGAACGGAAGGGGGACCTGCCCGCATTGATTGACTATTTTATCGGAAAAACTAAAGATCCATCGAAGCAGCTTTCGGCAGAAGCACTGGCTGCACTTGAACAATACGATTTTCCGGGCAATGTCCGGGAGCTCAGCCATCTGATCGAACGCGGTGTGCTGTTATCGAAAGGAAGCGTTATCGGAGCGGAGGATTTACTTTTGCCTCAGGCTGTAAAAACAAAGGCTGCGACAGAAGTTCAGTTTTCTCCGCTATGCTCTTTGGAAGAAGTAGAAAAAGTACACATCGAAAACGCCTTAAAGCAGATGAATTGGAACAAAACAAAAGCTGCGGATGTGCTGGGGATCAGCGTCCGGAATCTTTACCGTAAAATCGATCAATATGGGTTGAAAGAATAGGGAATATAGTGTGTAGAAATGCGGTGGCGAACTGGAAAAAAACGCTTGGAAATTCCAGTTCGCCAATAAACTTTGATTTTCGCCAATAAATGGGGTGAAATCGCCAATAAAAGAATTTTTTCGCCAATAAAAAGAAATTATCGCCAATAAAGTTGTGAACTCCGCCAATAAAATGTTCACAATTAAATAAGAAGGTAATATCAGCACAAATAACGAATGATTAGGAGAATCATATAGAAGGAGTGAAGCTTTTGATAGCGAAAGATCGATCCATTCCAAAAGAAATAAAGATATATGAGGCAATTGTAAGACGTTTATCGGTAAATCACCCGCGAAAAGTAGAATTCGAGAACAAATTATTCCGGAAACGGGCAGGCTACAAAGGGGAAAAAGAACTAGATTACCATATCACCCAAATCAACCACTCTAAGTTTACAATCTTGCATGATATCAGAATCCCCCATAACGATACCCACTTTCAAATTGACACTTTATTCATCTCCAATTCCTTAATGATCCCGATTGATTCCAAGTATTATGCTGGGACGCTGGAATTCCACCCAGAATTCAACCAAATGATTCAATATTTAAACGGAAGTGAAAAGGTATACCCTGATCCCATTCTCCAGACGAAAATACAAGCACGCCAACTCAAAGCTTTTCTAAAAAGTCATCAATTTTTTTCTCCTCCATTAGAACCGCTCGTTGCGATCACCAATTCCCAAGCCTTAATCAAAAATCCAACCCAAAATAAAGAAGTTAGCCAAAGAGTATTCAAGTCCCCCGGCATCTTCTATAAAATCAACCCCTACCTTGAAAAATATCAAAAAGAGATAATATCAGACCAAGAAATAAAGAAAGTAGTTAAACTTTTACTCAAAAAAAATAATCCGTATATCCCGGACTTAAAAATATTGAATCTACCTTATGGTGAATTGCAGAAAGGGGTGGAGTGCCCGGCCTGCAACACAATTGGCATGGAAAAGTTTCATAGTCTATGGGGATGCAAGAAATGCGGCCATACTTCAAAGGATGCCCATGTTGCTGCTTTAAAAGATTACTTTCTCATTAATGGACAGTCGATTACTAACGGACAATTCAGGGATTTTCTTGGAATCTCCTCTGTACACCAGGCCAGGAGAATGCTGTCACAGCTGGACCTGAACATATCCGGTGAAAAGAAAGGAAGAGTATATACCCCAGGTAAAAGGTTTCCGTTATGGGATTGAGCACTCTCCTTCCCGGCCATCTCTGCCCACCAGAAGATAGGTCACATGACATTCCGACACACCAGATACAATATCATGCCAATCTGATACACCATGCCAAAATGTCACATGCCAAAATTGCAACACCGTGACAAAATGGCACAGACCAAGCGGCTGATACCGAACCAAAAATTCGGTATCAACTGCTTTTTTTCGTTCACAGAAGTGTCACGAATCCGCTAGCCTTACTCCTGCAAGGAATTGCAGCATACAATCACTCCCGATCACACCATGCCAAAAAAGTTGGCACGCAGCTTGCATTAATAATAAGCAAAGAAAAAATTTTAAAAAGGATGTGGCATCATGCTATCCAATATTGGCATTCCAGGTTTGATTTTAATTCTCACACTAGCGTTGATCATCTTCGGTCCGAAAAAGCTTCCGGAAATCGGCAGGGCGTTCGGCCAGACGCTGAAGGAATTCAAGAAATCGACTCGTGAGCTGACAAGTGATATTACCGATGATATCGCGGATGACATCAAGGATATGAAGGAAATCAAGAAAAATCTAAACGCATAAAAAGAGGTGACGGAAAATGGGTCTTTTTTCAAATGAGAAAAAGGTAGATTACGATAAAATCGTCGACAAGATGCTGCCAGATGCAAAGAAGGAAATGGATGAATCACAGTATGACACAGAGCTCGGCCTGAACATGGCGCGTGATGCCAGGAAGGTCATCAGCGGCAAACTGAAAATCGAAGACTTCCATAAAGTTTATTCTTCTTCACTGACGAAGGAATTCGGCAATTATTACGCTTCAGGTGATGGACCTGACATCAGGAAGGGTGATGGTCCGAAATGGGCGATGGTCATCGACCTGAAAAAATGCGTCGGCTGTGATACATGTACTGTTAGCTGTAAAGCTGAGAACAGGACGCCACCGGGGATTTCCTACAATGTTGTCATGGAATCACTTGAAGGCGAGTTCCCGAATATCAAGGCGGTTAACCTGCCAAGACCGTGCATGCAGTGTGACAAACCGGCATGTGCCCAGGTTTGCCCGACAAGAGCGACTTATAAAATGGAAAACGGAATTGTCGCGATCGACAACGATCGCTGCATCGGCTGCCGTTACTGCATCGTTGCCTGCCCGTATGGAGCGCGCTCCTTCGATTTTGGCGAAAGCTATGAACAGGAAATGCAAGGTGCGAATGATGTAACTAGTCCTGAATACGGCGTCGAACGCGGCAACCGTGAAAAAGGCAAGACACCAATCGGCACGGTCCGCAAATGCAGCTTCTGCTTCCACCGATTGCAAAGAGGCGAAGAGCCTGCATGCGTGGAAACTTGCATTGGTGATGCTCGCTTCTTCGGTGACCTGAACGACCCGAACAGTGTGGTATCCAAACTGGCTGCAAGCCCGAGGGCATTCCGCCTGAAGGAAGAGCTAGGAACACATCCGAATGTTATTTATCTAAGATAGGAGGGACTGGCGATGGCAAATCTTGCTGTTGATTTAAAAGAGAAAAGTACATCAAAATCAAAAATCAATGTGACTCTGTCGAAGTCTTTTAAAATATGGATTTCGGCATTGACAATTGCCTTTCTGATAGGCGGATATTTTATCGTGGAACGCTTCTTCACAGGACTCGCGGCTACGAATCTATCAAGCATAACACCATGGGGAGCTTGGATTGCTTTTTACATTTTCTTTGTTGGTTTGAGCGCGGGTTCATTCTTGCTTTCAACCCTAATCTACGTCTTCGGGATGGAAGAGTACGAGAGAGTCGGTAAGGCGGCGCTTTTTACCGCGATTGTCTGTATGATCGTCGCACTGACCTTTGTCCTGATGGACCTTGGACGTCCCGAGCGCATGCTGAATGCGATCATCTACTGGAACGTTACATCACCACTTGCCTGGGAGGTCCATTTTTACCTGGTATATATTGGGCTATTGACTGTCGAACTTTACATCGCGATGAGGGAAGACCTAGTCCGCGCTGCAAAAACAAACTCATTGAAAGGCTTTGTCGCAAAATTGATTACGTTCAAGAATGCTACCATCAATGCAGCTACGAAAAAACGTGACCATATGTGGATGAAGATCCTTGGAACAGTCGGGATTCCACTCGCAATCCTCGGCGTACACGGCGGAACGGGAACCATCTTCGCTGTCGTAAAAGCAAGGCCGGCATGGCATACTGCCCTATTCCCAATCATCTTCGTCGTATCTGCGATGGTTTCCGGAACTGCCCTGCTTTTAGCAATGTACATCATCAAGAAAAAGGTGCAGAAACAGCCGATTGACCAGGGAATGGTAGTTTCACTGGCAAAACTGATGGTCGGCTTCCTGATCATTGACCTGGGTCTGCAATTCTATGAATATCTGATTGGCTGGTACGGTCTTGAGACGGAACACCTTGATACACTCGCAACAATGATGGCCAGTGAAAAAGCGTGGTCGTTCTGGATCGTGCAAATGTTGATGGGAGCAGTCATCCCGATCACGATTGTCTTCTGGAAAAAAACAAGCCAGAACGTCAATGCCCTGCTCGCAGCTGCCGTCCTGATTGTAATTGGGATCATCGGCGTCCGCTTCAACATAGTTGTCCCGCCGCTTGTCGTGCCAGTTTTTCACGAACTGCCATGGGGCAATTATGCACCAACGATCAAGGAATGGATGGTCAGCGTTGGAGTTGTCGCAATGGGCCTATTAATCTATTCATTCGGCGAGCTGCTGCTGCCAATCGAAGAAACTTCTGACGAGGTGAGCCATAATGGAAAATAAACCAATGAAACGGCGCGGATTTTTAAAAGCACTCGGAACGCTTGGTGCTGTCGCATTTGTCGGTCCGGCATTCGTCGGACCAATCAAGCAGGTGATGGGCGACGTCTGGATCGATTCCCCGCACGGAACGGGAACTGATTATCAGGATTATACAGCAGAAAACGTCATTTTCACGTCATGTCAGCAGTGTAACGCGACATGTACGATCAAGACATATATTACTGCCGGGGCAGCGAGTGGAGCGTATTCTTCCATTGTCCGCAAGATTGCAGGCAACCAGTACAGCCCTATCAATATGGTGCAAATAGGCCATATCAACTACGATACACCAGTATCACAGGCTGTAAAAGGAACAGGCGATGTCGCTAAAATGGGACGCGGCCTCCGCGGCGGCCGTACCTGCTTAAAGGGCCAGGCCGGGATCCAGACGAACTATGACGCTTTCAGGATCCAGAAGCCATTGAAGCGTGTCGGAGAGCGTGGCAGCGGCGTCTGGAAGACGGTGAGCTGGGAAGAGGCTTACAAGGAAATTCTCGAGGGCAGCAAGGACCTCAACACTCCAGGGTTAAAAGAAATGTGGAAATACGTACCTGAAGCAGCTGTCATGGCTGACTGGGATCAATTAAAAGCTGGCGAAATGACAAAAGCTGAATTCGATAAAAAGTATAAGGATGTCCTGATTGATACAAACCACCCTGACCTGGGGCCTAAAGCGAACCAAATCGCAGTGATGGCGGGGCACCGACGCGAATTCATCGAGCGTCTCGCTGCAGGAAGTCTAGGGACAGCCAACTATTATGACCACGGGGGCTATTGCGGAATCACAAGTGTAATGGGAAATGTGCGCTCTCATGATTCAGAAAAGCCGAAAAAACGAATGATTCCAGATTACGATAACGCTGAAATGGTCATCGTATGGGGAACAAACCCGATGGTGGCAAACCGAGGGCCGACTACTTTCGCTCCGCAAATCACCAATGCGATTGATCGCGGCATGAAAATGATCGTCATCGATCCGCGATACAGCAAGACCGCAGAGAAAGCGCATGTTTGGGTTCCGGTGAAACCAGGTGGAGATGGTGCGCTTGCAATGGCCATGTCCCGCTGGATCATCGAAAATAATCGCTATGACGATATTTATCTTCGCAACCCGAACCAGGAGGCTGCGAATGAAGACGGCGAGACAACCTGGAGCGATGCTTCCTTCCTTGTCAATGTAGGAGATAAGAAGCGGCCGTTCGTGCGTGCCAAAGAGCTTGGAATTGGCGAAGAGGAATTCGTTGTTATTCAAAATGGCAAGCCGGTTCCACATACAAAAGCTAGAAACGGCGAGCTTGATATCGACACAACTATCAACGGCATCAAAGTGAAATCCGTATTCAGGATTTTCAAAGATAAAGTGATGGAAAAATCAATCGAGGAATACTCGAAACAGGCAGATGTGCCAGTTGACCAAATCATCCAGATTGCCCGTGAATTCACTTCACACGGCAAAAAGGTCGGCATTCATTCCTACCGCGGACCTGCGATGCATACAAATGGCTATTACAGCGTTAGAGCGATCAACATGCTTAACCACCTTGTCGGAAACCACGACTGGAAGGGAGGCGACACCGTTCTCGGCGCAAAGTACAAAGCAACCGAAGGCCGTTACGATCTTGCAACTGTTCCAAATGCAAACAAAGGCTGGGGCATCCCTGTCACAAGGCATAAGGTACCATATGAAAAAACATCCTTGTTCGCAAAGGACGGCTATCCGGCAAAGCGTCCGTGGTATCCGTTTGGAAATAAACTGCTCCACGATGTCCTTCCAAGCTCTGCGGAAGGCTACCCATACAAAATCAGGGCATTGCTCATCAATAGGACTTCACCAGTAATGTCAGGTCCAAGATCTGAAATGCAGGCTAAATTCATCAGGGATCCTAAAGTGGTTGAACTGGTCGTCGCTTCTGACGTGATCATCGGCGAGACTTCCAAATACGCAGACTTCATTTTACCGGATCTTGCATACCTTGAAAGCTGGAATGCTGAAGACATCTTCCCAATCCTGAAACATAAATTCGCAGGTGTCATCCAGCCAGTGACAAGGGTTGTTCCAGATGCACGTCCAACGGAACAAGTATACATCGATTTGTTAAAAGGAATGGATCTTCCAGGTGTTGGAGACAATGCTTTGGCTGACGGATCGGCAATACACACACCTGAGGACTACTACTTAAAACGTATCGCAAACATCGCCTTTGACGGACAGAAGCCTGTTAAAGATGCAAATGCCGAAGAACTGGCAATTTTTGAAAAAGCAAGGCAGAAGGCGCTAGGCAAATATTTCGACATCCAGAAACTGAAAAATGCCGTCAAACCCGAAGAATGGAAAAAAGTCGTCTACGTGTTGAACCGCGGAGGACGCTTTGAGGCAGCAGGCGATGAGTATGTCGGCAACAAACTTAAGTATCAGTGGGCAAACCAGGTTTATTTTTACGATGAAAAAGCAGCAGGCTTCAAGAGTGCTTTCACAGGTAAGTTCTTCGAAGGTGTTCCGGTAGCAGAGGAAATCAAGACATACGATGGTGAGGTTTACAAGCCAAACAAGCCTCTCCAGTTCATCAACTGGAAATCAAGGAATATGGCAACACACCGCACAGAAGGCAATACATGGCTGCGTGAAATCAAGCCTGAAAATTATTTGTGGATCAATCCGATTGACGCAAAGAAAAAAGGCATCAAGACAGATGACGAGATTTATATCTCATCCAATAATTCCAAGGTAAAAGGCCGAGCGCTCGTAACACCAGGAATCAAACCAGGTGTCGTTGGTGCAAACTTCAGCTTCGGACATGATGCATACGGTTCAAAGTCCGTCAAAGTCGATGGCAAGACCATTGAGCCAGCAGGAAAATATGGCCATACGGGCTATGAATTCAATAAGCCGCTTCATGAAGAATCGGGTTACGCGAAACCGCGTGGACTGGGATTCTCAGTTAATGCCTTATCCGACCGTGACGGCAGCTATTTCGAAGGCTATCTTGCAGACTTGCTAATCGGCGGCCCGGCACAGCAGGACGTATTCGTAGACGTGGAAAAAGCTTAACATCATCGGGGGTGTCTGATAGGCCCCTCGAAATTTCTTGAAAAATGAAGGTGGAGACAATGATGGAAGAACGATATGGAAAACTTGCGATTGCGAATATCATGACAAGCATCTGGCTGGGGGACTGGGACACCTATGAAAAATTCATGAACGATGTTCCTGAAGGAATGCGGAAGGAGCTTTCATTCCATTCCTTATACAATCGGGATGAAGTGCAGCTCTGGTATGACAATCACTTTTTCATACCGGGAGATCACTTTGTCTCTCCTTACTTTTCATCTTATACGAAAAATAATGAAGATGAAGAAGCACGCAGGCATGAGCTCCTTTGCCTGATCGGTCTTTATGAAAAAACAGCTTTTTATTTCCCACTTGAACAAGATAAGCTGCCAGACCACTTCGGCAGCATGACCGCATTCATAAGTTCGATTTTACAGGGAGAGATCAAAGCGGAACAAGAGAGTGACCGCGAACACCTTCAACAGCTGGAAGAAATTGAAGCGGAAATGATGGCCAGATTCATCAAACCAGTCCTGAAACCACTGCTCGAGAATGCAGAGTCAAAAATCAACCATCCATTCTTTAAAGAGTTCCTCAGCTTTTATGCAGAAATGATGAGTGAGAATTGGGTGGAGGCAGCATAAACAAACGAAACGGTCCTCAAAATTGAGGACCGTTTCATTTTATTTATTTGTTTTGCTTGAAGAAATCAATGAACGCATGATAAAACTCAATTCCCTGATAAAAAATAAAGCTCACCGCAGTCAGGGAAAAGAAACCAATCATCAGGAATCGAAACCACATATCCATCCCTCCTTGATTTTTATTGCTTAAAATCAAAGAGGTTTGATCACATAATTCGACTGGAAAAAGACTGCCGTAAGAAATGAAAATAAGCCTGTAATCTTATCTGTTCGGGAATTATATAACATGTAAAATGCTGTTAAAGTGAAAAGGACAAAAGTGGATAGGACGAATGGGGATTTTTTATCGTCCGAATCTGGGCCAGGGAGATTTTCCTGAATTTGATCTAAGGGAAGAATGATTTTTGACTGGGTGTCAGCGTGGATTTTCTCGTCAGGAATCGTTCCGTGGCTGAGTATAAGTAAGATAAACAGGGAGAGGACAGACACAGTCAGTTTTTTCATGATTCCTCACTCCCCTCGAAAGTAGTAACACAATCATATAACAATATATGCATAGTGAAAACTAAAAAGTTTTGACATTTTTCTCAGAACAAAGGCTGTTTTCATAAAGATTGTTGTTAAAATCCTAAAGCCGATTTTAACGTAATATAACGCCACCTTGTAGTTCGGTATTAAGTTTGCACGCTCTTTTCTCATAACAAGAGACTGCTTTGAGAAGAAAATAGTTCATTCACTTCTATTTTGTAGTCAATAACAACAAAGCTTGAGAAAAGAGCCTAACAAAAAAACAGGCACCCGATTAAGTGCCTGCTGCAATTACTGCTTTCTTAAGTTGCCAAGCTCTTCAGCAATCGCCTGCATTTCATTCGGGCTGAAGTTGTTCTTTCTCATGATCATATCATAGATTTCTTTTAATTCTTCATACATCTCGCCGTCAAAATGCGTTGATTTAATAGCGCCAAGGTTCATGAACTTCAATTTTTCCTTGATTTTTTCAATCATGAAATCAACATTTTCAGGGGAATTTTTAGTTAAGTCCACTCCGTTCATCCTTTCAATGGTTGTACAACCATCTTTCCACGTTCGTTAAAAAAAGTCAATTAGAAATCCGGCGCCATGTGACGCCGGATTTCGATTACGCACTGAATGTTTTCGCTTCGTTCTTCTCTTCTTTGATCGCATTTAGGATATTCCTTGTTTCAACTACGACCACGCCAGATAAACCGAGCAGCCCGATCAGGTTCGGGAAGGCCATCAATCCGTTCATGACATCCGCTACACCCCAAACGATCTCGAGTTGGGAAATCGCCCCGACAAAGACAGCCGCGACAAACGCGATTCGGTAGTAGAACACGACTTTTTTGCTGAACAGATAGGAGAAGCACTTCTCTCCGTAATAAGACCAGCCGATGATTGTCGAGGAAGCGAAGAACAACAATCCAACCGCAACGATCACCGAACCGGTCTGGCCAAGGAACTTGCCAAAGGTCGCTGAAGTAAGGTCGGCTGCAGTCGTGTCCCCTGTATACAGCCCGCCCATGACGATAGTGATACCGGTAATCGAACAGATGACGATGGTATCAATGAACACCTGGGTCATCGATACAAGTGCCTGGCGTCCAGGCAGGTCCGTCTTTGCTGCCGCGGCAGCAATCGGTGCAGAACCCAAGCCTGCTTCGTTGGAGAAAACGCCGCGGGCTACACCCATTCGGATAACAGTTCCAAGCGCCCCGCCGGCAACAGCCTCTCCAGTAAATGCATCTGTAAAAATAAGTGCGATTGCCGCTGGCACGAGGTCAAAGTTCATGATCATGACCGCTAGACCAGCAAGAAGGTAAAATCCTGCCATGACTGGGACGAATAAAGCAGTGATTTTCCCGATGCTCTTAATTCCTCCAATCAGGGCAAAAGCCGTAAAAATTGTCAATACAAGTCCCGTAACCCAGGCAGGCACTGAAAATGTTGATTGTACGACGCTAGCAACTGAATTTGATTGAACAAGGTTGCCAATCCCAAAAGCGGCAATCGCTCCAAATAACGCGAATAAAACACCAAGCCATTTTTGGCCAAGGCCGCGTTCAAGATAATACATCGGTCCGCCCGACATTTCTCCATCCTTGTCCTCAACCCGGTATTTAACGGCTAAAACAGCTTCCGCGTATTTTGTTGCCATTCCGAAAAATGCGGTAACCCACATCCAGAAAACGGCACCTGGTCCGCCCGTAAAGATCGCCGTTGCGACACCAGCGATATTACCGGTGCCCACCGTTGCAGCAAGTGCGGTCATCAAAGCCTGGAAATGAGAAATATCCCCTTCGGATCGTTTGTCCTGATTTTTAGTAAATGCAAGCTTTAGTGAGTAAGGCAATAGCCTCATTTGCAAGAAGCCAATGCGGAAGGTCAGGTAAACTCCCGTTCCAACAAGCAGGATCAATAGAGGAGGGCCCCAAACCCAGCCGCTGATTTTTCCAATCCAATCTTCAAATGTCATGATGCTCCCCCTTGAAAAGTTATATTCGGAAAATGTTCTCCAACAAGAATATTCTGATAATTGGTGGTAAGTCAAGCGATATCCATTAGGGAAATCTTAGAAAGACTGGTGAATTCATATGAGAGTAGTTGTCGTTAAGGTATTTTCCGGATGCAAAAATAATTATTCGATTTCTAAATTCACACGCATTTATAGTGTTGATTAATGACTGATTTAGGCAGCAATATTCATAAAAACCAGCAATATTTGTCACAACACTTGCATGAAGTGATGGCAATCGTGGAAAATGTTAGTTAGGAGGCAGGCAAACGGAGGTCTGCAAAATGAGAAGGAAGACTCTAGGAGGAGAAATAATGGGCAGTTCGAAAAAGTTTTGGTTGGGCATGGTTTTAGGTGCGATGGCAGGGGGAGCGGTCACTCTTTTGGAAAAATCGACCCGGCAGGCTGTAAAAGAGGATTTCAGCAAGTTATCCAGCGGCGTTGAGTATGTCGTCAAAAACCCAAATGAATTTATTGAAGACCTAAGAGAAACAGCGAATAAAGTACGGACAACAGTGGAACAAGTAACAGAGGACGTTGCTTTTATCACTGAAAAAGTAGAAGAAATAAGGGATGTACCTCCTCAGGTCACGGAACTGGTCAAAGATACAAAAGAAACGCTGAGGAAGATTACGGCATCCGGACAAACACAGAAGCATATAGATGAAAAAGAATGATGGATTGACAAGCCCCTGGAAGGAACCAGGAAAGCACAAATGAGGTGAATCAATGGTTGATATATCATTTTTCAGGCATATGTGGCAGAGGATTCAGGAGGACGATGTTCCTGCACTTGCTGCTCAGCTTGCATATTTCTTTTTGCTTTCTTTGTTTCCACTGTTGATTTTCCTTGTAACGCTTGTTCCATATCTGCCAATCTCCGAAGTGGATATCCTCGGCTTTTTTGATGACTATGCACCTGGTGAATCAATGGATTTAATCAAAAACAGCCTGGAGGATATCATGAAAAAAGACGGCAAATTGCTGAGCTTTGGATTATTGGCGACAATTTGGTCAGCCTCGAACGGTATCAATGCAATTGTAAGGGCATTTAACCGTGCATACCGAGTAGAAGAGACTAGGTCGTTTATCGTAAGCAGGTTAATGGCAATCTTTTTGACATTTGCCATGATATTTGTGTTCCTGGTCGCTTTGATCCTGCCTGTGTTTGGAAAAGAAATCGGGAGTTGGCTGTTCTCAAATTTTGGCCTGAAGGAAGAATTCGTCTACGTCTGGAATATGTTCCGCTGGCTGATCAGTATTTTGATTTTATTCATCGTTTTTCTTGGACTATACTGGATTGCTCCGAACAAGAAGCTCACCTGCGTTAGCGGCATACCAGGCTCGATTTTCGCAACCGGAGGGTGGGTGCTCGTATCCATCGGATTCTCCTACTATGTCAGCAACTTCGCTTCCTACACCGCCACATATGGCAGCATCGGCGCAATCATCGTCCTGATGATCTGGCTCTATTTATCCGCGTATATCATTATCATAGGCGGAGAAATAAATGCTTATTATAGCGAAAAGAAAGCAGGCTGCTGACTACATTCTTTATCCTGAAATTACCTCGATAACGTCTGCTATTTTAGCAGAAGATACAAAAGAGGCTTGTTCCTCATTTTGATAAAGGGGGATTTCAGGATGGCAAAGAAAACGAAGAAAGACGGAAGTACCAAACAAAAAGGCAAAAGCAACCACAGCCAGAAAACATCAGGTTCAGCAAACGGACCAAACGGATATCACTAACAAAAAGCGCCCCCATTCGGAGGGCGCTTTATCATTGTATGCAGACAAATTCAGTAACGAGAAGAATACATAGGAAAGTCCAAATAGAAGTTATGACGGACAGAAATTGGCGGAGACAGAGAAAGAGTGTCCGCCATCAAGGCCATGACGGATAGAAATTGGCGGAGACAGTGAAAAAATGTCCGTCATCATGGTTATGACGAACAGAAATTGGCGGAGACAGAGAAAGAGTGTCCGTCATCAAGGCCATGACCGACAGAAATTAACGGAGACAGAGAAAAAATGTCCGTCATCAAGGTTATGACGGACAGAAATTGGTGAAGACAGAGCAAAAATGTCCGTCATCAAGGTTATGACGGACAGAAATTGGTGAAGACAGAACAAAAATGTCCGTCATCAAGGTTATGACGGACAGAAATTGGCGGAGACAGAGCAAAAATGTCCGTCATCAAGGCCATGACGGACAGAAATTGGCGGAGACAGAGAAAGAGTGTCCGTCATCAAGGCCATGACCGACAGAAATTGGCGGAGACAGAGAAAAAATGTCCGTCACTAAGATGATATAGTTTCAGAACCGGGGTGCAACAAAAAACTCCCGCAGAATATAATTCATGCGGGAGCCAGCTTCATTATTTCAATAGCCTCAAACTATTCAATATAACCAAAATCGTGCTTCCTTCGTGGCCGATGACCCCGTATGGCAGGTCGAGCAGTTGCATGAAGTTCGATGCGATCAGCACCATGATTACCAGGATGGAGAAGACGATGTTTTGCTTGACGATCCGGTTCATCCGGCGTGATAGGTTGATTGCTTCGGCAATCTTTGGCAGGTCGTTTTTCATCAGCACGACATCTGCTGTTTCGAGCGCGACATCAGACCCTTCGCCCATTGCGATGCCGACATTAGCCGTTGCGAGTGCCGGAGCGTCGTTAATGCCGTCGCCGACCATTGCAACCTGGCCGTATTGTTCTTTCAGTTTCTTCAATTCCTGGACCTTTGTTTCAGGTAAACACTCAGCGATATATCCTTCGACATGGCTTTCGGCAGCGATTGCTTTTCCAGTGGTTAGGCTGTCACCAGTGAGCATGACAGTGTAAATCCCTTCAGATTTCAGCAAATCGATGGCCTGCTTTGTTTCTTCGCGAACTACATCCTTTAAGGCAATCAACCCGGTAATCTGCCCATTCCGTTCGATAAAAACAACCGTTTTTCCTTCAGCTGCAAGTTCTACCGCAGCGCCGTCAGAAAATGATTCAGCGGCAGGTCTTCCCACAAAGTCAGCCTTGCCGATTTTCCAATCCTCATTTTCATAATGAGCCTTTACGCCCCAGCCAGAAACATCCTCAATGCTTTCTGGATGTACAAGCTCTTTCTCAAGCGTTTCCTTGGCGTATTTTACAATAGCGTTGGCCAATGGGTGATTGGAGTGGCTTTCAATCGATGCTGCCTTTAGCAGTACTTCATCGCGATCCAGTTCATCACCCACAATCAAATCAGTTACTTCAGGCTTACCTTTTGTCAGTGTCCCTGTTTTATCAAACGCAATTGCTTTAAGGTGACTCAGGTTCTCCAGATGGACGCCGCCTTTAAATAAAATTCCGTGCTTCGCGCCATTCGAAATAGCCGACAAAGTGGCCGGCATAATCGAGGCAACAAGTGCGCATGGGGAAGCGACGACCAGAAGAATCATCGCACGGTAAAACGACTCCGTCCAGCTCCAGCCCAGCAGATAATGTGGAACAAACATCATTAGTACAACTACTGCCAGAACGACCTTTACGTAAGTGCCCTCAAACCGTTCGATGAACAGCTGGGAAGGAGACTTTTCACTTTGCGCGTTTTGGACAAGCTGGATGATTTTTTGGAACAGTGTTTCGTCATTTCGTTTTGTAATCTCAACGGTAAGCGAACCGGTCAGGTTTACCGTACCGGCAAATACATCGTCGCCGGAATCCTTTGAAACCGGAATCGATTCCCCGGTGATGGCTGCCTGGTCAATCGTCGTCTGTCCCTTGGCAACCTTACCGTCAGATGGGACTCTTTCACCTGGTTTCACCAAAATTAAATCGCCAATTTCCAATTTTGAAACATGGACCCTTTCCTCAACACCATCTGTAATCCTCAATGCTTCCTCTGGCTGCAGTTCCATCAAAGAGGAAATCTCCTTATGGCTTTTGTTCATCGTATACGTTTCAAGCGCTCCGCTCATAGCAAAAATGAAAATCAGGATCGCGCCTTCTGTCCAGTATCCAATAATGGCAGAGCCAATCGCTGCGAATATCATCAACATTTCGACATTCAATTCTTTGTCTTCAATTGTGGCTTCAATGCCTTCCTTCGCTTTTGCAAAACCACCGATAACATAGGCCAGGATAAAAGCGATGACAGATGCTGTTTGTGAATCCCCCTTGCCCAAAATCCAGCCTGCAGCAATCAGAATACCGCTGATAATGGCGGCGACCAGTTCTGCGTGAGGCTTGATTTTTTCAAAAAAGGTTACTTCAGGAACCGAGTTTTGCTTTGCTAACGCATTTGCTCCCTGAGCCATGCTTTTCTCCTCCTTTAATTTCTCTAATTGATACTAATAATCACAATCATTCCCCTTAAAAAACACGAAAGCTGCCACCAGATTGGTGACAGCGGAATTCCAAGTCAAAAGATACTATTGTTTTCTCTATTATGTTACCATACAATATATGCTTTTTAAAAGAATAATGCGTTTGTCTAAGGAGATTGTTTGATGACAACTAAAGACTTTTTTACACACCCGCTTGGGATTGCTGTTTCGGCTGCCGGGGCGACCTTATTATGGGGGAGCGCGTTCCCATTTATAAAACTCAGCTATAACAGCCTTGATATTAAGCCGGAGGAAATGGGGGAACAAATGCTGTTTGCAGGATACCGCTTTCTGCTTGCAGGGCTGTTGATCCTGATCATGTTCCTGTTATTGAAGAGGAATATGAAATTCAGGCCGGAGACGACAAAGTCTCTTCTGAAAATTGGCCTGTTCCAGACGTTCCTCCAATATGTCCTGTTTTATATCGGACTAAGCTATTCAACCGGGATCCAGGGTTCAATCATTGCCGGGACAACATCGTTTTTCCAGATCCTCCTTGCGCATTTCCTTTATCCAGATGACAGGATGAGCCGTTTGAAGGTTGCTGGACTGATGGTTGGATTCACCGGGGTCATTTTCGCGAATTGGCCAAATGGGGATTATGAAATCAGCTTTGGTATCGGTGAAATTCTGCTAATGGGAGCAATGATGGCTGGTGCGTACGGAAATATCCTTGCTAAACAGGGCAGTGGAAAAATGGAAGTCATTTATTTAACCGCTTACCAGATGATTCTGGGGTCCTTAGGCTTGATTGCAATTGGCGCTTTTTCAGTGGGACTTGCTCCATTCGATTTCAATCTAAAGTCTGGTTTGATGCTACTCTATCTTTCATTCCTGTCAGCTGCAGGCTTTATTTTGTGGAACAATGTGATGAAGTACAACCAGGTTGGCAAGGTGTCATTATACCTGTTCCTGGTCCCTGTATTCGGTGTAATTTTATCAGCAATCCTACTAGACGAACTGTTACATTATTTTGTCATAGCCGGATTAATATTGGTAGTGGTCGGAATCGTTCTTGTCAACCGGCCTGCAAGAAAAAGAAACAGCCTCCCTGCGAAATAGAGAGGCTGTTTTTCGTTACACAGATTCTGCCTCGTTGGGTGAAGCGCCATGGCGAACGGTCACAAGGGCGATGAAAATCAATAGAAGCATCGTGCTGATCACGTAAAAGAAGCTGATGCCTTCAAGCCATTGTATAGCCAGTCCACCAATAAATGGGCCGCTGATGCTCCCGAAGCTGAAGAAAATCCCGCACATCAGGTTTCCTGCCGGCAGGAGCTGCTTTGGCAGAAGGTCAGCCATATAACTGATGCCGAGTGAAAAAGTGGATCCGACGAGCGTACCAGCTAAAAAGAAGCAAATAAGCAAGCCGGTGGTCGAATTCTCGAGCAGTCCCGCCGCGGTAAAAGAAATGAAGCCTGATAGCGTGACAACAATTAATACATTCCTTCTTCCAAGTTTATCGCTTAATATCCCTAGTGGCAGCTGTGAGAGAATCCCGCCGATGGCAAAGGCAGGAAGCAGGAGTGCGACGGCATCGACGCCGATTCCTGACCTCATAGCATAAACAGGGAAGTTCCCATTCAGGCTGGCCTCAAGGAACCCGTAGCCAAACGGTGGCAGAAAAGCAACCCAAGCGTATTTGAAAACTTTTCCGAACCTTCTCATCGTCCCGAAAAAAGAAGTACTGTCGGTGTCATGTTCGGGACGTTCATTTTTCAACAGCCATACCGTAAGCCAGGCGGCAAGGCTGATGGCAGAAGAAATGATGAAAGGCAGAGTCATGTTTATTTTTACAAACCCAGTCATCAACGGGCCAGCAGCGAACCCCAGCCCGAAAAACAATCCGTAGAGCGAGATATTCCTTCCAATCCGGTCTTTAGGGGTAAAAGAAGTAATCCATGTCTGAGTCGCAAAATGAAGCATGTGATCGCCAATCCCGATTGCCAGCCTTAAAATGAACCAGAACCAAAAAGACTTCCATAATGGAAATAGAGCAAGCGAGATGGCTACGGTAAAGCCGCCAATAAGAATGATGGGCTTGTAGCCAAAACGGCGTAGCGGTGCTTCCATTAATGGTGAAGCAAGCAATATTCCTATATATAAACCTGTGGCGTGCAAGCCATTCATCGATGATGACACGCCGTCCTGCTCAAAAATAATCGCAATCAATGGCAGCAGCATTCCCTGGGAAAAGCCTGAGATGGCGACTATGCTGACCAAAATCCAGAAACGAAGCTTGATACTTATATTCATGTAAATAAAATCTCCCTAATTACTTAATACTCTTTAGATGTTAACGATATAAAAATTTAAGTGCAACGGTTTTTATTTTAAATTACGGAGAAAATAGTGTAATCTCATGGTATTAATCAAAATTAACTTGTTTATTAAGATGTTGCGATAAGGGAGAGAGTAACATGGAATTCAAAATGAAACCAGATGTTGGATTTTATACAGAAGTAGATTTCGGAAGGCTGGATGTTGCTGGTGACGAACAGCATGGTTTCAGGCCATACCAGCTTTTAGTTTCATCAGTGGCTGTATGCAGCGGCGGTGTCCTTCGCAAGGTATTGGAAAAAATGAGGATGGACATCAAGGATATCCATATTCAAGCTAATGCAGAACGAGTGGAAGAAGAGGCGAACAGGGTCAGCAAAATCCATGTTCACTTTCGCATTGCCGGAAACAATCTCGATGAAAAGAAAATCGAGAAGGCAATGGTATTGACCAGGAAAAACTGCTCGATGGTCCAATCAGTCATAAACAGCATCGAGGTAGAAGAAACCTTTGAAATCGTTCAATAAATTGACCAAAAGACGAGTTTCGCTTTTTGCCAAATATGCTATAATGAGTATTGGAATTCACCTGCTTTAATATAATAGAAACAATGAACTCTGTTCCAGGAGGACAGGGTTCTTTTTTCGCTGTAAAAAAGCAAGTTCCTATTGGATCAGCTATGAAATAGCATCCTGAGAGATGTTTAATGGACATTTCGCAGCCAGTGGGCAGCCAAAATGTCCAAGAAAAGTGTTTTAATGGACATTTCGCAGCCAGTGGGCAGCCAAAATGTCCAAGAAAAGTGTTTTAATGGACATTTCGCAGCCAGTGGGCAGCCAAAATATCCAAGAAAAGTGTTTTAATGGACATTTCAGATCCAATGGGCAGCCAAACTGTCTAAGAAAAGTGTTTTAATGGACATTTCAGAGCCAGTGGGCAGCCAAAATGTCCAAGAAAAGTGTTTTAATGGACATTTCGAAGCAAGCGAGCAGTCAAAATGTCCAAGAAAAGTGTTTTAATGGACATTTCAGAGCCAATGAGCAGCCAAAATGTCCAAGAAAAGTGTTTTAATGGACATTTCGAAGCCGACGAGCAGTCAAAAATGTCCATTAGAAGGTTATAGAAGAAGGAGAATATGTACTTATGGCTTTTGTTTATCGCACTCTATTTTTCATCATTGGGTTAACGATTCTATCTTTTGGAGTATCGATGACCATTAAAGCTGGTTTGGGGACAGGTGCCTGGGATGCCCTTAACGTTGGCCTGTCCAAAACTGTTGGGCTGACTCCCGGCAGTTGGGTGGTCATTGTGGGGATTATTATGATATTTATCAATGCAGCCCTGGTAAAAAGAAGACCGGATATTGCGGCGATCATCACGTTGCTCATCACGGGCTTGCTTATTGATTTCTGGCTTTTGCGTGTGTTCGATGACTTGATAGTTACCGGGTACCTAAAGCAATTTGGAGTCTTTCTGCTGGGAATGGTGGCGCTGAGTTTTGGATTGGCTGTCTATCTTCAGCCGAGGTTCCCGTTGATTCCGATTGATAATTTCATGATGGCTTTAAGGGAACGATTCGGTCTAAATTTAATGGTGGCAAAAACGCTTGGTGAAGTTCTTGCCTTGTCTGCTGCGTTCATTTTTAAAGGGCCAATCGGTATTGGAACATTGATTGTAACGTTCGCAATCGGTCCGCTGATTCAATTGTTCTATCCGTACTGTGAGAAGCTTTATAATAAATTGATCACTTCTGTCCGATAAAATAACCCCCTGAGGCTCTGTTCATGCAACAGAGCCTTTCCTGTAGACAAGTTTTGTAAAAGCTGTTCAAAACTTTGGATAAAGTGATGCGACTCCGAAAACACTATAAACAAACTTATAAGTTTCCTGTAGTGAAAGGAGAAAACAACACCAATGAAAAAAGCAGCAGCTATCCTTGTTATGACGATGGTTTTCATGATGTCAATTTTAGCGCCGGCCTTTGCGGAAGAAGGGAAGGCGAAAAAAGCTCCTCAGCCTAAGCAAGCTGAAAAGGCAAAGTATACAATTCCGAATTCAGTAATGAATATCACGAAGGACAACACATATCCAAACCCAACGGAGGATTTGCCCTTCCTTCAGCCAAGCGAGCTGACGAAGAACTTGATCAAAACATCAAAAGTGAAGATTGAGAACCCTGATTTAATCCGAATGCTAAATGAAACGACCATTAACAGCACTCCTTTTGCAATCGGCTATCGAGCGATTGTTTACCTTGGAGAATGGCCGTTGAATTATGTATCTACTGAGACTTCCACGAACTGGGAGTACCAGAAAATCAATACGAATTATTATGATAATCGCGGCGGAAATGCTATCTATCAAATCCATTATGTCCAGGAACAGCAAAAGGTTGTGAAGGGCGGCTTGACGGCGAAAATCAATAATGCCGAAGACGTGCAGAAGATGATGATGTTGAAAGCGGCCAAGAAAACCGGACTCCCGCTTGCGTTTGAGACAATCATTGGCGCTGGTACGAAAAAAGACCATATCTATAATATCCAGCCAAAACGTCTAGGTTACCTGTACGCCTACGCACCAGCCATTAATGAAAAGGGCAAGGTGACATATGGTGAGGTCTACTTGATGCTAAAAGGAAACAAGAAAGTCATCGTCGTAAAAAATGTTGTCTCGCAGGGAATCGGTGCATGGATCCCGGTTCAGGACCATGTAAGCTTTGGCTTTGTGTCCAGTGAAAGGCCAAGATAATTAATATTGAAAAGACAGCCTTATTCCTTTAAATAGGAGTAAGGTTTTTTTTAGTAATTTTTCCCTCTTGACAAAAGGTATATATATCCTGTTTATCGGTTATCTAAGGCGGGAAAGAGTTATACATAACCATTAAATCTACGAAATTTAAAGGAGGAAATAGATTATGTCTGACAATACTCTTTCCAGCAACAACCAGAATTCAATGGGGAACAACTCAAACTCTTATAGTATGAATAACAACACTTACACTTCTGCAAATGAAAATGCTTCTTATGATACAACAACTGGCACAACAACGTATGCAAGCACAGCATCAAACGATTCTTATTCTAACAACACTTCCATGGGAGGCTACTCTAACAGCTACGGAGTAGACAGCTCAAATAACTCAAGCTCATCAAACGGCAAGCTCATGAAAGGCGTCCTCATTGGTGCGGCGATCGGTGGTGCATTGACTTTACTCGATTCCAACACCCGTTCAAAGGTGAAAAATAAGGCAGTAGATGTGAAGGACACATCAATGAACGTGTTCAGCGAAGTTAAAAACAACCCTTCTGATGTGAAGGAGCAAATGATGGGGAGCTTTAAGGAAGCTTCTAACATTTTAAAAGAAGCAATAAGTGATGCACAAAACCTTTACCAGCGTCTGAATGACGATGTATTCAGCAAGATGAATGAGGCAAAGTCCAATTCTTCCGAAGCTATGAATACAGTAATGGATGCAAAGGATGATCTCAAGGAAGTTGGATCAAAAGTCAAGGAAGCAGGCTCTACTGCAATGGACAACCCTGTTGTCAACTCTGCGACTGATTCAACATCCAACAATAATTCTGGTACAGGCTCTAGCTCTAGCAATCCTGCTGGTGCTTATGCAACAGGAATGGACAGCCGACAGTCAGATACAACAGGTCTAGGAAATACATCTAACACATTTACTGTATCTCCTGAAGAACAGAACAACGATAATAATCGATAAGATTCACTAACGAGGCTGACACAAAAGGTCGTATAATGCGACCTTCTGTGTCAGTTTTTTTATTTTCGCGTGTTTATTGAACCTGAACGAAAAGAACTCGAACAAAAAGGATAAGGAATGAGATTCTGGTATGAAAAGCCAAAGCCCAGGTGCAAAACAATGTTCGACCTTATGTCAATGCCAGTATTTTGCTAGTTTCTTTATAGATTTTGAGGGGTAACTATACATATACAAATTGACTGATAGATATTTTGGGAGGTTACCGTCAATGGAGAAGGAATTTAAACCACGTTCAGATAGATGCGATTATGATAGAGAAACAGCTAAAGGAAAAGTATCAATTGCCGCTTCGGCTCATCCTATTGCGACAGATGCGGCAGAAAAAATTTTACGTGATGGTGGTAATGCCATCGATGCAGCTATAGCTATTCAATTTGGGTTGAATGTCGGGGAACCGATGATGACAGGTATTGGCGGCAGCGGTTTTTTTATGGTGTACCATGCAGAAAGCAAGACAACGAAAATATTTGATGGCCACACGCGGGCACCAGCTGCTGCGCACCCAAAATTATTTCTTGATGAGCACGATGAAGTCATCCCTTTTCGCGAAAGATCAACGCATGCCACTGCCGTGGGTGTTCCGGGGATTTTAAAAGCAATGGAAGCAGCAAGGAAGGAATATGGTACGAAGCCGCTTGCTGAACTGATTGAACCCGCTGCACAGGCCGCGGAAAAGGGCGTTGAAGTCAATTGGGTTATGGACAACACGCTTAAGACCTTTGAATACCGGCTTGGAGACCATGCCCGGGAACTTTTCATGCCCGGCGGTAAGGCATTATGTGAAGGGGATCGTTATCAAAAGGAGAATCTTGCCAAGACGTTCCGCATCCTTCAGAAAAAAGGAATCGAAGCCTTTTATGAAGGAGAAATAGCTGAAGCCATTGTCTCTACTTTAAAGGAACTTGGCGGAATCATGGAACTTTCCGATCTTAAAAGTTACAGGATTTCAATCGATGAACCAGCCTGGGGAACATATAGAGATTACAAAATTGCCTCTTCAAACATGCCAAGCGCGGGCGGAACCACTATGCTTCAAATATTGAAGCTTCTAGAAGGTTTTGATCTGAGCAAGTATGATGTGAAGTCCTGGGAGAAATATTATTTATTTACGGAAGCGATGAGAATTGCTTTTGCTGATAAAATTGCTTTTGCCGGAGACCCTGAATTTGGCGACATCCCATTGCAAGGGATGCTGAATGAAGAGTACCTTGCCGAGCGTCGTAAATTGATTAATTTTGAACGCAGAAATGATTCGATCGATTTCGGCAATCCATGGGCTTATTCGGATGGAAAAGAAATCAATGTGGTCCGTCAGCCATTCGAGCCTGAAAGAGAAAGAAGTGAAACAACGCATTTTACCGTGATGGATAAATGGGGAAATATTGTTGCTTGTACTTCTACCGTTGAGCATCCGTTCGGATCGGGTATCATGGTGAAGGATTATGGGTTTGTCCTAAATAATGAGCTTACAGACTTTGATGCAATTCCAGGCGGGCTGAATGAGATCAAGCCTGGAAAACGGCCGGTAAGCTGCAAGACGCCAACGATTGTTTTCAAGGATGATGAGCCAGTGCTCACCCTTGGATCTCCGGGTGGTCCGACGATTGTTGGCTCTGTATTCCAAACACTTGTCAATGTTCTTGATTTTGGCATGGAACTTAAGGAAGCCATCGAGGAGCCGCGAATATTCAACAGTACTGGGCCGCTCATTGGCTGGGAAGCGGGAATCAGTATGGAAGCGAAAGGGGAATTGGAATCGAAGGGTTTCGAGTTCGCAGATGGACCATTCCCGTTAGGAAATGTCCAGGCAATTCAGATCGATCGTGAAAAAGGCATTATCCATGGAGCGGCTGATTCAAGCCGTGAAGGGAAAGCGACTGGACTGGATGAATAAAAGCATTGAAAGAAGCAGGCTGGAGTAAATCAGCCTGCTTTCTTATTGTTCAACGTTATCCAAAGTATTCGTCTCTGATTCAGTTTTTTTAATGACCGATATAGTGCCATCTGTCTCAAGGACCACGGCTTCCACTTGATGCATTGAATTGATGCCGCTTGAGCGTGCTGCCTGAAGAATTTCAACTTCGAGAACCCGCTCTTTGACTATTTTTTCTTTTAAATAATTTCCACGATAAAATAACAACTGCGGTTCCGACTTGATCAATTTTTTGAATCTACTAGAGCGGATGGACAGCCAGGCAACCAGGTATTGCAGGGCAATCAAAATGAGAAATGCCGCAATGCCTTCAACTAGCGCTATATTTTTGTTCAAAAGGGTTGTCGCCAGGGTAGATCCGAGCGCAACTGTGACAATCAGGTCAAATGCATTCATTTTGGATAAAGTCCTTTTGCCGGAAACGCGCAGCAATAAAACGAGAGCGGAATAAGCAAGCAAACCTATAATCAGTGGCCGCAAAGCCGCTTCCCAAGAATTAAAAAACATTTCATCACCTCATATATGTTTTTTTCCTAAAAAAGCATGGACAAACATTGTTTAGGGGGAATACTACCCAATAGCAGATATGAAGGTTTGATTAATATTGCACAATCGTCCATTTTTAGGTAGGATGTTAACGATAGTGAAAGGAGCGAGAAGTTTGGGAAGTCCGATAAATGAGAAAAATACACAGGTAGTGTTTTTGAAGCAGCGTTTGGATATGTTTGCTGAGTTACTTGAGGCAATCGATCCAGTGGAAGCAGATCTTGAAGATATCGACCGCATGATCCAAATCGTCGAAGAAATGGATGCAAAATGCCGGGAATTTAAAAATCGCGATTTGTAAGGGACCCTTTTGTGAGGTCTCTTTTGTTTTTAAGGTATTTATAAAGTTATTAAGTTGTGGATAACTACATGTAGTTTTCTTAATCCAGCTCCAGCACGCTTGTCGGGGCTGAACAAGGCGTTTGCGTATTTCTATTTGTAAACGATTCCATATTCTATCTTTAAATCAATAGGGCTTAGGAGTATAATGGTATCGGAGAAATTGTTATAAAATTTTCACATATAAAGAGCTAGAAAGACAAGGGGAGAGGGGAAGACAGATGAATATCGAAAAGTTTCAGGAAAGCATGTATGAGCTGATTGTTGAAACATCCACGAACCTGCCGAAGGATGTGCGCAGGGCGATCAAAGCTGCGGCTGAGCGTGAAAACGCGGGAACCCGTTCAGCGATGAGTCTTGATACCATCACGAATAATATTAAAATGGCGGATGACAATGTATCGCCAATTTGCCAGGATACTGGACTGCCAACCTTTAAAATCAAAACTCCGGTTGGAGCGAACCAGATAGAAATGAAAAAAGCGATTTACAATGCAATTGCACAAGCAACAAAGGATGGAAAGCTGCGGCCGAACTCTGTTGATTCGCTGACTGGGGAAAATAGCGGGGACAACCTTGGCGGAGGAACTCCTGTCATTAAATTTGAGCAATGGGAAAATGATTATATCGACGCACGCCTGATCTTAAAGGGCGGCGGCTGTGAAAATAAGAATATCCAATACAGCCTTCCAACTGAGCTGGAAGGACTTGGGCGAGCAGGTCGTGACCTTGACGGAATCCGCAAATGCATCATGCACTCGGTCTACCAGGCACAGGGACAAGGCTGCAGCGCCGGCTTTATCGGCGTTGGTATTGGCGGGGACCGATCTTCCGGATACGATCTTGCCAAGGAGCAGCTGTTCCGTACGGTGGAAGATGTTAATCCACATGAGGATCTGCGCAGCCTTGAAGAATATGTAATGGAAAATGCTAATAAGCTTGGAATAGGCACGATGGGCTTTGGCGGGGAGACCACTCTGCTAGGGTGCAAAATCGGTGTCATGAACCGTATTCCTGCCAGCTTCTACGTTTCTGTAGCGTACAACTGCTGGGCATATCGCCGCCTTGGTGTAGCAGTGAATCCTGAATCAGGAGAGATCCAGGAATGGATGTACCAGGAGGGCGAGAAAATCGACTTCGCACAGCCTGCTGCCCAGGAAATCGCTGCAGCAGTTGAAGCTCCGGTTGAACAGGATGTCGTTACACTGACAGCTCCTATTACCGAAGAACAAATTCGTGAACTGAAAGTTGGAGATGTTGTCAGGATTGACGGCATGATGTATACAGGCCGCGATGCAATTCACAAATACCTGTCCGACCATGATTCACCTGTTGACTTGAACGGCCAGATCATCTATCATTGCGGTCCGGTTATGCTGAAGGATGAAGAAGGCAAGTGGCATGTGAAGGCTGCCGGCCCGACAACAAGTATTCGTGAGGAGCCTTACCAGGGTGATATCATGAAGAAATTCGGCATCCGTGCGGTCATCGGTAAAGGCGGAATGGGCGCGAAGACGCTTGCTGCTTTGAAGGAACATGGCGGTGTTTATCTGAATGCAATCGGTGGGGCTGCTCAGTATTATGCTGACTGCATCAAGTCTGTTGAAGGTGTTGATCTGATGAACTTCGGGATTCCTGAAGCAATGTGGCACCTCAACGTCGAAGGCTTCACGGCGGTTGTCACGATGGACTCTCACGGCAACAGTCTGCATGAGGACGTAGAAAAATCATCCCTTGAAAAATTGGCTCAGTTCGCTGATCGAGTTTATAAGTAATATCACGAAAGGAGGCTCGCTTTTTAAAGCAAGCCTCCTTTTAGTTTTTCTTCTGCTTTGCGAGCTGGTTTCGATCCACATTTCTCGGTTGACTTTCCAACCACTCATGCTCGATTTGAATATTCCCTCCATCCTCAGCAAAGTTTGCTGTTTCCATTAGGAATCTTATGTAGGTGGCCCCGAGGTCATGACGGGGGCTGACTGCCATAGAGTCTCCAAAGTTCCGGACTTTTGCGGAGGATAAGTTGGAGATATGGAAGAGCATCAATTTATCTGAGTATGGAGCCTCAGTGGACTCGGTGACCATAAACTGGCTTGGGATTGAGACAGGCAATTCTTCTTTGTACATGATTTGTGAAAGTATATTGTGCTGCTTGATATTGATTTTTTTCCCGCGCAAAAAATATTCACGTACTTCCTCATGCTTAGCGACCTGGCTGAACCCCATGACAAGAATCATTTTAACCGCATTCACCTGGGTGTTCAAAAAAAGATGGGTGATTTCCATTGCTGTAAGAGGCCTTTTGTCACCAAAATATCCATTGAAAAAGCTTTGCTTTTCCACAAAAGATACCTCGCTTGGGGTAGGGATGTATGGAGGTCTGACATGCAAACCCTTTTCAAGCATCACTTCTGTAACCTTATTTGAAAGGTTAAGAGAAGAAATATTGATATCCGTGATCAAGTGCCGCAAGTCCATCTTTGAGAAACCAGGCAGCGCGACGCTGTAATATAGCGCGCCATATTTCACCATCATATCCAGGTAGTTCAGGTAAAAGCTGTCTGAGAACAGCTTCGGTGCTTTTGCATTCACATCTGCTTCTGAAAATCCCTGTGGCACAGCCATTCCTTCAGTTGTAAAAAGGTTTTCCAGTTGCGAGAGAATTTTTTTGCTCAATTCATCAGCTGCCAGAAGGCAATCCTTTACCTCTTCATCTTCTACATTCAGCAAAAAATGACGGAACATGCAGACAGCCATTGAGTTAGCAATGTATATATTCCAGAGGTTGCCGATTTCACTAGATGTCCAATCGATTTTTTGTTCTTCTGACATAGATTTCTCCTTAGTGTTTTGTATGTTTTTACTATTCGCTTTTTAAATTGAAATATACTTACAAGAATTTTTTTTACCTGCTGACGAACACTAAGGAAAAACATCAATGGAGGAACATCATGAAAACGATTGTTAAAATTTTGCTTGCTTCGGCACTGCTGCTGTTGATTACTTTACCAGCAACAACCGGTGCGGAGGAGAACTCAAACTCACCCATGCACTGGGGATTCAAGAAGGGCCGGAATGGAAGGCAGGCTGATGCCGGCAGGATGTTCGAGGTCATCCTTGAAGATCACGGAGCTGTTTATAAAGGGGACAAAAATTCAAAGGATATTTATCTGACCTTCGATAACGGATATGAAAATGGCTATACCGAGAAAATCCTCGATATTTTAAAAGAAGAAAAAGTCCCAGCCGCGTTTTTTGTTACGGGTCACTATCTTGATAGTGCTCCAGAGCTAGTGGCGCGGATGGCGAATGAAGGCCATATCATTGGAAACCATTCCTGGCACCATCCTGACCTGACCAAGATCAGCGATGAGAAAATAAAGAAGGAACTGGAAATGGTCAGATCTGAAACAGAAAGAATTACGGGTAAAAAGCATATGACCTATTTACGTCCGCCGCGCGGGATTTTCAGCGAAAGGACAATGGCAGTAGCCAAAGAAGCCGGCTACACCCACATTTTTTGGTCACTCGCCTTCGTTGACTGGAATACTGACCAGCAAAAAGGAGCGCAATATTCTTATGATAAAATCATGACGCAAATCCATCCAGGTGCCGTCCTGCTGCTCCACACCGTTTCGAAGGACAACGCGGACGCCCTTGGAAAAGTAATCAGGGATTTGAAAGAACAAGGTTATGAATTTAAAAGCCTTGATGATTTGATGCTAAGCAAGGGCGGAATGAAGGACCCAATGTTGTACTGATGGGATGTCCCGGCATTTGTATAATGCCGGGCTTTTGAATTGGTAAAAAAGCTCGTTTTTTCCAAGTCGCCAATAAAATCATATTTTCGCCAATAAAAATAAATTTTCGTCAATAAAGTTGTGAACTTCGCCAATAAAATCTGAAAATCGCCAATAAAGTTGTGAACTCCACCAATAAAACTTGATATCACCAAATAAAATATGAACACCATCTAAATTCAGCTCGATTATATAAAACCAGAACCGCAACCTTCACTATTTTCGTAAAAAAACCGAGGAAATGCTATAATACGGGGAAAATACTAAAGGGCGGTTTGTATATGTGGGAAGAAAAGGTGGCGGTTTCCGGGCCATATGATTTTGATCTTGCTTTAAGCAGGCTTGCGCTCGATCCTTTGCATTCGGTTGATATTGAGCAGAGACTTGTAAAGGTACCGCTTGTTTTTGAAAATAAAAGAATCGTCGCAGATGTCATCGGTACAGGTACTCTGGAAAATCCTGAATTCCTTATCCGTGCTGATTACGATAAAGAAAAGACGTTACAGCGTTTGACTGAAATTTTTCAATGGAACTTGGAGTTAATCCATATTCATGAACATTTCCAAACGACGGAGTTAAAGAACTTGTTCAATGAACATTATGGGACTCCGCTTGTCCTGGAATTTGATCCCTTTTCAAGTTTGATCAAGAGCATTATCCATCAGCAGCTGAATCTGAAGTTTGCTTTTACACTGACAGAACGATTTGTAAAAACATACGGCGAAGAACTGGGTGGAGTCTGGTTTTATCCAACACCTGAAAAAGTGGCGCAGCTTTCGGTTGAAGAGCTGCGTGAATTGCAATTCAGCGGACGGAAGGCAGAATATGTGATTGGAATCGCTGAACTGGCAGTATCCGGACAGCTTGATTTTGAAAAAATGAAAACAAAGCCCGATGCGGAAGTTGCCCAGGAATTGATCAAAATCCGCGGTGTTGGACCCTGGACGGTTGAAAACTTCCTGATGTTCGCACTTGGGCGGCCGAATCTGTTTCCGATGGGGGATATCGGCATTCAAAATGCATTGAAGAAATATTTCAATCTGGATGAAAAGCCGACTCTAGCCGAAATGGAAAAGTATAAAAAACCATGGAATCCTTATTTAAGCTATGCTTCGCTCTATTTATGGAGAAGCATTGAATAATTGGAGTGAAGTTTTATGAAAAAAGAGCAGCAAATGCCAAAAGAGCATCAACAGCAAAAACATCAGCAATCCAAAAAAGGAAAGCAAATAAGCAAAGATGGGCATAAGACAAAAGGACAGCACTTGAACAAAGGTGATTATAAGAAAAAAGGACAGCAAGTGAACAAAGACCAACAAACAGCGAAATTGGAGCTCAAGCAGACCTTCCCGCTGACAATCAAGCGTCTCGGGATCAATGGCGAAGGCGTCGGCTATTTCAAGCGCCAGGTCGTGTTTGTGCCTGGTGCCCTGCCGGGTGAGGAAATCGTCGCGGAGGCGACAAAGGTGCACCCGAAGTTTGCGGAGGCGAAAATCAAGAAAATTCGCAAGCGATCCGAGCATCGGATCAAGCCGCTTTGTCCAGTTTATGACCATTGCGGCGGCTGCCAGCTCCAGCATTTGGGCTACGATCAGCAGCTCAATGAAAAACGCGATATTGTTATCCAAGCATTGGAGCGCCATACGAAGCTGAAAATCGACGAGCTTGACATCAGACCGACGATCGGAATGGAGAATCCGTGGGGCTACCGGAATAAAAGCCAATTCCAGGTTGGCGAAAAGGACGGGAAAGTGCTTGCCGGCCTTTATGGTTTGAATTCTCACAACCTGATCAATATCGAGCAGTGTGCAGTCCAGCATCCGGCTACGACCAAAGCTACCGAAGTGGTAAAAGGCATTCTTCAGGAATTGAAGATCCCGATTTACAATGAGAAAAAGCACAAAGGACTCGTGCGGACAATTGTTGCGAGGACGGGAGTCCAGACTGGCGAGCTGCAAATTGTGCTGATTACGACCAAGAAAGAACTGCCGAAAAAGGATATAATCATCCAGGAAATCAAGAAGCGGCTTCCCGAGGTCAACTCTATTGTCCAAAATATCAATGGGGAAAAGACATCCGTCATTTTCGGAAGCGAAACCGCGACACTGGAAGGCAGCGACTTTATCCAGGAGACACTGGGAGACCTGCAATTCGAATTGTCAGCGCGGACATTCTTCCAGCTGAATCCTGAACAGACTGTAAAAC
Organism: Mesobacillus boroniphilus; assembly: GCF_018424685.1. NCBI lineage: Bacteria > Bacillati > Bacillota > Bacilli > Caryophanales > Bacillaceae > Mesobacillus > Mesobacillus boroniphilus. The sequence continues at coordinate 539,597 of NZ_QTKX01000003.1, forward strand.
TTTACAATGAAGCGAAAGCAGCCGCCATGCTGACTGGCAAGGAAAAGCTTGTTGATGCGTATTGTGGTGTCGGCACCATTGGATTGTGGATGGCCGGCGAGGCGGGTGAGGTACGCGGCATGGACGTCATTCCGGAGTCAATCGAGGATGCGAAGAAGAATGCGTACAAGCACGGCGTCAACCATGCAAAATTCTATTTGGGCAAAGCGGAGGAACTGCTGCCTAAATGGCTGGAGGAAGGCTGGCGCCCGGATGTGATCGTCGTCGATCCGCCACGTACCGGATGCGATCAGGAATTCCTGAATACAGTGCTGAAAATAAAGCCGAAAACCTTCGTATACGTATCCTGCAACCCTTCAACACTTGCAAAGGATATTCAGACACTAGGCGGCAAATACAAAGTTGAATACATCCAGCCAGTGGACATGTTCCCGCACACTTCACAGATTGAGAGTGTCACGATGCTTGTTTTAAAATGATCAAAAGCGCCGGCCCGGATTGGGCTGGCGCTTTATCGTATATTTGATAGTCCACGATTGATGAAGTTGTTGATGATTTCGGCCATTTCCCTCGGTGATTTATCCATCCCGTTCTCCACCCAATTTTTAATCACATAAATACTTCCGCTGACAACAAAAATATTTATATATTCAATCGTTTCGCGGTCAAACTGGCTGTCAGTGATCCAGTTTTTGAAAATGAACTCCTGGGTAATCATCATCCCTTTTTTCTGGAAGTGGATATCGCTATTTTCACTTAGGAGTGTTTGGCATACATCGCTATTCCTGGCAATATACTCAAGAATCTTCTCTGTCATCTTCAAAGCTTCATCTTCTTTGGAAAAATTGTATTGGTTCAAAGTTGAAACCATGTCTTCAATGAATTCTTCTTCAATCGCATTGAGCAGGTAATATTGACTGGAGTAATGTGAATAAAAGGTGGAACGATTAATGTCTGCCAAATCACAAATCTCTTTTATCGTGATGCTCGAAATTGGCTTTGTCTTCATTAATTCCATAAGACTATCCTTTAAAACCATCCTTGTATACTTTTTTCGTCTGTCCATTTAAAATCCATCCTTTTTCTGTTAAACAATGATTTAACCAACAAAAAAGCGTTTTCTGTTGTGAATTGAACGTTATGTGCCCAACTGTTTGTTGAATAGACAACACGGTGTTTATATAATGATAAAGTGAAATTGCAAAAGACTCAAGTGAGGGTGAAGAATGATAAGCATTGCTGAAAAAATCATAAAACATAAAAAGGCTGTTGTGATCGCATTTGCATTAATTGCACTAATTTCAACTGTGGCGCAATTTTTTGTGTCGGTCAATTATAATATGGTGGATTACCTGCCGGATGATGCCCAATCAACAAGGGCATTGGAAATCATGGAAAAGGAATTTACCGCTGAAGTACCCGATACGAGGGTCATGGTAAGGGATATATCCTTACAGGAAGCAATCACCTATAAAGAACAATTGTCAGCCATTGATGGGGTAGGAGAGGTCATCTGGCTGGATGATGTGGTTGATTTGAAAACACCACTTGAAATGGCAGATAAAGAGACGATAGAAAACTATTACAAAGACGGAAACGCACTGTTCTCGATCAGCGTCCGCTCTGGTGATGAGGTAGCGATTACCGATGCGATTTATGAATTGATTGGTGAAGACGGAGCGATTGCCGGTGAAGCCATTAACACAGCGTCTTCACAAAAAATGGCTGGTACGGAATCAATGTATGCTGCCATCTTGCTCGTTCCAATCATTATATTCATTCTCGTCATCTCAACTACGTCATGGATAGAGCCGTTGTTTTTCCTGACGGCAATTGGCGTTTCGGTACTGATTAACCTGGGAACGAACATCTTTATCGGAGAGGTTTCCTTCGTAACTCAATCGGTTGCCCCGATTTTGCAGCTGGCGGTTTCACTCGATTATGCCGTCTTCCTGCTTCACAGTTTCTCCGATTATAGGAAAAAAACGAAGGATCCGGAAGAAGCGATGATGCTTGCGATGAAAAAGTCATTCCCGGCGATTACGGCCAGTGCTGCGACAACCTTTTTTGGGTTCATCGCCCTGACGTTCATGAAATTCGAAATTGGCTCAGACCTGGGCATCAATCTCGTTAAAGGAATTATCCTGAGCTTCATCAGTGTCATGGTGTTTTTACCGGCGATGACCCTGCTGTTCTATAAATGGATGGATAAAACAAAGCATAAAAACTTTGTGCCAAGCTTTTCAGGTATTGGAAACTTTGTGGTGAAGCTAAAAATCCCAAGTCTGCTGCTGGTATTTGCGATTCTCGTTCCAAGCTTTTTGGCGCAAAGTAACACTGCCTTTACCTACGGCCTTGGCGAACAACCGGAGACTACTCGTGCAGGCAGTGATTTTACAGAGATTAAAGCAGCGTTTGGAGAGACGACTCCGATTGTTCTTCTTGTTCCAACAGGAGACCGGGCAAAGGAGACAGAGCTCGTCCAGGAGCTGGAAAACCTTGATTATGTCACAAGTGTAATCGCTTATGTCAATATGGTGGGCTCGGTCATTCCGCCTGAGTACCTGGATGAATCGATCACGAACGAATTTTATTCGGAAAATTACAGCCGTATTATCATCAACACAAATCAGGGAACAGAAGGGGATATTCCTTTTTCAATCGTTCAAAATGTAAATGAATCGGCTGAGAGATATTATGGCGACAAGGCATTGAGCTTAGGGGAAAGCGTAACATTGTATGATATTAAGAATGTCGTGAACAAGGATAACATTGTTGTGAACGTGTTGACGGTTGTAACAATTGCGATTGTCCTGCTGGCAACCTTTAAATCGATTTCGATTCCGATTGTACTGCTGATCACGATTCAATCAGCCGTCTGGATCAATCTGTCGATTCCGTATTTCACCAGCTCTTCACTTGTGTTTGTCGGATATTTAATCATCAGTACGGTACAGCTGGCGGCAACAGTCGACTATGCGATTCTGCTGACTGAAGCTTACCAGCATAACCGCCAGGAAATGTCCGCAAAAAAAGCAATCATGAAAACATTGGATGAAAAGACGTTCTCCATTTCGATATCTGCGGCGATATTATCAAGCGTTGGGTTCATTTTATGGATGACATCTTCCAATCCGATTGTTGGATCCATCGGCCTGCTATTAGGCAGAGGGGCATTGCTTGCCTTTGTAATGGTCGTGTTCTTCTTGCCGGCCATGCTGCTGGTATTTGATAAATTCATTAAAAAGACGACCTATAAAGCAAATTTTTATGAGGAGAAATGATGATGAGAACAAAACAAATACTGTTTGCTGCGCTCGCTTTGATGATCTTCTTGCCTTCATTTCTTAATTATGCTGCTGCGGCAGAAGCGGAAGGCAGAGTCACTTCTAAGGATGAAGTGGTGTATGCTACGTTAAAAGCCAATGGAGAACTTGATGATATTTATGTCGTCAATACTTTGGAAGTAGCGAAGGCTGGAGAAATTATTGATTTTGGGCAGTATAGCAGCGTCAAAAACCTGACTGATCTGTCCGAACTGAATCAAAACGGGCAGGCAGTCCAAATCGATGCCCCTGAAGGAAAGTTTTATTATCAGGGGAACATGGAAGACAATGCTGAATTGCCATGGGATATAGAGATTACCTATTTGCTTGATGGACGTGAGGTTGAAGCGTCTGAGCTTGCGGGAAAAGAAGGCCATGTAGAAATCAAAATCGATACTGCAGCGAATGAAAATGCAGATGCAGTCTATTTTGAGAATTACTTATTGCAAATCTCCTTCATGCTCTCGAATAATTATCAAAACATTGAAGCGTCTGGCGGCATGGTAGCAAATGCCGGAAAGAACAAACAAATTACTTTTACAGTCATGCCTGGGCAAGAGGAGAGCCTTAGTGCCGAAGCAGATGTCGAGGATTTTGAATTCAATGGCATTGATATTGCAGCGGTACCATCTACACTGCCAATCGATACTTCAGAGATGGAAAGCATGACGGATGACATGTCGGCATTATCAGATGCAATCAGTGAATTGAATAATGGGGTTGCTGACCTGAAAAAGGGTGTTTCCCATTTGAATGGAGGATCAGCAAGCCTTCGTGATGGTTCTGCACAATATAAAAATGGAATCAATCAGCTGGACGGTTCTTCATCTGAATTAACAGGAGCATCACGTTCCATTGGCGATGCATTGAAAAAAATCAGCGCATCACTATCAGGGGATTCTGCCCAGATGGACATGACGAGCCTGAGTGAACTGCCGGGTCATCTGACACAGCTAGCAAATGGCCTGAATCAAGCAGCAGATGGACTAATAACTTTGCGTGATAATTACGCGATGGCATATGGAGCATTGGATGGTGCAATCAAGGAAATCCCCGCTCATCAGCTTTCCGAGGATGAAATAACTGGATTACTTAGCAGCGGTGCTGATACAAATGTAGTCAATAAACTGGTTGAGTCCTATAAGGCAGCTCAGAAAGTAAAGGGAACATATGCGCAAGTACAAGAAGCTTTTGCAGCCGTGGACCCTACGTTGAACCAGGTCAGTGGATCAGTAAAAGAAATGAGCGGGTCGCTTACAGCAATTGCCAACGAACTTTCCGCATCACTTGAGGATATGGATACGAGTGCACTAGGCGAATTGCAGAAAGGTCTTGCAGCTTTGTCATCCAATTATGGAGAGTTCCATACCGGTTTGGTAGGTTACACAAAAGGAGTAAGCAAGCTTTCCTCTTCTTACAGTGAGCTGCACTCAGGAATCGCTGGATTGGCGGGAGGCACAAGCGAATTAAATAATGGGGTCGGCGAACTCCATAACGGAACAAGTGAGTTGCATCAGGAAACGAAAGATCTGCCTGAGCAAATGCAACAGGAAATCAATGAGATGATCAAGGAATATGACAAATCTGACTTTGAGCCAGTATCCTTTGTTTCCGCTAAAAATGAAAAGGTCACTTCCGTACAATTTGTAATAAAAACGGAAGCTATTGAAAAAGAAGAACAAGAAACGAAGAAAGCAGAGCCTGAGAAAAAGAAAGGCTTTTGGGATCTGTTGTTAGAGTTGTTTTAATGAGATAGGGACAGTTCAGGAGGCCTGTTAATTGGCTTCCGGGACTGTCTCTTTGTTTTCACCGCCATTTTAGGCTAGAACGATGGTTTTACGGAGGAGAAAAGGGTAAAATTCGATTGTGAAGGCAAAATAACTATGGTAGCGTAAAAAAAGAAAAAAGCTGCATGGATTGAGGAGGAATCACAATGATTAGTGATAAGCTGGTAAATGGATTGGTTGAACAAATGAATTATGAGTTTTATTCTGCGCACGCGTACATGGCAATGGCTGCGTATTGCTCAGCGGAGAATTTGGATGGTTTTGCGAATTTCTTTTTGGTACAAGCTGAGGAAGAACGGTTCCATGCGATGAAATTTTACAACTTCATTAACGATATGGGTGAGCGCGTGACATTCGATGGATTCCACGCACCATCAAACGACTTCGAGTCTGTTCTTGATGTTTTTGAAAAAGGACTTGGGCACGAAAAGGAAGTAACGCGCCGCATCTACAATCTTGCGGATATCGCACTTGATGAGCGCGAACACGCAACCATGACATTCCTGAAATGGTTCATCGAGGAACAGGTAGAAGAAGAAGCCCTGTTCGACAGCCTGATCCAAAAGCTGCGCCGCATAGACCAGGACAGCAACGCATTCTTCATGCTCGAAAATGAACTCGCACAGCGTTCATTCACAGCACCTGAGTGAAAATAAGTACGAAAAACAGGGTTCCTGGCTAGAATCCTGTTTTTTTATGCGAAAAACGAGTTCCTTAGACCATTTTGGAAGGTGGGTTTTCCCTTTTGGTATGATATATTTCCGGTCGCAGCAATTTTAATTCCGGTTGTTAAGGATATATTACCGGTTAGAGGAGTTTTATTTCCGGTTGGGAAAAATTTATTACCGGTTGCGGAGATTTTAAAACCAGTTACAGTAACCTGCTAAAAAGAGCGTCTGCCAATTCCAACCAAATATCACGAAAACTTTTTCCGCTTGCTTAAAAGGGTATAAGTATTTTAAGAGAATCTTAAGACAAGGAGGATCTTATGAAGAAACTACTTATATCTTTAGCAGCCGCGGGAGTTCTGGCTGGGTGCAGTGCTGATGATTCCGAAATCGGCCAGGAGGGTCCGCCGGATACGGAAGTAAAGACGGAAGAGGACCCGGTGACCACTGATTACCTGCAAGAGAGGTTCTATGAAGGAATGGATTATGATGCCTACGCTGTTGAGGTCCAATCCTGGGTGGATAAGGGACAGGCAACAATTGCTGATACTGTTGAACCTGAAGGGCAAAACAATGTTTCTGCGGATATTATCCAGGTAGCGGATGGATTCCTGGCAGTTGCCAACGACGGCAAGGAAATCACCTTTATAAAGCCATTCGCTTCCACTGAGGAAGCGAAAGAATACCTAAATGGAAATTTGTAAAGGCTCCTTTCGTAAACTTGAAAGCAACAATTAAAGCGAAAGCAGTTTACTGAAAAACAAAGCCCGCTAAATAATCGTTTAGCGGGCTTTGCCTTGTGGTATACGTCCATAGAGGAGCATCACCGTAAGTGTGTCAATTGTGGCATCCTGCGGAAGTTCATCTTGTGAACAGTTAATCCGGATTTCCACCGCCGTGATCTATTCGATGCAATCGAGATAGGGAACTACCATGAATATGAACTTGGCGTCCAAATGATATGATCGATGCCTTCAGTTTTGAACTCGGAAAAGTAAAAAGCAAGGATGTACAGCAGCAGGTGGTCGAGATGCTCTGCAATATTGATACCTTCCTGGCTGAACAGGCAGCTGTAAACTTAGGGGCTGAAAAGCCTGCAAGCAAACCAGCGGAAGTTACCCTGACTTCACCTGCTTTGAGCCAGATGAATACAGTGAAATTGCCGAATACAAGGAAGGTTGCAATCCTTGCTGACAATGGCTTCAATGGAGCGGAAGTTTCAGGTTTGATGGAAAAGTTGAAAAAGAACGCCATCATGGCTGAAATCGTCAGCAAGAATCTTGGTATGATCAAGGGAGATGACGGTACAGAGCTTGAGGTACAGCACACACTTCTTACAAGCAGTTCTGTTCTATTTGATGCTTTATATGTCGCTGGAGGACAGGAAAGCGTCGACAGCCTGAAGCAGAAGAAAGAAGCTGCCTACTTTGTCGATGAGGCCTTCAGCCATTTTAAAGCCGTCGGAGCTGGAAAAGAAGCGGCTGAAATGCTGGCTGCAGCAGGAAGCAAACTCGAAACTGCACCTGGTGTTGTCGTATTCGGTGACAGCGAAGAAGTAGCAGACGACAGTGAGAAATTCATTGAGGCGATTACCGCCCACCGTCATTGGAACCGAATGATTCAATAAGATAAATGAAAAAGAGAGACGGAGGAATCTGTTTCTCTTTTTTTACAAAAGTATTAGAAATGAGGAGGGAACGCAAATGAAAGTTATCGTCTTCGGTGCACACAGCAGTGTCGGGGAGCATGTGGTCAGCAAGCTTATGAAAAAGGGATATACATCCTGCGCGGTCATCGGCAATGAGAACCAAACCGAACTCTTGAAAAACCGTGGGGCCACTGATGTGGTTGTCTATGAAGAGCACTTGCTCACGTCTTTGTTCCATGGTTATGATGCGGCAATTTATCTGACAGGGATTAATCCAAAAGGCCAATCTGGAAAAACGGTCATGGTTGACCACCAATCGGTGATCGAAACTGTTAAAGAAGCTGAAAAACAGGGAGTTCAGCGTTTTGTCATGATGAGCGCAATCATGGCTAATGAAACGGCAGACGATGAAAGCCGGGAAATAGGGGCAAAAGAGATGCCTGATGAATTACTGAGGCAGGCAAACCTGACCTACACTGTCGTGCAGCCAGGAGCTTTGACAGATAAACCTGGTGATGGAAAAATTTCAGCTGCAATCACGCTGGATTCAAAAGAGCTTGAGATTTCACGGGAGGACCTGGCAGAAGTACTGGTCATGTCGCTTGAAGTGGAATCAGCCTTTAACAAAACGTTCGAGGTAGCAGAAGGAGATACGGTTGTATCCAAAGCACTTGCTTCATTATAGGAAAGGAGGATTTAAATGGGTTTAACGGATCTTCTAGTGATTGGCCTGTTTATTTTCATAGCTTTAATCATTCTGGTGCCGGTCGTGCTATTTATCTATTTATATATTAAAGACGACAAGCAAAAGCAGCATTCTATATTAAGGAACTTCCCCGTAATCGGGAAAGTTCGTTATTTTACAGAGCATATCGGGCCGGAGCTAAGACAGTATTTGTTTGATGCTGACAATGAAGGGAAACCTTTTTCGCGCAAGGAATACCAGGATGTCGTTAAAGCAGGCAAGTATAAAGAAAGATTAATAGGTTTCGGGTCATTAAAGGATTTCGAGGCGGAAGGCTTTTACATCAGAAATACGCTTTTTCCTAAGTTGACTGATGAAATGAAGGTAGATAATGCGAAAAAAATAAAAACAAGAGTGTACAAGATTGATGGAGAGGGCCTCTTCACAAGGAAAGAACATAACGAGGCAAAATTGGCTGACCCATATTATTTGCAGGATGATGACGCTGTCGTGCTTGGTGAACATACTTGCCGCTATCCATTTAGAGTAAAAGGGCAGGTAGGCCAATCGGCAATGAGCTATGGTGCACTTGGCGAGAAAGCGATCCAGGCAATGTCAAAAGGGCTCGGACTGGCTGGCGGAACGTGGATGAATTCGGGGGAAGGCGGGTTATCTGATCATCATCTCGCCGGAAATCCCGATATAATGATGCAAATCGGTCCTGATTTATTTGGTGTCCGTAAGCCGAACGGAGAGTTTTCATGGGAGGAGTTCAAGAAGAAAAGTGAAATGCCTCAGGTAAAAGCTTTTGAAATCAAGCTGGCACAGGGGGCGAAAACACGCGGAGGCCATGTAGAAGGGGAAAAGGTTAGCGAAGAAATCGCTAAAATCCGTCTTGTTGAAGTCGGGAAGACAATTAACAGTCCAAACCGATTCTATGAATTCAGCGATGTCCCATCCATGTTTGATTGGATTGAAGAATTGCGTTCGGTTGGCGGCAAGCCAGTAGGCATCAAAATCGTCGTCGGTGATATGGATGCGCTCGAAAACATGATATCCTACATGAAAGAAAGCGGGAAAGGCCCAGATTTCATCACAGTAGACGGCGGGGAAGGCGGTACAGGAGCAACCTACCAGGAGCTGGCGGATACGGTTGGACTTCCGATTAATTCTGCCCTTCCAGTCGTCGATGAAATGCTAAGGCAATACGGAATAAGAGACAGAGTGAAGCTGATTGCTTCAGGGAAATTGATCACTCCTGATAAAATCGCGATCGCGTTGGCAATGGGAGCAGACCTCGTGAATATTGCGCGCGGAATGATGATCAGCGTCGGCTGCATCATGGCTCAGGTATGCCACACGAATACATGCCCGGCGGGTGTAGCGACCACGGATAAGAAACTTCAGGATGGGCTGGTTGTGGATGAAAAAATGTACCGGGTCGCCAACTATATTGTGTCGCTCCGAGAGGGCCTTTATAATCTGGCAGCCGCAGCAGGAGTCGACAGCCCAACGCAATTCGAACGAAAACATATTGTCCATAAAGATGAACTTGGACGCGTGTCTCCGGTGGAAGACTTGATTATTGCTGCGAGAAGAGCACAATTGCAAAAGGAACGGCAGGTAGACTAAGGAAAATGCAGCCAGTCCCATTTTTGGGCTGGCTGTTTTAAAATTTTCTTATCAGGCAAATTATGAAATAATAAAGTATCATGCTTATTATTAGGGGGTTACTTGCTTGGCGGGAAAAACAGCTTTGATTGCCGGAGCAACCGGTTTGATTGGAAAGGAACTGCTGCAGTTTTTATTAAATTCGAATGAATATGATAAGGTCATCGCGATTGTGAGGAGGCCGGTGGAGCTTGACCATACTAAGCTCGATGAAAGAGTTGTGGATTTTGAGCAACTCGAACAATCCAAAGAGATTTTTGCCGTGGACGATGTATTCTGCTGTCTGGGCACAACAATCAAAAAGGCCAAAACAAAGGAAGCGATGTGGAAAATAGATGTTGATTATCCAGTGGAGATTGCCCGGTTAGCCAGTTCTCAGGGAGCAAGGAAGTTTCTGCTCGTCAGCTCGATGAATGCCGACTCAAATTCTCCGATTTTTTATTCGAAAATGAAAGGAAAGCTTGAAGAAGAAATCAAGCAGATCCCATTTGAAACAACAGCCATTTTCCGCCCATCCCTTTTGCTTGGAAATCGGGAAGAATTCAGGCTTGGGGAGAGAGCGGCAGCTGCTATTTTTACAAAAGTGCCTTTTCTTTTTGCCGGGCCGTTAAAAAAATTTAAAGCGATCGAAGGAAGAACTGTGGCTTCGGCTATGTATCGCGTTGCCCAGAAAAACATTCAAGGGGTAACTGTCTATCCTTCTGAACAAATACATGAAATTGGCGGCTGATCTTTCAGCCATGGAGAGAAAAAATGATGCTATATATATTATTGATTTTAGCGGGGATTGTCGTGATTGCTTATGCTGTCCTGAATTACTACCCAGCTTTTGGGGGAAAGCATTCCAATGAAAAGAGGGCTATCTACGCCCAATCCCCGCAATATAGAAACGGCAAGTTTGAAAATCAGCTTCAGACAGGATGGGATACTAGCTTCAGCTCGATGATATCAATGATGATGGACTTTTTAAAGGGCAATCCAGAGAGAAGGCCACGTGCCGCCGTTCCAATGGTTTCATTCTCTCCAAAAGTTAATCGAGATTCAGCAGCCAAGGTCACCTGGTTTGGTCACTCCGCTTTCCTGCTGGAGATCGAGGGCAAGACGATTTTATTCGACCCGATGTTCGGGAAGGCTCCTACACCATTTCCGGTAAGGAACCAGCGCTACAGCATGGAGCTGCCTTTTAGGATAGAAGAACTGCCAGTTATAGATGCGGTTGTATTTTCACACGACCATTATGATCACCTTGATTTTGGTTCGATCATGAAACTGAAGGGGAAGGTAAAGCAATATATAACCCCTCTTGGAGTTGGGGCACATCTGGAACGTTGGGGAATACCTTCTGAAAATATCCAGGAACATGATTGGTGGAATGAGTTCACCTTCGAAGGGCTTAAGCTTGCCTGTACCCCGGCCCGCCATTTTTCTGGGCGAGGAATTACCGACCGAAATTCCACACTTTGGTGCTCATGGGTCATCATTGGCCGGGATACAAAAGTTTATTTCAGCGGCGATGGCGGCTACGGACCTCATTTTAAAGAAATAGGCGAGAAATATGGTCCATTTGATTTAACCCTTATGGAATGCGGCCAGTATGATGCTCGCTGGGCAGCTATTCATATGCTGCCAGAAGAAACGGTTCAAGCCCATCAAGATGTGAAAGGAAAGCTGTTAATACCTGTCCATTGGGGAGCATTCACATTGTCGCTTCATGCCTGGCATGATCCGGTTGAGAGGGCGGTCCGGGCAGCGGAAGAATCAGGGGTCGAAATTGCCACGCCGAGGATTGGGGAGACGGTAAGTGTTGGTTCTCTAGAAATTCCAAATTTATCCTGGTGGCGGATGAATGAAGTGAGACATTTATAAATGCCAGTCAGGGGTGTTTTCACATCCCTAACCGACATTATTAAATTTTAAGCTTTTATAAGTAAAAGAATAACAGCAGAAATGATACCAATTTGAGTGGTATCTTTTTTTAAGGACGGAAATGGAACAGGCTGGTAGGTTGCTAGGTCAATAGATTCGTTTGTGATTTATCATACAAGAGTAAACTCCTCAAAAAGAATCATTTTTCGCAAAATTTACAATTTCATCATATTTCGACAACTTTTTTACATTATGATTATCTTGGATTTATATTCGAGGAGGTAGTCAAAGTTGAAGAAAATGATGTCTATTTTACCAGCAATTATTTTATTGTTTTCAACTCTTTACCCGTCATTCTTGACCAGTACACCAACCGTGAATGCAGCTGAAACCGCGAATGTGGTCATCAGTGAAGTTGCCTGGATGGGCACGAACAACAGCTACAGTGATGAATGGATCGAGCTTTATAACAATTCAGGTTCTGATGTGCTGCTTGACGGCTGGCAGCTGAACGCAGCTGATGGTGCCCCGGCTATTGCGCTAAGCGGCACTCTTCCAGCAAACAGTTATTTTTTACTTGAGAAAACAGATAACCAATCCGTTACTGAAATACAAGCTGACCTTATTTACAGCGGCTCGTTAGGAAATACTGTTGAACACCTTAAATTGATTGATGCATCCGGTGCTGTAGTCGACGAGGTTGACAGCTGGTATGCAGGCGATAATACGGCAAAAGCAACAATGGAACGAATCGACCCAGCCGTTTCTGGTCTCGATTCCACGAACTGGGCAACTGCCAATGCCAGCTATGCCGATGGACTTGGAACACCAAAGGCCTTCAATTCAACTGGAACTGATGGCAGCGGGTCAGGTGGCGATGCTGGCGGCGGCTCTAATCCTCCAGAAGCTCCTAGTGTATGTGACGATAGAACACAGCGCCTGAATAATGTTTCAGAAGCTGAAGGAGCAATGAATGTTTATTTTAATAAATGCGCATTCCCTCAATATGCTTCAGCAGGGAACGAAGCGAATTATAATGTGAACTTTGAGGATATTTTAATCAAGAGGCTCAACTCGGCAACAAAAAGCATTGATTTTGCTACATATGAAATCAACCTACCGCGTGTAGTTGATACATTGATCCAGAAAGCAGCACAGGGTGTCGATGTGCGTGTGATTGCAGATTCTAAGGACGCAGCAGATCCTCACTATGCGGAACGCTTTGAAACTATGCGACTTTACCTGGAAAAAATGGCTCGTGGCCAGGATGCGAAAATGGGCACAGCTGATGACATAGTGGTCTTTTCAGACTCGCCAATGTTTGCAGTGGAAGACAGTGCGAAAAGAGCAGCTAAAGGATTGCCAGCCAGTGTAAGTGATATTGCACAAGTAACCGTCACTGTTGGGAATAGTACGACGACAGGCAGAATGTTTGTTGATGCAGAGGCGAAAGCAGCAGAAAGCTACTACGGCCCTGGAAACCAGATGCACAATAAATTCGCAATCGTCGACGACCGCTGGGTGTTTACAGGCACGTGGAATTTTACCGTCACCGGCCTATATGGATCAGATGAAAACATGCAGCAGGGCATCCTTGACGGCAACCAGAATCAAATCATCGAAATTAACTGGCCTCAGTTAGCAGGTATCTATGAAACTGAATTCAATGAGATGTGGGGCAGCAATACATTGAATCCAGATCCTGTCGTCTCGAATTTCAGCACGCGTAAAACTGACAATACAACACATGTTATTGATATCAATGGAAAAAAGGTAGAGATCTATTTTTCAGCGGGGGATAATGCAGTTGGGAAAATGGCTGATTTGATTCGCAATGAAGCCCATTTCAATACATATTTCTCGATCTTTGCATGGAGCGACCAGGCACTCACCGATGAATTGAAGAATAAGTGGGAAGGGTCCTACAATGACATGGAAGGAACCCTGACGGGATTTGATGTAAAAGGATTGTTCGACTCTGATTTCTGGAACCAGTGGTGGTCTGCAAGTGTCGATATGACAGGCCGGACTGCTACACAGACAAGCGTCAATAACCCAAATACACGATGGAACAATCCGGCTCCTGTCTATGCTGACGCAGAAACACGCAAGCTCCACAGCAAAACAATGCTGATAGACGCCGACACAAACAGTGATCCAACTGTCATCGTCGGATCGACAAACTGGAGCAACAACGGAAACAATGTAAATGATGAAAACATGCTAATCATCCATGACTCAGCCATCACCAACCAGTTCGTACAGGAATTCAATGCCCGCTACGTACAGGCTGGAGGAACATTGCAGTAACATAAAAAGTGCCTGACCTCGGTCAGGCACTTTTATAAATTATATTAATAGGTAATACGATTAGATGCTTCCCCCGAAAGACAGTGAGGGAACGAAAAGGGGAAATAAGAAAAGGTTTATGCTGCGTGAAAACCTATCATAAAAGAAACAACGAGGCAAAACGATCGAAGTCGTTTTGCCTCGTTGATGTTTAGCTCAATATTTCTGGAACAGGTGTGATGGTTTCTTTACTTTTCTTGGCTTTCCTGCTGAACCAGCGTCTTTTTTCTGCACTTTTTGTGAAAATGCGGTAAACTGCCGGGATCAGCAGCAAGGTGATCAGGGTAGCGAAACTTAGACCAGCGATGATGGCAGTTGCCATTGGTGCCTGGTAATTGCCTGATCCTCCTGTAGCCATTGCTAATGGCAGCATGCCGCCAACTGTTGTCAGTGTTGTCATCAGGATTGGGCGTATGCGGTTTTTCCCGGCTTCGACAAGTGCTTCCTGTACTGTGTAGCCTTCATTGCGAAGCTGGTTCGTGCGGTCGATCAATAAAATAGCATTATTCAATACGATACCTATCAGCATGATGATGCCCATGCCTGACATGACGCTTAATTCACGCTGGGTCAGGAACAACCCGAGTATCACACCAACAATTGTCATCGGGATGACGGACATAACGATCAACGGGTGGCCAAGGTGGTTGAACTGTACCGCCATGACCAAGTATACAAGGAATATGGAAATAGCAAGGATCAGAATCATATCCTGAATCATTTCCTGCTGCTGCTCTAGGTCTCCAGCAGGTGCAATGCTATAACCCGCTGGTACAACATAGCGGTCCATCAGTTTTTGGACTTCGCGGTTGATGGTGCCAAGGTCTTTGCCTTCAATATCAGCAGAGATGGAAATGAATCGTTCGCCATCAGTATGTTTGATTTCGTTCGGATTTTCGACACTTGCTAGTGAGATGAACGCAGAAAGGTTTTTCTCGCCAGATGGAGTTGGCACTTCCAGGTCGAGAAGCTCTGATTTTGAAGTGGTTGCTTCATCCCATTTCACTGTCAGAGGAACATTCTCCTCATCGATTTTTAGCTCTCCTACAGGCATTTGTAAAAACGCCTGCTCGATAAATTGTTTAATTTGCAGCTGTGATAACCCAGATTTTTCAATTTCAGTTTCCTTAAGCTGGACAACCTGTTCAACCGACGTTCTTTCAATGGAATTTTCAACCGCGACAATCCCGTCTATCTCTTCAAGCTCTTTCGTAAAACCATCTGCAATTGTTTTGAGCTCATCGAAACTTTCGCCAGATATATTAATTTGAACAGGTGAGCCGCCACCACCAGACATCGCAGCCTGTGCACCTTTAACTGGTACCTTACCTTCGAGATCTCTTAGAACCTTAAGGATTTCTTCGTTTACTTCTTTTTGTTCCCTGGTAATCTCATCGCCCTTTGTCATGTTGATGACGGCAAACATCATATTACCGGAATCCATAATATAATTTGTTTCAACATCTGTGACGCTTTCCAAGGCTTTGTTCATTTCTGATGCGACTTCCTGTTTATCCTCCAGACTCAAACCTGGCTCAACAGGAACAATGATTTCGGCATAACGATTCAGCATATCCGGCATAATGGTCATCGGAATCTTCGTCACAAGCATAAGCGATCCGGCAAGCATTAGGAAGAACAGACCGATAATGGCAAAGCTATGACGTTTTTTCTTTATCGTCCATGAAATAATGCTGCTGTAAGTGCGCAACAGTGGCCCTTCTTTTTGAGCCTTTTGTTCCTTTCTTAACTTTAAAAATTTCTCTGACAGAGAAGGGATTAAAGTGAAGGATACTATAACGGAACTGATTAAGGTTATAGCGACAACCACTGACAGCATGATCATGAATGAGCCCATTTCACCGCCAAGAAGGCCGATTGGCAGGAAAACAACAATGGTCGTCAACATTGACGCCAGTACGGCTGTAGCAACTTCCTTAGTTCCTTCAATTACCGCACCCATGCTCTTAAGGCCAAGTTCTTTTTTACGATAAATGGATTCAAGGATAACAATAGATGAGTCAACCATCATCCCTATTCCGAGTCCAAGCCCGATCAATGTCAAAATATTAAAGCTGTAACCGAACATCCACATTGAAGCGAAAGTGAGAAGCACCGATGTTGGGATTGACAGCCCGACAATCAATGTGGCTCGGATATTTCTTAAAAACAGCATAAGGATCACAACTGCAATCCCAGCTCCAATCAGGATATTGCTTGTAACTCCATCAATGGATTCCTTCACATAATCAGCCTGGGCAACCATTTCGTTCATTTCAAAGCCGCTAACCAAACCTTCGTTTCGAATCTTTTTAATTTCCTTTCGAACCGCCTCAGCCATCTCTATTTGTGTCGCATCAGATACTCTTCCAATCTGGATAAAGATAAAGTCCTTCGTACCATTTTTCCAGACAAGAGAGGAGTTTTCCAATGGTTGAATGGAAACGTCCGCGATTTCAGAAAGCTTTATAAAACCATTTTGAGCAGGAATGTGAAGGTTTTTGATATTCTCAACAGATTCCAATTGCGTATTCCATCTCAAAGAAGGTGAATTTGTTTCACTGTTCAACTGGCCCAATGTAGCTTCACTGTTTGCTTGCTGAATCGCACCGATAACCTGTGTTGCATCCAGCCCACTTGTTGTGAGTTCGTCACGCTTTAATTCAACAGTAACTTCTTTTTGTGAAATTCCAGATAGTGACACATCACGAACTTCAGGAAGATCTTCTAGCCTTGGTTCAAGGATGTTTTTTGCGAACGCAGTCATTTTCTCCATGTCAGAGCCAGAAACATCCATGAAGAAGTCGTAGGCCTGGTTTGTGCCGGATTGAGCGGCCACCACATCTTTAATGCCGATGATACTTGAGGTTGTGGAATTGATGACTGATTCAACTTCCTTGAACACATCATCCCCACGGCCCCGTTCAATCGCAAGCCTCAAGGAGCTTCTGCCGATACTGCTTGTGGATTGGATTTCTTCCACTCCCTCGATGCCGAGGATTTTCTTTTCAAGCGGGGTAGTGATGGTTCTTTCTACTTCAATTGCCGGCATATCCCCCGCATTGATCTCAACGTAAGCACCATCCATTTGAATTGATGGCAATAGTTCTTTATCCAGCTTTAAAACCGAAAAGCTGCCAATCAATAAAACTAACACAACCATTAAGCTGACTAAGATTTTTCTCTGAACAATAAATTTCAATAAATTCATAAAATCCTCCCCGATATTATCGTAAAATAGGAATGTAAAAATTTTCTATTTTATTCACCCAAAAACAGATTATACACATATTACTAGGAAAAAATAACTATTTATTTGTGAATTTTAATTATTTTTCACTATAAATACTGGTGGTGGTAATATGTCTGTGGTAAAAAATAAGAAACTTTTAAGTTCCTTTAAGATATTTCCATTTTATCCCTTGAGTTGAAGATTCATAATGAGCCAGAGACAGATTTTTATATAGGGCTGAAGGCTGAGAAGGAATAGGCAGTAAAAAGGAGAATAGTTAATTTCCATAGGAAAGATGAGGTGAGCGTAATGTTTAGTCAGTCTCCTTATGAATGCAAGATAGAATGGGGAAGGCGTGGGGCCAGGGAAGCGGCAGAGCGAGGGGACATTGTTGTTATTGTCGATGTTCTCAGTTTTTCGTCAACGGTCGTTTCCGCTTTGAGCGCGGGTGCAATCATTTTTCCATATCCGCCTGAACTGGATGGAATTAAATATGCGGAAAGTATTGGAGCAGAATACATTCTCGGCAGGGCAGAAGCAGCCAGGGGTGGGCGACCGACTTTATCGCCGGTGACCTTCAATGAGGAGCATCGAAATAATCAGTATGTTTTATCTTCCCTCAATGGAGCTTATTGTTCGTGGATTGCATCTAAGGTACCTGCTCTATTAATAGGGTCATTGCTCAATGCTTCAGCTGTTGCAGCCACTGCGGAAAGGATCCAGCAGGAAACAGGAACAGGTATTACAGTAGTGCCATGCGGGGAAATGTGGGATGGTACTCATGAAAATGAAGACCGGCTTCGCCCTTCGGTTGAGGATTATTTAGGGGCAGGTGCGATCCTTGCCAAGCTGAATGGCGAAAAATCACCGGAAGCGGAAGTATGCACAGGAGCCTTTAATAGTTCGGTAAATCGATTAAAAGATTTGATATGGGATTGCGGAAGCGGGCGTGAATTGCGGGAACGAGGTTATGAGACAGATGTCCGATATTGCAGCCAGCTCAATGTGAATAACATCGTGCCAATCATGAAAGAAGGAAGATTTATAATGTGTAAATAGAAAGTGCCTGGCATGGAGCCGGGCACTTTTAATAGTGTTAATCATAACTATGTCAATTTTTTGATATTAAAATTATCCTCTAGCAATGCCCAGTTTTGCGGGAAAGGGTAACCCAAGACCCAGTAACTGACACCACGCAGATTGTATTGCTTGATCAAATCAAACTTTGCCTGTGCGCTGCGGGCGTCTTCGAACCATACTTCGTGTTTGCGGCCCTGTTCATCTGTGTAGCGGAAGTATGGTGACGCGGCTACTGTGTCATATTGAATTGCAGCTCCATACTTGATGGCACGGCTGACTGCTTCCTGTGGGCTGTATGTTTCAGCTTCCTGGCCCTGTACATGGGGGATGATCCAGTCTCTGGCATATAGCTGAAAGCCCATCAGGATTTTATTCCTCGGAATAGCCGTAATCGCGTAATCTAGCACTCTGCGGATTTCGTTCAATGGCGAAACAGCCTGTGGTGAACCGTAACGGTAGCCCCATTCGTAGGTCATCAAAACGACATAATCTGCTATTCTGCCGTGTGCGGGATAATCATGCGCTTCATATAATAATCCTTTCTGGTCGGCACTGATCTTTGGCGCAAGAGAAGTTGATACAAAATAGCCTTCCTTATGGAGAGCATCCACTGCTTCCTGAAGAAACGTATTATAAAGCTCACGATCAGCAGGCAGGACATTTTCAAAGTCTATATTTAAGCCACGGTAACCTTTTTCACGCATGACAAAAAGGATATTGTTGAGGAGTGTGGTACGATTTGCTTCACTAGCCAGAACTTCATGGGCGATATTCTCACCAGCCTCAGTCGCTGTAAAGTTGGTGATCGACATCATTGGCAGTGCACCTTTTGCCAGTCCTGTCTGGATAGCTTCGGTATCATCCTTCATGTAAAGGACAAGTGACCCGTCAGGCTGGATGACGTATGCGAACGGAGCGATATAGGTCATCAGGTCGGCTACTTCGCCTACCAGCTCAATTGCTTTTTCGTCGGAATGGTAGGTGAATGAATTTGATTCAATTGTTGGTTTCCGTTTTGGAATGACTAGAATGGTCCCTGGATATAGAAGGTTTGGATTTTGGATTTGATTGGCCTTAATGATTGCCTGTACTGTTACCCCATAGCGCTGGGATATGTGCCATAGGGTTTCACCGCGTTGAATGGTGTGGCGGGTTGCGGGTATGCGGAGTACGGTGCCTGGGTAGATAAGAGCAGGGTTGGTAATGGCATTCGCCTGGATGATGGCATCTATGGTTGTTCCGTAACGCTGGGCAATTGACCATAATGCTTCGCCGTATCGAACTGAATGGAATGTATCATGGGATGGAATGAGCAAGGCCTGGCCCACCACTAGTTGATTTGGATTTTCGAGACCGTTAATATCAGTAATCTGTGGAATTGTCACTTGATATCTGTTCGCGATTTGCCACAGTGATTCACCTCTTTGGACAACATGAATGATCATTATGAACCTCCCCGGGAAAAAGTCCTGCAATGATAAGATATATATGTGAATGGAAGGTCTTTTATTAAGGCTGTTTTGGAAAAAGGTGGCCGAAATGGACGAATCAGATTTTGCTTTCCGGGAGGATATAGAATTTTTAATTGATTTTTCAAATGGACTTTATCCATGCGTTTTCATCTATTTTACGCGCTAGATAAATTCCAAGTGTTCTACTATCTTTCATTACTAGGAATTGTAGCTTCTTCTTTGTTCAACACAGCCCAAGAAATAATAGTAGTGCTATCGCGTACATTGTTGGCTTGAATACGATCAAGTAACCTCGATACCCCGTCTTTGTTAGATGAATTGGAAAACTCACCAAAGATTGCTTTTGGTTCAATGAATGGTTCTCCTGGGCACTCAACCAGGCCATCCGTTATCATAAGAAGATGATTGACGCCTTTCCGCAATTCCTTTGCTCCGCTGCTGAAGCAAGGAACAGCTTGGCTAAAGGTATTTACTTGACCAATCCATTCAAAAAAATGCCTTTGGTTCACTTGATATTGGCCAAGGGAGGAAAGTTCAGGATGATGCAAGTAGAATAGGCAGTCGCCAACTGAAAACCACCAGCAGTAGTTGCCTTTCCTGGCCACGATTAAGCAAGCGGTTTCTCCTTTTATTCTCTCGCAAGCTTCTAAAAAATCTTCACTTTGAAAAAGATTAAGGGTAATACGCTGCAGATTTTGAAAAGCCTCATTGGTCGAAAGTGATAGCGCACCTTGGACATCCCCTTTTATTTGACTGAAGGCTTCAACAATCAGTTCAGCGCTTTCTGAGCTATTGTGGGCATCTAAAAGAATCACAAACTCCCAATCTTGTTCAGGATTTGACATAACGAAGCATCCATCCTCATTTTTGTATTGACCTGCACTGGAATTACCTCCGTATCGGCCAATGATCATATTGCCCAGTTCAATAATACTCGGCTCGTCTACAAAACTCTCCCGATTTCCTACCCAATTGAAAACTAGATGATTATTCATATGTACTTCCCTGCCTATTCTATATTCATTCAACCTTTCCTTTTGAGTAATCTGTTTAGTTATTAGTCTACTACTTTTATTGTGTAAATAAATCAAAAAAGGAGCTAGTGGGTTTCTTAAAGGATATCCCACTATATCTCTGGTAAAAAATGAAGTCTTTTATGAAATCCCTTAGGGGGTGAGATTTGGAACACCAAAACGGACAGCCCTTCTGGCAAAGACGATTGAACGTCTCAGTGAAATACAATAATCGGTGAAACTACGAGTTAAAACGTTACCCTTGCTTATCTCCAGTATGCAGGGGGCGCTTTTTTTGTTGGATTGACCTGTTAAGAGTTATACTTACTAAAAGTAAATAAATTAATATGCTGTTGAAACAAGTCAGGAGGGGTAAGATGTTCAAAAGAGATATCAAGAAACATTGGACAGTTCAATATGAAGAGAGAGGGATGCCGCATGTCCAGGCAGGACTAGTGCTGAACCCACAAAACTGGAGGGAGTTGGATCCATTCATTCTAATGGCGGAAGACTGGTTTAAACGTGGGACATTTTCTGATCACCCGCATCGTGGCTTCCAGACAATCACGTATATCATTGACGGAAGGCTTGAGCACATTGACAACCATGGCGGACACAGCATTCTGGAATCTGGTGACATCCAGTATATGAATGCAGGCAGCGGTGCGCGACATGCTGAAGAGGCAGTGGACAATGACATAGCGCATACACTGCAGCTCTGGCTGAACCTGCCTAAGGAGTTGAAAGGCACAACGACTTCTTATCAAAACGTGTATTCCGAAAATGCACCAGTTGTCCAGTTTGAAGGCGGAACTTTAAAGGTGTATTCAGGAGAAACTGCCGGAGTGAAAGGGCCTCTCGAATCAAGAGTGCCATTTACCCTATCAGAAATTCAGCTAGCTGAGGGGGCGAATTTCACATATGAATTGCCGGAATCGCATAACGCGTTCCTATATATACTTTCAGGTGAAGTCGATGCCGGCTCAAGCCAAACAAATCTTCAAAAGTCTTCTGCGGCGACTTTGACATTTAATGACGGAGGCGAAGGTACAAGCGAACTAATGCTGAAAGCGAACAAGCGCTCAAAAGTATTGGTATATTCCGGGAAGCCAATCAAAGAGGAAGTGGTCGCCTACGGACCGTTCGTGATGAATTCGATGGAGGAGATTCGCCAGGCTTACCGCGATTATCAGGAAGGCAAATTCGGCGAGGAAGCCAAGTAGATGGGTATAATTACCCAAATACTTTGAATTATAGTCTTTTTTAAACATTTCTATTTCTTTTTGTCTGTCGAAAAAGTAAGATAAAAGTAGAATTAAAATCCGATAATGGCAAACCTAGGGAAATCTGGGGGCGCAAAGCTACAGGGGCTAAAGTCGTCGACCATGCCAGCCAGTTGCCGAAGAATCACATAGCCAATGTATGTGTGCTGCTCTCGGACAGCACTTTTTTATGTCGATTTTAATTCCAATATTAAAAATAGTGGGGGTATTGGAATGAAGAAGCTTTTAGCATCAACAATTTTGACCGGAGTGCTTGCATTTGGGACGGCAGCATCTGCAAGTGAGGTAGTTGAAACGGTAGACCCGGGCACGACACCAGATGAGTTTTTGTTTACGTTTGACCAATTATTTGAGGAATTGAAGCTTTTAGTCACCTTCGATGATGAAAAAGAAGCCCAGCTCCTCCTTGAATTCGCGAACGAGAGACTGGCTGAAGCTACCGCAATGTCAGAAGAAGAAAAAACAGAATTCGTCCAACAAGCGTTTCAAGAATATTTAGAAGCTCTTGAGGCAGCTGAAGAGAAGGTCACAGAAGTAATTGTAGAAGAACAGACTGATTCTGAAGGTGAAGACGAACTGACTGAAGAGCTGGAAAACGTTTCTGAAGTTAAGGATGAACTTACTGAGGAGCTTGAAGATGAGCTAAAGGAAGAGGTTGAAGAAGCAACGGAAAAAGCGAAGGTGGTTGCTAACGTTGTAAAGGGCCTGGATCAGGAAATGGTTTCCCAGCTGCGAGAACAAGAGCTAGGGTACGGCCAAATCGCTCAAATCTTCTGGCTTGCAGAAGCAGCTGGGAAAACAGTAGAGGAAATCGCTTCTTTATATACAGAGGAGAAAGTTGGATTCGGACAGGCAGCTAAGCAGCTTGGTGTCCATCCATCAAAGATGAAAGGACTTGCATCAGGGAAAAAACAGGCTTCCGAAGAAGAAACAGATGAAGAAGCAGAAACTGATGGATCCGAAGAGGGCACTGAAGAAGCAGAACAGCCAGGCGAAGCAGCGGTTACTGAAGATGAAAATGAAGACACAACTTCAACTGAGCAAACGACTGAACAGCAAGTGAGTGTCGCATCAGCTAGTACCACTGAAACAAAAACTAACACTAAGAATAGTGTCACAAAAGCAGAAGAAAAGAAAGCTGAAGCTGTAAAGAAGGCAGAAGAGGCAGCAAAGAAGGCTGCTGAAAAGAAAGCGGAAGCTGAGAAAAAAGCAGAAGAACAAAAACGTGAAGCAGCAAAGAAAGCTGAAGAAAAGAGACAAGAAGCAGCAAGAAAACAGGAAGAAGCCAAAAAGAATAAACAAAAACAAGAAGAAGATAATGATGAGCAAAAAGATGATGACAGCGATGAAGATTCCAACTAAGAAAAAGGGGAAAATAACGGTAAGTAAAAGCAGGCAAAAGGCCACCCAAAAAGACTGTTAATACTGGTGATGTATTTGACAGATTTTGAGTTGTCATTTATCATAATCGTATACATTTGAATAGTTCTCCTAAAGGGGAGTAGCTTTCACAACAGAGTCGTCATTACGGAGATCACTCCCGGCTTTGTTGGCAACGACCGTTGTTAGCAAGACCTTTGCCATATTTGGTGAAGGTCTTTATTTGTTTTCCAGACCTTCACCTAAGCGGGTGGAGTTTTTTTATGGAGAAAGCACAGAGATGTATTGCAATGAAACTGGCAAAAAATAGTCTTATCAGAGGCGTTTTCCTGCGGTTAAACATAAATTTAAGTATTGGAGTGTGATTTTGTGAAGAGATTACAGCTTAGTTTTAATGAATTGGTAAAAAAGAACAAGGAAGAATTATTAGCAGACCAAAAGCGGATCGAGATAATTGAGAAGCGGCTTGATGAGAAATACACCAACCTAAAAAAGTAAACATAAATGGAGGACCAGGATGCTATTGCGAAAGTATATGTCATTGCTAGGAGTAGGTTCCGCCCAGATTGACCTGATTTTGGAGAAAGATGTTTTAATCCCTGGTGATTCGGTGAATGGGAAGTTTTTGATAAAGGGAGGGACGGTTGACCAGGACCTCCAGCTAATTGAGTGTGCCCTTGTCATGGTTAACTTGAAGACAGAAGCAGAAAATGTACTGGA
The DNA here is from genome assembly GCF_018424685.1 of Mesobacillus boroniphilus. Lineage (NCBI taxonomy): Bacteria > Bacillati > Bacillota > Bacilli > Caryophanales > Bacillaceae > Mesobacillus > Mesobacillus boroniphilus. The sequence goes on from NZ_QTKX01000003.1 coordinate 563,777, forward strand.
TACTGTAACAATTGATATACAGTTGAGGATTCAGCCAGATGGTGATGATGAAGTGCCGTTCAGCTTCCTGCTTCCCGCGGATGTGCCTCCTTCAAACAAGGATATCTCTTATCATTTTAAAACAAAGCTGGTCTTTAAACAGGGAACCGAAAGCTGGGATGAAGACATGATCAAGGTGGTTAAGGGCTGAACTGGGTATCTGTGAGTGTGGAACACAACCTGTTACTACCGTTCGGGCAAACTATGAAAGGAGCGAGAGAAATGAATCAATATGAACATCTGGCAAATAGTGTTGTTTATTCCATCCGAGGATCAAAAGCAGCTTTGGTTCATAAAGATTCATCACTGAAGCTGGTTGGAGAGGGCAGAAGTGCGTTCGCGTTCAGAATCAGCGGAACAGACCTTGTTATAAAGGTTTTTTTTCCTCAGTTTGAGAAGGTTGCAGCAGAAGAAGCCGAGATTTATAAGGAGCTTGCTGGAAATCCATTTTTCCCTTCACTCCATGAATCGGGAAGCAATTATTTGGTCATGGATTATGTCCAGGGCATGACACTCTATCAATGTTTGGTAAATGGCATGCCGATTGCCGCCGGCCATATTGAGGAAGTCGATCATGCCCTTACGCTTGCAAGAGAGAAAGGCTTGAACCCCTCCGACATACATCTGCGGAACATCATCATCACTCCTGATGATGAAATCAAGCTTATAGATGTGGCTCGATTCCGGCAGACGAAGCGATGTTCTCAGTGGGAGGACTTGAAAACAGCTTTTTATAAATATTACAGGCATCAACGCTTCCCGAAAAAAATGCCAGTGCCTGCGATGAATTTAATTGCATATTGTTATAAAAGAGGAATGCTGCCAACTATTAACTAATCTTGAATGGCCGCAGTCCTCTTTTTAAATTACATAAATTCCGAATAGAAAGCTAGATAAGAAAAAAGAAGCTGGTTCACTCGTTTCGCAAACGAGGTCGGTGAACGTCCATAAGTTCAAAAACTTGTCCTGCATTCTAACCCTGCGTTATGATGGGTTATAACAGTGCATTTTGGAATAGAATCCGTAGAAGTATATATAAAATTGTCTTTGAACACATGGAGGAATCTAAATGACCACAGAACTGCAAGCATTAGGGGAAGCAATTGTCAGCAGGAAGCACGAAATCGCCAAAGCTGTCCACGAAGACAGGTATTCTGAAGCTGTTTTAACAGAAGCTCAAAAATATGATCTTGGCAAAATTGAACAACAGATCCTAGAGATTCGAGCGAACTTCATTGAAATATTCGGTCAGGCATTGATTGAGCATGAAGACCAGGAAAAGGTATTTGCTAAAATTACAACCTGGGGTAAGGAAACCGGAGAGTATATCTATAAGCTGGGCGCCTCTCTTGATGAAGCTCTTAAAGATACTAGCTATTACCGTGATCATATCTGGAAGGCAATCAAAGAAGAAGCAAAGGATATGTCCGCTTCTGCCATCTTTGGGGTATTAGATATCATTGATCCATTAATGGACCATGCTATATACAGCTTCAGCCTAACGTTTGTCGACGCGCATCAAAAGAGCCTTGAAAATGCAAAAACTGCATTGCTGGAACTGTCAGTACCGGTTGTTCCGTTACTGCCTGGTGTCGGTGTATTGCCTCTTGTCGGGAACGTTGATACTGAAAGGGCGCAGCTGTTGATGGAAGAAACACTGGACCAGGCTGTAAAACTCAAGCTTACTCACCTGATCTTTGATGTTTCTGGAGTCATGATCGTCGATACGATGGTTGCGGACCAGCTGTTCAAGGTCATCAATGCCCTGTCGCTAGTTGGGGTAAAGACCATCATGACCGGCATCCGTCCTGAGGTTGCCCATACAATGGTGACGCTGGGCCTCAACCTCGAGGGTATAATGGTAAAATCAAATCTTCATCAGGCATTCAAAGAGATCCAGACAATGCAAAATGCATAAATTCGAAAAAGCTGCTCAGGCAGCTTTTTTATTTTTGCGAAAAAAGAGGAAATACCAGTTAAGAAGAGAATTTGAAATTTAACTATAGACAAAGTGATGATGTTTTATGACAAATGATCAAATGAAGAAAATCCATATCATTGGTTCTGTCGGAAGCGGAAAGACGACCCTGGCCAGGAGTCTGTCAACCAGATTCGATTTGCCGCACTATGAGCTCGACAATGTTGTCTGGAAAAGAACCGATAGGGGGGATATTAGACGAAGCGAAAAGGAACGAGATGAATATTTGCAATCAATCGTTAAAGCCGATTCGTGGATTATCGAGGGTGTTCATTACGAGTGGGTTGCGGAAAGCTTTGAAAACGCGGATATGATCATATTTTTGGACATTTCCTATGGAAAAAGGAAATACAGGATCATCCGAAGATTCATCTTGCAAAAGCTTGGACTTGAAAAGGCAAATTACGCTCCGACTTTTAAGATTTTCAGGAAGATGTTTGTTTGGAATAGATATTTTGAGGAGAAGAGCAGACAGGAAATCTTGACTATTCTTGGCGTCCATCAGCATAAACTGTACATCGTAAAAGAGTCTATAGATCTTGAGAAAATATATTTCCGGAGGCGAGAGCATGGCAGAACTGACTATACGACCTGCTGAAGAACGAGACATTCCAAAGTTATACGATTTAATGACCCAATACATTGTTGGTTTTTACAAAAAACCAGAACCAAATGAAGCAGAATTGAAAAATTTGATTCAACACTTGCTGGATCATCCAGACTCAGGGTTGCAGTTTGTGGCTGAAAGAGAAGGAGAAATTGTGGGATTCGCAACCCTGTATTATACTTTCAGTACTCTACAGGTAAAACGGGCGGCAATTTTAAATGACTTATTTGTTTCAGCCGAGGCAAGAGGCCAAAAAGCAGGAGAGCAGCTCTTTGAAAAATGCCTCGCACATATCAGGGGAAATAACTTCGCTTATATGACTTGGGAAACGGCCAAGGATAATTATGCTGCTCAAGGGCTTTACAATAAAATGGGCGGAAGCCAGTCAGACTGGCTGGTATATGAAATTGAATAAATGGTTTCTGGGCATTGGATAGTCCATTCTCTCCGAGTCGAATTTCGTGTATTTTACAAGCTTAACACCTATACTATAGGGGGAAATAACGAACTGGAGGGATCCATCATGCAGATTGAAATGTGGACAGACTTTGCTTGACCGTTCTGCTATATTGGCAAAAGGCGTCTGGATGACGCTATTAATCAGATCGATCACCCGATTGAAGTGACGTATCGATGCTTCGAGCTTGATCCGAACATGGGACGGGACATTGAGTATAATATTTACGAAGCTTTAGCGAAGAAATATGGGATGAGCATTGCCCAGGCGAAAGCGAGCACGCAAAACATGGTGCAAATGGCCAAGGAATCTGGCCTGGAATATAATATGGACACACTTATTTTAACCAATACTTTTGATGCTCACCGTTTGACGATGTTTGCGAAAAAGCATGGAATGATGGCAGAGATGACCGAAAGAATTCTACGTGCCTATTTTACCGAATCGAAGCATATTGGGGACCATGCAACATTGACTGAATTGGCTGTAGAAGTTGGCCTTGACCGTGAAGCAGTAGAAAAAATGCTTGCTAGCAATGAAATGGCTGATGAAGTCCGTTCTGATGAAAGCACTGGCCAGCAGTACGGAATCACAGGTGTACCATTCTTCCTTATCAATAAGAAGTATGCCATTACAGGCGCACAGCCGACTGATGTTATAGTCCAGTCATTGAAAAAAGTCATTGCCGAGAATGAAATCACCATCTTGAACAATGATGACAGCATGATTTGTGATGACGATGGTTGTGAAATTCCTAAGAAGTAATAAAAAGAACTAGTCCGCGGACTAGTTCTTTTCTATCTTTTCTATGAGCTTATATAAATTCTACGATTTCCTCGATCGAAAGCCGAGTTGTTGGATGCCCAGGTGCAGCAGCCTTGCCAAGAGACAGCAGCAGGACAGGCATATAGCGTGCATCAATGTTGAATCTTTCAATGAATTGCTGCTTGTTGAATCCGCCCATTGGTACAGTATCATAACCTCTGGCTCTGGCAATCAGCATGAGCTGCATCGATACAAGACCGGCATCGAAAGAAGCGATGTTCTCCCTTATACCAACGGGAGCAGAAGGGTATAATTTATTAGTATTCTCAATCATTCTGTTCATGGTTGTCTCGTCCATATATCCAGCTTCAAATGAACCGCGGTATACTTTTTCGGCATTACGATACATTTCTCTGTCGCCAAGAACCGCAATAACTGCTGAAGAGGTTTCGACCTGCTCCTGATTATTGGCAATCATTCTTAGTTCTTTTTTTGTTTCCTCGTCCTGTATGACGAGGAACTTCCATGGCTGGAGATTACTTGAAGATGGTGACAGGGCAGCTTCCTTTAATATATCTAAAATCTCTTCTCTTGAAATTTTAAAGTTGGGGTTATATTTTCTGACAGAACGCCGTTCGCGTATTACCGTGGACAGGCTTGTCTCAGAATTAATCATTATCTATTCCTCCAAAGGTGTAGTTACTTTTTGTAAGCATTATTCAGGTTACTATTAGTAAGTGATGAAGTCAAACAAGATGACCTGAATATTCATTCCAATAAATGGACCGTATGACAAAGTCCTTCTAAGCTTAGTTAATACGAAGAGGATATTTGTCTGATGGCTGGGGAAGGTAATGCCGCTGACATGGAATTTCAGATTGAGAGGAAGCTTGTCCGGAAGCTAACCAGGCGATATATCCTGACGGAGAAAAAGGTGTATGAAATCAAATTTAAATAAAGAGTGTCCGTGTTCACGGGACACCCTTACTTAGATTTCTCAGCAAGAATATTATGCCATCCTTCTGTTTCAGCTGGACTCTTGCTGTTGATGAAAATCTTGTTAGTATCTGTTTCGATGAATAAAAAAGGTGCAGAGCCTTTGTGGATAAAAAGCAGGCTGCTTCCGTAATCTTTTACCTTGAAATGGCCTTTTGCCATCATGGCAAGACCGAACCCATTTTGTTTCCGTGTCACTTCTGGCATATCCTCTAAAAGTTCAACATGACGAATTTCTGCGTATTCCCATTCTCCGCCATACATGCCAGTGATTTCAAAGGAATCCTCATAGTCCTTCAGTTCAAAGTCCTGGTACCCTACAAAGAAAAGGCCCACTAGGAACCCAATAGTACCAATGGCGAGAAGGGTACTGAAGATATAGCTGCGCCTTCGCTTCTCTTTTATTTCATATTTGGAAAGGTAAATGAGACCGCCTAGAAGGAACACCATCATGAAACCGAGCTGGACCTCGATGGAATATTGGAAAGATGTGTAGCTTAAAGGCAGCAAAACGCCCATTCCCACGGCAGTAGCGAGCATCAGCTTCCCGACTCTTTGTGGATACCCATTCTTGATTAATTGCTGCTGCTCATCCTTCGGTTTGCCATTGAAATTAGAAATCAGCCAGTACCATTCTTTTTTCACGATTGCCCAGCTGAAGAACAGGAACAACACAATCATAAAAAGCTGGATCCCGATAAATAACGACATTAATATCACTCCTAAAACGAGTCCTTATCTATGTATACGGATTGCCAGGAACACAAGTTTCAAACATTAAGGATTGGCTTGTTTCTTTTCTTATCGTAGAGATCCATTAATAAGGCAATCGAAATTGCTATTACCGATAATACCAACAACCACGAACTTATGACTGCGGTTAACAGCCAGCCATATCTAAGTAAGACTGAAAGCCAGCCCAAACAGCCTAGTGCAAACAAAACTAGTGCTACATAGTACTTCAGTTTTGCTGAATGAGGGAAATGAATATTAATTCCATAAAAAAATAATGCCATTATAAATGTCAAGCCGATAAGGATCACGATAGAGTCCATGGTCATTTGCACTCCTTTTCTCGTATAATCTGATACCACTAAAATTTATGCTATAAAAAGCTCCTTAATTAAGCATTGATGAAAAACTTATAATCTACTAGTGTTCGAAATGAAGGATAAGAATTTTGGGTTTTAAAAGAAAAGTGTCCGTCATAGCCCCGATGACGGACAGAAAATAGTTAATCAAAGAGAAAAATGTCCGTCATAATATCAATTTTCGCTATCTCCTAACTCACCATGTAAAAAACAAAAAGCTGCCAGTGTTTTCATGGCAGCTTTTCGTATAATTTACTAGCTTACGCTTTGCTCAGTTTCCGCGGAGGCTCTTAAATTGCGTGACCTAATGAAAAAGACCGCAGTCATTACAATCGACAATGCACCAAACATGACGCTCATATTCTGGAGGCCGACTGCATCGAGAAGGAATCCAGTCATCAACAGGACGACCTGGAAGAAGACGCGATCCATCATATTCCTGAACGAGAAGAAACGGCCATGGTAGTCCTTAGGCACTCGAGTCTGGAAAATAGTAGCTGCTGTCGGGAAGAAGCACCCTACTGAAAATCCGAACATTAGAAATGCGATGATTGTCAAGAATGGCTGATTGGCAAAATAGAGCATCAGCTGGGAGAAGCCGATTAGCAGCGAGCTTGCAAACAAAATTTTATACGGTGAAAATTTATAGCTGATTCGTTTGATCAAAAAAGCTCCGCTCATGAAGGCGAGACCTTCTGCTGTATAGATCCAGCCTTTGATGGCACTACTGTCCTGGAGTTCACTTATATTGATCACGACGAGGTTAAAGCCTCCCAGGAAAATGAGCGGAATCAAGGTTAAGATCAAGGTCATCATTACAATCGGCAGCTTGACGATGACAGGAAACACGTCTTTGAAGCCTTGTTTTTGTCCGTCCTTTATGACTGAAGAGGCCTTTTTGTTTTCGTCAAACTGTAAAAACCAGGTCAGTCCAAATAGGACGATGTAGGCAGCCATCGAAAGGAGATATACAGCATTTAAAGGAATGGCCACTAGCAAAATTCCTGCAGCGGCAGTCCCGATAATACGAGACAAGGTGGAGACATTCATATGGATTCCATTCAGCTGCAATAAGTCCTTCTCACTAACAACAAGTGGGATTGCTGCCTGGAGTGCCGGAAAGTAAAAAGCGGCGGATATTTGCAATAACACGAGGAAGATAAGCATCCACCATACAGACCCAGTTTGAATGGCGATCAGCATGAACACGACACTGATTATCCGCACGAAACCAGATATCAGCATGACAGCCTTTTTGCTGTACTGGTCAGTCAGCCTTCCCGCCATAGGTCCAACTAAAATCCCAGCCAGTAGTCCAGCTGCAAGCAGCAGCGATTTTAAAAAGTCAGAAGGAATCTTTTCCTGCATAAACTCAAGATTCCCTATGATACCTAGCCAAAGTCCTAACCCGGCTATAAACTCACCGGTCAATAAAATCCAAACATTCTTGTTTCTCCACATACTCTTTGCCTCTCGGTTTCGTATATTTTCTACTACTTAATTATCGGATAATTATAAACCTTCGTAAAGCTAAATATTTTTACAGTATATTCTAATAACGTTAAGATAATGAAAAAAGATATGGGAATATGAAATTTATACCATTAACAATAACCATTTCCATTCTTTTGTACGAGTTTTCCATTTGGATAACAGGGAATGGTATATGGATATGAAAAAAGGAGGTGCTCTTGTTAGTCCGCTGGAAAGGATCATACATACAAGTTAAAAGAAATGGGAGTGGAGATTTTGAAGAAGTACATAAAAAGCCTGGCAGCTGCATTTGTCATTTTTGCTATCCTTGTTTTTGGACAGCCAGGAGCTCAGGCAGCAACCATTGGAATGGGGTCAGTTGGGTCCGATGTCACATATGTTCAATCTATTTTGAAAAAGCTCGGCTATTTTAATACGACGACAACTGGCTACTATGGGCCAATCACTACTGAAGCAGTGAAGCAACTTCAAAGGGACTTTGGCCTTGAACCGATTGGAGGCGTCGGTCCGAAGACATCCAGGCTTATTCAGGAAATAGAGACGATGGCTCATGTTGTATATGGGGAATCCCGGGGTGAGAGCTACCAGGGACAAGTTGCAGTGGCAGCGGTGATTTTAAACAGGGTTGATTCTGATGACTTTCCTGACACAGTTCATGATGTCGTATTTCAAAGAAATGCCTTTACAGCGGTAAATGATGGCCAGTTTAATCTTCTGCCGAACGATACAGCGTACCATGCAGTAAAGGATGCCATGCTTGGATGGGATCCTTCTTATGGGTCGGTTTATTATTACAATCCAGAGCTTGCGACTGATCATTGGATTTTCACGAGGACAGTGACCAAACAAATAGGCAATCACCACTTTGCTTATTAAAAGACTGCGACCAGCACCGGTTTCTTAGAAACCGGTGCTTTCTATGCATTTAGAGGTAATAAAAGGCACAAACTATCTTTTAAACAAGGTAATTTTGCAGCTATTTCTTTAAATCTCAAAGTGGAGAGAAGTGCCGATAAGTCTATAACAAAGGAGTGATCAGTTTGAATATAGATATAGACGAACTTGATGGGAGCCTGCCTGACTTTAGTACTCACGAAGAAGCAAGCGAGTGGTTTTCTAACAGGTTTGGAACTCAATTTATACTAAAAGACGAAGATTTTTCGGAAGGAAAGCGTGTTTATTATTACCACATAGTTAAAAATCGTGATGCTTATGACCGTTATATGGCATCGTTAATGGATGATGGCAAGATGGAGCTTAAGAGCATGGAGCCTTTTGAAAGCTATTCAACAGTGGAAATAAGCGAGGACGGAGATGTAAGTATTTCAATTTAGGAGGGATGGGAATGAAAAAGAAGGATCATCAATTTAAATTAAGCTATGAATCCGACGGGAAAATGGATGATAAGAAAAACGAAGAAAAGAAAAAGAATAAAAGTGCCAACTTTTTTAACATAACGCCTGACAGCGAATAAAGTGCAGTGAAGGAGTAAAATGATGGCTGTAGAACAAATTGAACGGGCAACCGAAGAGGATTTGCCTGTCATCGGAGACATGTTTTCGGAATGCAAAGAGTACCTTGAGTCGAGAGGCATTTTACAATGGGATGAAAAATACCCCAACCGTGAGTATTTTGAGAATGCAATGCAGGGTGAAGAGTTGTTTGTATTGAAAAAAGGAGAGGACACCTTTGGCGTGATGGTGCTCGATGAGTGGCAGGCTTCGGAATGGGAGAATGCAGACTGGACAGGAACAAATGGTAAGCCGTTGATTCTCCATTCGTTTTGTGTAGACCCATCTGCACAAGGTGGTGGATATGGCAGCAAGATGCTGCAGTTTGCCGAGGAATTTGCAAAGGGTCACGGATACGGTGCGCTCCGGCTTGATACATACTCCGGGAATGAAGGAGCGGTCCGCTTTTATGAAAAAAGGGGTTATAAGATTACCGGAAAAGTAATGATGAATGGAAAGCCTGAAGGACATGAGTTATATGTTTGCTTTGAAAAGTTGTTCTGATATAGATAGAAACCCTGGCTTCGCAATAAATGGAGCTAGGGTTTCTTACTTTTATAGTTTTACTAATACCTCAGTGCCATCATTCAATCTCACATCAACAAGCACAGTTCCTTTGTGCTTGCCTAGTTCTCGAATGATTTCATTCATCAGCTTCTTGTTTAGTAAAGTATTGAAAAGCGCGTCGGGAATATGTTTATGCTCAAGATCCTGATTCGCCCATTTGTGCATCTGGTTCCGAAATTTTTTAGATGCTAGAATGGAACTCGCAGCTTTTAAAATTGAGTATGGGACAGGGAGGGAGAAGGCGATCTTGTTAGAAGTTTTTATTTTTATTTTCATCATTTGTTTTACTCAATGACGACTTTAACTGTATCGCCGTTTGCTGATTGGATGTCAACGATGTTGCCGTCCAGCTCATTTTCGATTGCTTCGATCAGCAAGTTGATATCGAGGTCCTTGACGTATTGCTGGGATTGAGGGATGCCTGCAGCGATGCTGTGTCCGGTTTTGAGAAGTGCTTTTACAAGTTTGATCGGCACATTAACGTTTACATTGTCATTTTCCTTGGATACAACACGGATTTTTAATGTTTTATCTAAGTATTTATTTTGTTTGTTAGGTAAGGCAGGAGTTTCTTTTTCCTTGAGTACGGCAATCAGTTGGGCACCTTTTTCAGAATCAATTTTTCCTTCTTGTACCATCGTTAAAATCTTTGAAATTTCTTCACTCATCACAATTCCTCCTATTCACCTTTTAAAAGTTTGATTGCATCTTCTGGAGATATTTCACCCTTCTCCAGCATCGTAACGATTTTCTTCTCATCCAGCTCATTTTTCTTTTGAGTATCATATCCAAGGGCAGTAATAATATCGTTAAGCTTTCCCCGGACAGTCGGATAGGAAATTCCGAGCTCTTTTTCCACTTCTTTAATATTTCCGCGGGATACAAGGAAGGTTTCAACGAAATGAAGTTGTTCCTTTGTTAAAGAAGCAAGCTTTGAAAGTTCGAATTCATTTTCAATGGTCGTATCACAGTGATTGCATTTCAGCTTGGTGATTTTAAGGGTTTGGCTGCAAACAGGACAAGTTGTTAGTACAGGATATGCCATGACTGCCTCCTTCCGGTGTTATGTAGGTATATGATATATATAAAAATTAAAAATGCAAATATTTAATAAAAAAATAATTAACAAATTTAATTTTATTATTAAATATATAAAAACAAACTAAAAAACCTGTCCTGATCAGGACAGGTTTTTTAGCTTAATTGCGCGGATCGACATAATCCGGGTAATCCGTAATAATGCCATCCACCTTCATATCAATCAGGAATTGAGCGGCTTCCGGGCTTCGTACTGTCCAGGATTGGATCTCCATTCCAAGACTGTGGACTTTATCGACAAGTTCCTTTGAAACGAGTCCATAACTTGGGTTGATCAAATCAGCGTATTTTGCGAATTCTTGAAGGGCAGCATCCGTTGTATGGAGACTGGAATAGGTTAAGACACCAATCGGTACTTTTGGAAGCAATGCATCCATCTTTTTCATGGATTCAAAGTTAAATGATTGAATGATAATCTTGTCATTTTGCGGCTTGTCCAGGTTTCTTTCCTGCAATTCCTGCGCCACTTCTTCTTCGATTCCAGGATAAAGCTCAGGTGCCTTCAATTCTATTAATATGCCAATTTTTCCGTGATAGCGGTCGAGTATTTCTTCGAAGGTAGGGATTTTTTCACCGGCAAAATGCTCGCCTTTGAAGCTCCCGGCATCAAGGCTGCGTAGTTCTTCAAGGGTCAAGTCGCCAACTTTCCCAGTACCATCTGTTGTCCGATCTACAGTAGTGTCATGAATGACAACCAGTTCGCCATCCTTGCTGCGCTGAACATCGATTTCAATGTAATCAGCCTTCATTTCCAGTCCCTTATCAAATGCGGCGATTGTGTTTTCTGGTGCATAACCTGCAGCTCCGCGGTGGGCGACAGTATCGAACTGCCTCAATTCACCAGTGGTGGGTTCAGCAGCAAAGGTCTGTTGGAAAGGACTAAGCATAAGGGTTAAGGCAACTCCAGTTCCAATTAATGTTTTCTTCATTTCTCCATCTCCTCTATCTGATTTATGTAACAATGATAGATTAACTGAGAAATGTTTAGAGCCTATTTCACTTTTGTATAAAGTGAGTAATGGATTTATAAAATTATTTAGGAATATTTCCTTAGCATTATTTACAATTGGATGAGTGATTCTTGCCTATATTTCTATCCCCATAAATTTGCTGACGTCCTTGAAGCCTACTTTCTCATATAAGGAAATCGCTTTTTGATTAAAAGAAAATACATTCAAGCGGACATCATCATAGCCAAGGTGCTTGAATTCCACCAGACTTTGATCAATCAAGGATTTTGCGACCCCATTCTGCCTGTACTCTTGTTTTACATACACATCACTGATCCAGCCAATCTCCTTATGAGTGAACCAGTCCAGGCTCCGGTCGACCAGTACCCAGCCAATCAAAGACTCCTGAGTTCTCGCAACAAGAAAGTAAGCCCCATGGTCCAGGGAATTTTCATAGGCAGCTATCATCTCTTCTTTATTATTATCTGCCTGTATTCCTGTAGCCTCGGCCCTATTCACACCTGCCATGCTAAAAATCTCCTGCAATTCACTTTCTGTTGCTTTGCCGTATTCTATTTCCACTTGATCACCTATCATTTATTAGAATATTAAAACTAAAGCCAATTTTACGAGTTTAAAAGGTATATATCCATTGTTAACTATAGTAAAATTTTTAATACATCCAATTTAAGTCTAAACCGAGAAACGAGGTCTGCGAAATGAAAATACTTATTTCCGGCTTTGAGCCGTTTGGAAAAATGAAGATCAATCCTACTGAGGAATTGTTGCTGGAAGCGGAAAAGTTTGAGATGGAGAATGTTGAAATCTCAACGATCCTATTGCCGGTTAATTATGATGAGTGCGCGGAAGAGTTGATTAAAAAAATGGAAGATATCCAGCCTGATGTGGTGATTTCCTGTGGTTTAGCAGCAGGCAGGACGGCGATTACTCCAGAGCGAATCGGAATCAATGTGAAGGATACAGGTTCCGGTGACCCTTATCCTGATAATAAAGGGAATATCCCAACAGATGAAATGATTGACGATGATGGACCTGACGGCTTGTTCACTACCTTGCCGAACCGTCTGATTGAGAAGAATCTAAAGGAAATGGGAATTCCTGCTGCGGTATCGAACAGTGCCGGTACATTTATCTGCAATAACACCTTATACGCTGTTTTAAATCATATCAGGAAAAATAATCTGCACATCAAGGCTGGATTTATCCATTTTCCTGCATCGACGAAAATGGCAGCACTCAATCCATCCCTGCCTTCATTGCCACAGGAAACAATGGCCAAAGCACTGAAGGTAATTGTTGAGACTTGTGCCACGGTTGGAGTACGACAATAAGCTATGATGCCAGATGAAACTTGTCTGGCATTTTTAAAAGGAGAGAAAGGATGGAGTATGTAATCTCGCCGCTGGGTGATTTGGCGGTTGTTTTGTCATTCGGTAATGAAATCAATGAAGAAACGAACTGGCGAATACAGCGCTTCGTTAGCAAGCTGGAAAAAGAAAAGGTTAGAGGCATTGTAGAGTGGGTACCTGCCTATACGTCCCTGACGATTTATTATCAACCTGAAGTCATCGCCTATGACTCTCTTAAAGCTGAGCTTGAAAAAGTCAGTCTGTCTCCTGGAAAATCTAAGCCAGAAAGGCCGCTTGTCTATGAAATCCCGGTATGTTATGGCGGAGAATGGGGCCAGGATTTGGCTTATGTCGCTGATTATCATGGCCTGGACGAGCAGGAAGTCATCAATCTTCATGCTAATAGAGAATATCTCATCTATATGATAGGATTCATGCCGGGGTTCCCGTACCTTGGAGGTTTGCCTGAAAAGCTGGCTGTTCCAAGACTTGAGAAGCCAAGGCAAAATGTGATGCCAGGTGCTGTCGGGATTGGCGGGAACCAGACAGGTATTTATCCTGCTGACGTTCCTTCAGGATGGAGGGTCATTGGCACTACTCCAGTAACCTTGTTTTCCCTGGAGAAGGAGGAACCGTTCCTGTTCAGTCCCGGTCATTATATTAAATTTGTACCAATCAGTAAGGAGCAATTTTTAACGATAAAACAAATGGGCGATGCCTACCAGGTAAAAAGGTGTGAAAAGAGGTGAGGAAAGTGTTATCAGTTGATCTTAACTGTGATTTAGGCGAAAGCTACGGATTATTTAAAATTGGCAATGACAAGGAAGTGTTAAAGCATATCACATCTGCCAATATTGCCTGCGGCTATCATGCAGGCGACCATAATGTCATGATGGAGACGGTGAAAATGGCAAAAGTATATGGAGTGAAGATCGGCGCACATCCCGGCTTTCCTGACTTGCATGGATTCGGCAGGAGAGAAATGAAGATGAGTGCTGAGGAAGTTTACAATCTGACGATTTACCAGATTGGCGCTCTTGCTGCGATAGCGAAGACTTGCGGCACAAAAGTAGTTCATGTAAAGCCTCATGGCGCACTGTACAATATGGCTGTAAACGATAAATCAATCGCCGATGCGGTTGCTGGTGCTGTGGCAGTTGTCGATCCAACACTAGTTTTATTCGGTCTCGCAGGCAGCTCGCTAGTGAAAGCAGGAAGGGAAAAAGGCCTGCAGGTGTCGCAAGAAGTATTTGCTGACCGAAGCTATCAGCCTGATGGTTCGCTGGCGCCGCGTTCACACCCTAATGCGATTATCCACGATCCTGATTTAGCAATCAAAAGAGTGATCCGGATGGTACGCGAAGGAAGAGTAGAGGCAGTTGACGGGGCAGACATTGAAATCAAGGCAGATACAATCTGTATCCACGGGGATGAACCTCGGGCACTAGACTTTGCAGTAAAGTTGAAAGAGGCTTTAAAAGCGGAAGGTATCGAAGTCGGCAGAGGCTGTGATGCCAAATGACGGCCCCCTTGTTTAAAGTACTTAAGCCCGGCCTGCAGACAACAGTACAAGATTTAGGAAGAACTGGCTATCAGCAGTATGGTATCAGTCCTTCTGGAGCGATGGATTCTTATTCTTTGCAGATGGCCAATCTGCTTGTCGGGAACCCTCTTGGTGAAGCAGGGCTGGAAGCGGCGATACTCGGACCCAGTCTTGAAGCATTGAGCAATGTGGCTATTGCAATTTGCGGAGGGAATCTTCAGCCGATGGTGAACAAGAAGGAAGTATCGATGTGGAAAAGCTTTGTTTTTAGAAAAGGAGACATTCTGTCATTTGGTAAAGTAGAAAGCGGGGCGAGGGCGTATATTGCCTTTGCTGGCGGTATTGATATCCCGCTGGTGCTAGACAGCAAGTCCACGTTTGTTAATGGAACGATGGGTGGCTATAATGGCCGGGCACTGGAGTCAGGGGATGTATTGTTTGGATGGCCCTATGTCCGGAAAAATCGGTTTCTACATAAAGACTTTATTCCTGAGTATAAATCCGAGCTTGAAATACGGGTGATTCCCGGCCCTCATCTGGAAAAATTTCATCCAGACACAATAGAGCGATTTTTGTCAGCTGAATACACGGTATCACCCCAGTCAAACAGAATGGGGTATCGCCTTGAAGGCCCCGAGCTTGGCCATATTGGCGGAGCTGATATCATCTCTGATGCCATTCCAGCAGGAGGAGTCCAGGTTCCATCTAACGGGCAGCCAATCATTTTGATGGCAGAACGACAGACCACAGGCGGCTATGCCAGGATTGCCACCGTGATTTCTGTTGATATTCCTCTGCTTGCCCAGGCAATGCCGGGAATAAAAATCCGCTTAGTCGGAATCACCATAGAAGAAGCGCATGAGCTTTATCGGAAACAGAAACAGCTTTTCAAAGTACTTTCTACTGGTGTTCGATAACCTTCCGTTCGAGAGACCTGACTTTCAGTATCAGGTCTTTTTGAATTGGTTTAAAAACCTTTCTACTGGAAAATAACTGATAAAATCAATGTTTGTCATTTTATTAGCCATCTTTTGTTGCCCAGGAAATTATTAGAAAAAAACCGAAGATTAAGACATAAACCAACATCTTTATGTTTTGGGCTCCATTTGTTAATTGCTCTATACAGATGGATAGAGATACAATAGTTGCAGTGCTAAACCACCATCTGATATGTATGGAAGTCCCCGAAAATACTTGGTCGTGTTTTTTATTTATGATAAAACTAATTAGATAGAGAGCCACTGATATAAATAAAACCCAATAAAACATATTTTCACTTCAATTGAAGAACTTAAGTTCTTCAAGTTAGCTACCCTAATATTATCATTAGAATCCAATATACCTTGGGAAAATTTTATTATTATACCTAGATTAGAATAACAATTAACACAAAAACTCTCTCATCGACAATAAACTTCTTTCCGCTGTTTTGGGACCGGTGCTTGGCGGAGTCTTCTTTGGCATCATTCAAATCCACCTCTTCATGGCGTTGAACATACTTACTTATCTCATCTCAGCTTTTGCAAGCATCCTCATAGAATACAACCTATTTTCAAAGAAAGCGCAATATAAAAAAACAACCAGCACAGAGCGGCATCTATTTAAAAGAAAAAGGATGAGCGGAGTCGCTCATCCTTTTACCATTCCTTTGGCTCGTAATCCAATTCGCTGAAAAGCTGCTTTTTCTCTTTCTTCGTCAAGTCACGCCATTGACCAATTGGCAGGTTTCCGAGATGGATGTTCATGATTCGGATGCGCTGAAGCCTGAGGACTTGGTATCCAAGGGTTTCACACATCCGGCGGATCTGCCTGTTCAATCCTTGTGTAAGGATGATATTGAACTCGTATTTTGAAAGCTGAACAACCTTTGCAGGCAATGTTTTCGTTCCCAGGATCCTGACGCCTTCGGACATAGCCTTGACGAATTCAGGCGTTATTGGCTTGTCTACTGAAACAATATACTCTTTTTCATGCTTGTTTTCAGCACGTAGGATTTCATTGACAATATCTCCGTCATTCGTCAGCAGGATCAAACCTTCAGAATCCTTATCAAGTCGTCCGATGTTGAATATCCTTAGCGGGTGATTGACAAGGTCGATGATATTGCCCTTCACATGCCTTTCAGTCGTACTGGTGATGCCGACCGGTTTATTCAAAGCAATATATACATAGTTTTGCGTCATCCTGATTTCTTCGCCATTTAGCTTAACGACATCGCCAGGCTCAACCTGGCTGCCGATTTGCGCAATCTTCCCATTGATCGACACTCGCCCTTCCTCAATGAGCCTGTCAGCGCCACGCCTTGACGTTTTACCAGTTTCGCTGATGAATTTATTGATACGCAGGTTAATCCCATCCTTAAATATGAAGTATACATTTAAGAATATTCCACTGCGGGTTTATTTTCAAGCTTTCCTGCGTCTGCAAGAAGAAACTGCAAGCTGATAGACGACTCTGACGTAAATTATATTATAATGTTTGATAAGGCTAAAATTTGGAGGAATTATATTGGTAGACGTCCAGACAGAAATAGAAATTAAATCCCCGGTTGAGAGGGTATCAGAATATGCAGCCAATCCAGACAACGCTCCTGAATGGTATGTGAACATTGATTGCGCTGAATGGATCACAAAGAAACCGTTAAATCTTGGTTCAAAGATTGCGTTTAAGGCAAAATTTCTTGGCCGGGATCTTGCTTATATTTATGAGATCGTAGAGTATGTCCCAGGAATGAAATTGGTGATGCAAACCTCAGAAGGGCCATTTCCGATGAAGACTACATACACATGGAAATCAATTGACTCAAACACAACACTGATGACGCTGAAGAACCAGGGTGAACCAAAGGGGTTTTCAAAACTGGTTTCACCTTTTATGGCTTCGATGATGAAAAAGACAAATATGAAGGACCTAAGAAAACTGAAAGAAATTATAGAAGGGTAAGGAAAAGCATCAAAGAAGGATAAGACTTCTTTGATGCTTTTTTACTGTCCCTTGCATACCTTACTAAAAAAAGAAGGTGTGTGCTGGGATGAGTGATGAACGGTTAGACAGGATTTCACTGCCAAAGGATGCAGGGCCACATGGAGATTCAAATATTGAATGGTGGTATTTTTTCTCTTTTTTGAATGGGGACAGGGGCGGCCGGTATGCGGTGATGGCATCATTTTTCCGGGTGGGCGAGTTTGAGATTGGCAAAGGGCATTATATCATCCATACTTTGATTGACCTGGACAGAAAAAAACGCTTCAATTTTTCAAGTTTCGATTCAAAGGTGAAGCTAGCAATGCTAGCTATATATCTGCCTTTCTACCTTTTGCTCCATCCGACAGATAAAAGGATCTGGAGACTCTATAAAAAATTGCTTAAAGGCGAAATACCTGCACAGCATACGATGTTGGAGGCTGCGAGAATCAATCAACACCCACTTGAGTTGATCTATGGGAGCCACAAGCTTCGCTTCAAGGGGGAAGAGGCAGTTGGTTTTGATGCACTTTTAAAGGAGAAAAACTCAGAGATCGAACTTGAATTCACACCAATCAAGCCTGTCGCACTGATAGGCGGTGATGGAAAGCCTGATGATCTGTACTATTATTCTACTACGAGGAATTCTGTGAATGGAATAATAAAGACGGACGGGAAGACGGAAAATGTAAGCGGTACTGGCTGGTTTGACCATCAATGGGGACGTGATTACTCTTTAGTAAAAGGGTCAGGCTGGGACTGGTTCGGGATCCTGCTTAGTGACGGGCGTGAGCTGCTGCTAAATCAAATGTCCTCCGGAAAGCCAATGGCAAATGTCATTGAAGAGGACGGCAGTATCCGTTTTACGAGAAATTTAACTTTCCAGAAAGTAAAGTACTGGAAAAGCCTGAAAACAAATGCCAGGTATCCAGTAGAATGGGAGATTCGCATTCCCGATTTCGGGATCGAGCTTAATGTCGAAGCTGAGTTCCCTAACCAGGAAATGCCTATCATTGGCCCGATACAGGCTATTTGGGAAGGAACATGCAAAGTAACCGGTCGGGAAAAGCATAGCGATGGAAAGAGCAGGCCACTGAGCGGAAGAGGTTTTATGGAGCTTGTAGGGTATGCGAATTAAAAATGGAACCTTGCTGTAATTGGCAAGGTTTTTTGTTTTCCTGGATTATGAAAAAATGACGATTGGGTTGGAAACAGTGGATTTTTAGCGGAAAAGTGGCATTAACATAGCTCCAATTAGACTAAAAAGGATTAAACCTCCACTAAATGGTCTAAATAAGTAAGGAAAGAGTTGGTAACTTAAGGGGCTGGGAAGTTTGTTGAAAAAGATAGTTTTACGAATAAGGGAAAGTATGTGGCTGAGACCAGGTATTTATAGTGTACTGGCATTCCTGCTGGCATTGGCTGTGATTTATGTCGATCATAATGAGCTCGCTCAGGGAACAGTCCCTTCGTTTCTGCTGACGAATGTTGAGTTGGCGCAAACGATATTAGGTTCGATTTCTGGAGCACTGCTGACAATGACGACGATCACTTTTTCTACGATCATGGTCGTGCTGACTACATATTCATCTCAATTTTCACCGAGGACGCTAAGTAACTTCGTCGAGGATCCTGTGACGATGCGGGTGCTCGGAATCTTCATGGGCGGCTTTGTCTACTCGATCCTGTCGCTGCTGTTCATGAGTGAAACGTGGTATGAGAGTCAGGTGATCTCAGCTACGGTTGGAGTTATCATTGCGTTCATCTGCCTCGCATTCTTCGGCTATTTTATTCATAATGTCGCAACCTCAGTCCAGGTCAGCACGCTGATTCGGGAAATCACTGAGGGTGCTTTAAAGGTCATTAAAAGGCAGGAGGATACACTGGAAAGTGACTACACAAACGTGATAGATGACAGAAAAGATGCAGGATTCACCTATGAATTTGTCCGGGATGTAAAATGCAGAGGATTCGGTTATGTCCAGCTGACAGACTATCAGGGACTATTAAAATATGCATCACAAAACGCACTTGGGGTTGAAGCGAATTTTTTGAATGGTGATTTTCTGACAGAGGACAGCATTGCCTTCAGAGTCCACCATAGTGGCAAGATTGATAAGGATATCGATGCCGTCATGAATCAATATTTAAAGCTGGGTAAAGAGCGGTCATCGATCCAGGATCCTGAATTTGCGCTTCAGAAGATTGTGGAGGTTGCCTTGAGGGCCATCTCACCAGGCATTAATGACCCGAATACCGCAAGAGTCTGCATTTCCTATTTAGGCATGGCCTTGTCTCATTTATGCCGAATCCGTTCGAACGGACGGTATATAGCCTATTATGATGAAGAGATGCAGCCAAGGATTATAGGGAAACAAAAGCGGACGATGGATATCTTATATTTATCCTTTTATCAAATTATCCATTATGGGAGTCAAGATTTTTCCATTCTTACTGCCCTCATCGACGCTTTTCTGTTGATTGGAAAAACAGCCGACGATTCCTTGAAGAAAAGCATATGGGAGCTGTATATTTACAGTATGGAAAAGTTCGATTCAAACGAGTTGAAGGAGCTTGACCAAATCTATTTGAACGAGAAAAAGAGAGAACTATCAACGGTGCTGGGGATCGCTCTTTAATGTATCCCCATATTGTCAGGGTGAAAAATGACAAAATTCTTCAATTATCTGGGTCATATGTAATATTTCATTGTGCCGGACCTAGTATTTTTGTTATGTTAATAATGGGGCTACTCCAGAATATTTAGATTTTAATAAAGGCTTTTTTCGAAAACTTTTATACTTGCACTACTGATAGTAAAAACTGGCACCTGGGCTTTTACGAGTTTGAATGCAGTCCCAGTGAAAAGATCCCGGTACCTTTCAGTATGCGAATGTAAAGATATGTTCGAAAAGCAACAATTAATATGAAAACAGCCTTTATATACAATCATGTAGCTTGGCACAGGGGGAAATGTCTGAATGGGCAATGACGGAAAGATACAAAAATACACCGGATTATCTATAGTTTTCTTTCTCCTGTTCGCGGAGCTGATTGATTGGTTGACTTCGTTTTATTTTTCCATAAGTAAAGAGGTTGGCTATTTGATAGATTTGGCCGTGTCCTTTGTTTTTATTGCATTGGTCTTCCGAGTATTCAAAGGGATGAAAAATACAGCAGAAGATCTACAGGAGCATAAAAAGAGGCTTAAAAGCATCTTTGACACTCTGGATGTCGCCATCTGGTCACATGACATGAAGACGGATACACTGCTGATTACATCTGGTATTGAAAAACTGTACGGACATTCGTCTGAAGAATTTTATCATGACAACACACTTTGGAAAAAAGTTATCCACCCTGAGGATCTGCCTATTTTAGCTGAAAGGGAAGCTGGATTTTCAAGAGGGGAAGCAGTTACCAGTATATATCGGATCATTCGTCCCGATGGAGAGGTGCGCTGGATTCAGGATCGAGGCATTCCTGTCATTGATGAAAGCGGAAATTTCGTTGATTTTACCAGTGTCCTTTTCGATATTACCGATCGGCAGGAAAGTGAAGGACGATATCGCAGCCTTGTGGAAATGTCGCCCGATTTGATTGCGGTGTACAGCAGAGGAAAGCTGGAATATATCAATGAAGCCGGCTGCAAGCTGTTTAAGGCGGAAAGACCGGCAGAGTTGATTGGACAGCCGATATCAAAGCTGATTCCCCCTGATGTACTGGCCCGTATAAAAAATCGCGAATTGACAATAGGTGAAGATTTTGAGGAAAAATTGTGGTTTGAATTTAAGGCAACACAGATAGACGGGCAAGAAATTGATGTAGAGATGTCCGCTATGCCGATTTTATATGAAGGAAGAATGGCTGAACAAATTGTAGGCCGTGATTTGACTCAGCGTAAAAAGGCTGAAAAGACCATCAAATATATGGCCTATTATGATGTGCTTACTGGTCTGCCGAATCGGAACATGGTGAAGAAGCACCTGAATGCTTCGCTGGCAAACGGAAACGAGGAGATAGCCGTAATCTTCCTTGACCTCGACCGGTTCAAGATTATCAATGACACCAAAGGCCACCGTTTTGGCGACCTATTATTAAAGGTTGTCGCCAGCAGGCTGAAAAATGCTGTCCAAGAGCAGGGACTTGTTTCTCGGCAGGGCGGTGATGAATTCATTATTGTACTTAAGGGGCTCGGTAAGGAACAAGTCATTGAAGTCGCAGATAGGATTCTTGATGAGTTTAATGAGGGGATTATCATCGAAGGCCAGGAGTTCTTCGTGACCCCAAGCATTGGAATCAGCATGGCACCAGAAGACGGCCAGGATGAGGAAACACTGATCAAGCATGCAGATACGGCGATGTACCTGGCAAAGGATCGCGGGAAAAATAATTACCAGTTTTACACTAATCAGCTGCACGGGCTTTCCTCCCGCAAAATGGAGCTGGAGAATGGCTTGAGGAAAGCGTTGGAGCAAAACCAGCTTATCCTTCATTATCAGCCACAGGTAAATCTGAACACCGGGGAAATCATCGGAGTAGAGGCACTTGTACGCTGGATGCACCCGGAGAAAGGCATAATTTCACCAGCTGAATTCATTCCACTTGCGGAGGAAACAGGGTTAATCGTCCCGCTTGGGAAATGGGTGCTGGAAAAGGCTGCTGCTCAAAACAAGGTATGGCAGGAGAAAGGCTATAGCCCTATACCGATTTCAGTGAACATTTCTGTGCGCCAGCTACAGGAAGACCGTTTCATTGATACAGTAAAACAGGTATTGATCGATACTCAGCTGCCACCGAAATATCTGGATTTTGAGATCACTGAGAGTGTCATGCAGAACAGCGAGAAAACAGCGATGATTCTTGATCAATTAAAAGAGCTTGGCGTAACCCTTGCGATTGACGATTTTGGTACCGGATATTCATCGTTAAGCTTACTGAAGCATTTGCCGATTGATAAAATCAAAATTGACAAATCTTTCGTCGACGATATCGTCCATCATGCCAATCAAGGAGCGATGGTCAAAACGATCATTGATATGGGACATAATCTGCAATTCAATGTCATTGCTGAAGGCATCGAGGACCAGGAACAGGTCACATTTTTGCTCGAAAACGGTTGCTTGGTCGGACAAGGCTATCATTTCAGCAGACCGCTTTCAATGGAAGCAATGGAGGAATTGCTTAGCAAAAATAAGAAACTTAAAGGCATTCTGCAGTAGCAGAATGTCTTTTTTGTAGACTGTATAACGAATCCGGATCTAGAGAGATGCCATGGTTAAAAAAGGAGTGCCTGAAAATAAAAAGGTCAATAATGGCAACAGCTTTGGTTCTTGCTCTCTTTTTACCAGCAGCTGTGCAGGCTCAGGGTAATGCAAATTGTGATAAGCTGGAAAAGATATTTGATACAAGGGTTGAAACCGAAAAGGGAGTCTGCAAGGTGGAAATCGTAAGGGAAAGTATAAAACCGACGCATATGGGGAAAAAGCAATCTCCAGAAACGATGGAGCTAATCTTCTATTTTGGATTTGAAAAGGTAGACGGACAGGTTGCTGTCATGGGAGAGCTTGCGCTTCTGCAGGAAGAGGTAAATCCAGTCCTGGATGTATTGCGAAAAGGGAAGCTGGAAGTAACAGCTGTTCATAATCATATGCTGCATTAGGAACCGAGAATCATGTATGCCCATTTCCAGGGGATTGGCGATATGGAACAGCAGGCAAAAACGATTCGGGCAGCCATCGATAAAACGGGTAAATAAGAAAAAACAGCGGAATATATTTCGCTGTTTTTTTTCGAGCAAAACACAAATAATAACCAGGATGTTTAACGGTAGTCAGTTTAGGCTATTACACTTTCGTATACTAAAGAAGGAGGATCACATCAATGAATGAAAAATATAAAACATTATTTGATTCGTTTACATTCCAAAATGGAATTAATCTGAAGAATAGGCTCGTCATGGCGCCGATGACCAACTTTTCATCGAATGAGGATGGAACTGTAACGGACGCAGAAGCAGAATATTACGCCCGCCGTTCAAAAGGCGTCAGCATGGTGGTAACTGCTTGTACATATGTAACCCGTAGTGGGAAAGGCTTTCATGGGGAATTTGGTGCGGATACGGATGAAATGATCCCAAGTCTTAGGAAGCTGGCATCTGCGATAAAAGCTGAAGGTGCTAAAGCGGTGCTGCAAATTTTCCATGGCGGCCGCGAGTGTCCTCCTGAGCTTGTACCAAACGGGGATATCGTCAGTGCGAGCGATGTTCAATCAGAGCGTAACAGCGCCAAAGCACCGCGAGCATTGACTGGGGAAGAAGTGGAAGAGATCATTGCTGCGTTTGGCGAGACAACCCGCCGAGCGATTGAAGCAGGCTTTGATGGCGTAGAAATCCATGGAGCCAACGGTTATTTGATTCAGCAATTCTTCTCACCTCATTCAAACAGACGTGAAGATAAATGGGGCGGTTCCCTGGAAAAAAGGATGGCATTCCCGCTTGCTGTTGTGGATGAGGTAAAGAGAGTAACCGCAATGCACGCAAAGGAACCGTTTATCGTCGGATACAGATTCTCACCGGAAGAACCTGAGGAGCCGGGAATTACGATGGCTGATACATTGGAACTGATTGAAACCCTGGCTGAAAAGGACCTTGACTACTTGCATGTATCTTTAAATGATTTCTGGTCAACGCCAAGAAGGGGTGTTGACGATGATCGTTCGAGGATGGAAATCATCCACGAGCGCGTCGGCGGCAAAGTTCCTGTCATCGGTGTCGGCTCACTTTATAGCGCAGATGATGTTATCCAAGCCTTTGAAACAGGAGTCCCGTTGCTTGCATTAGGCCGTGAACTGATTATTGATCCAGATTGGGTCGAAAAAGTCGAAACAGGCCGTGAAAATGAAATCGAAACAAAGCTCGATACGGGTGCGCAGGCGCGACTTGTCGTTCCGGATCCATTATGGCAGGCAATCGTCAATACACCAGGCTGGTTTCCGGGAGTTCAATAGTAAAGGTTGTCTTAAAAAGAACCGAAGCTGCTGCTTTGGTTCTTTTTAGCGTCCATTTTAATGGGAATTTCCTTAACAAAACTCTTTATTGGCGAAAACCCGAGACTTATTGGCGATATTTTAATTTTATTGGCGAAAATCTCATTATATTGGCGATAATTCAAGTTTATTGGTGAAGTTCACAAATTTATTGGCGAACTGGAAATTACCCTCGGTTTTTTCCAGTTGATTTGCCATAGAAGTGTAAGATATATCACCGTAAGCAGCAGCTAAAGTCTTTATAATGAAAATATGTAAGGGCTTACATTTATTTGTTGATCTGGAAACTACCTATACTGACGCAGCTTTGCCAGGTCCGATTACGGGAGGGGATGTTTGTGTTGCTTACGGAAGAACAGAAAAAGGTGCTGGATATTTTTGAGGAAATGAAAAACCAGGGGCATGAACAGGTGATTTTCAACTATGACAAGGCAACTGGATTGAAGTCGATTGTCGCTATCCATGATACGACGCTCGGTCCGGCGCTTGGGGGATGCCGGATGTGGGATTATGAATCGACTGAAGACGCGTTGCGGGATGTTCTGCGACTATCAAAAGGAATGACATATAAATGTGGCGTTTCAGGTGTGACCTATGGAGGAGGGAAAGCGGTCATCATCGGCGACCCTAAGTCAGAAAAATCGGATGAATTGTTCCAGGCCTTTGGTTCATTTATCGAAACGTTAAAGGGGCGCTTTTACACTGGAACGGATGTCGGTACGTTCGGCATGGATTTTGTTTCCGCATCAAAGCAAACTTCGTATCTCGTTGGCTTGCCTGAAGAATATGGCGGCAGCGGCAACTCGGCTGTTATCACGGCGTTCGGTGTGTGGAAAGCAATCAAGGCTACGGCAAAAGAGATTTTTGGTACAGATTCACTGATGGAGCGGAAAATTGCCGTTCAGGGACTTGGAAAAGTTGGCCGCTTTCTCGTTGGCCACCTTTATGAAGAAGGAGCGAAGCTGATCGT
This sequence comes from Mesobacillus boroniphilus, assembly GCF_018424685.1. Lineage (NCBI taxonomy): Bacteria > Bacillati > Bacillota > Bacilli > Caryophanales > Bacillaceae > Mesobacillus > Mesobacillus boroniphilus. The sequence goes on from NZ_QTKX01000003.1 coordinate 589,224, forward strand.
CACCGATATTTTTGAAGAGAATGTAAAAGAAGTTAAGGAGCAATACCCGGATATCGAAACAGTTGAGCCTCTTGATATATACAGCGTAGAATGCGACATTTTTTCACCAAATGCATTGGGCGCTGTTATCAATGACCTCACGATACCGAAACTCAAGTGCCTGGCTGTTGCTGGAGCAGCGAACAATGTGCTGGCTGAAGAACGACACGGCGACATGCTGCATCAGAAAGGCATCCTCTATGCACCGGACTACGTGGCAAATGCTGGCGGTTTGATCCAGGTAGCAGATGAACTCCATGAGTATAGCAAGGACCGGGCGTTCAAGAATGCAAGCCTGATTTATGACATTCTTGAAAAGATCTATAAAATCTCCAAAACTCATGATATCCCAACGTATAAAGCCGCAAATATATTAGTAGAAGAGAAGATTGAAAAGATCAGCCGAATCCAGAGTATGTATACAGGTTAAGCAACAGGAGGTGAGAAGCATGCGCTATAAAAGCTTTAATGAGGTGATCGTTGAAGCACAAAAAAGGCCGCCGGTTAAAATGAGCGTCGCCGCTGCACACGACAGGGATGTGCTTGAAGCTGTGAAAGCGGCTGTGGATCTCGGAATCATTGAGCCATATCTAGTCGGAGATCCGCAAAAAATCTTTGAGCTGGCAAGGGAACTCGACTTTTCTGTTGAGGAATATCCTGTTTATCCGGCCTATACGGAGAACGAAAATGCTTTTATTGCGGCCAAACTGGCAAGCGAAGCTCAAGTGCAGGTAATCATGAAAGGCTTCGTGAATAGCACTCCATTTTTAAAAGGGGTGCTGCATAAGGAGCTTAACTTAAAAACTGGCCGAGTCATCAGCCATATCTCCGTGTTCGACATCCCGGGGGCCGAACAGCTTATTAGTATGAGTGATGGCGGTATAAATATTGCGCCAGATTTTCAGCAGAAGAAGCAAATCGTCCTGAATGCGGTAGAGTTCCTGGACAGAATTGGAGTGGACCAGCCGCGGGTAGCGATTTTAGCAGCGAACGAACGAGTCAGCGAGAAGATGCCAGTGACCGTGGAAGCCGACCATTTGGCAATGGTAATTAAAAATGAATGGAGCCAGTCGCTGCTGATAGAAGGACCTCTTCCGTTGGATCTCGCAATCAGCAGGGAGTCTCTTCTGCATAAAGGACTGGATAGCGAGCTTGATGGAGCAGCGGATTTACTCATTGTCCCAACAATAGAGGCAGGAAATTTCCTTGGCAAGGCGATTACTTATTTTGCAAAGGGGACGATGGCGGGAATCGTGCTAGGAGCAAAAATACCGCTTGTCTTAAACTCCCGGTCAGATACTGCGGAGGCAAAATTGGCTTCGATTGCACTGGCCGTCGTTGCGGCATCCAATACAAAGGTCAGCGTGTGAAAGATAGGAGAGAGGTATAATGAGAATCCTAGCGATAAATCCAGGCTCCACTTCTACTAAGCTAGCAGTTTATGAAGATGAAAAATTACTTTTTGAAGAAACCATCCGTCATGCTGATGCTGAAATCATCAAGCTGCCAGATTTAGCCGACCAGCTGCCGTACAGGCTTGAATCCATCTTGGGTGCATTACGGATGAATGACTTCAAGCCTTCAGAGCTGGACGCGGTTGTAGGACGGGGTGGAATGCTGAAGCCCATGGACAGTGGAACATATATTGTTGATGAACATCTGCTGGATGATGCACGTTCAGGAAAACATGGCAATCATGCTTCGAATTTGGGATCGATCATCGCAGCGGAAATAGCTGGCACTCATCAAATACCAGCCTTTATAGTTGATCCTGTATGTGTGGATGAACTGATCGTGGAAGCGAGGATTTCCGGTCTGGCTGATATTGAAAGGAAAAGCCATGTTCACGCTCTCAATATCAAGGCAGTTTCCCGTAAAATGGCAGCAGAGCTCGGGAAGGATTTGGATGATACAAGCTTTGTCGTGGCCCATCTAGGGAGCGGCATTTCAGTCGCTGCACTTCGGAAGGGCAGGATCATAGACGTCAATAATGCCGAAAATGAGGGACCATTCTCTCCCGAACGGGCAGGCGGACTCCCAGCAAAACAGCTCGTTCAGCTTTGTTTTTCAGGAAAATACACCGAAAAAGAATTGCTTCAACGAATGACAAGACAGGGTGGAATGTATTCTTATCTTGAAACAAAGAGTGTTATAGAAGTAGAGCAGCAGGCGCAGGATGGGGACAAGGAAGCTGCTATTATTTTAAAAGCAATGGTACATCAGATAGGAAAAGAGATTGGGGCCATGGCCACCGTACTGGAAGGTAAGATGGATGGATTCATCCTTACCGGGGGAATCGCCCATTCAGATATGATTGTACGATTAATTCAGGAGAAAATCAGTTTCCTGGGAAAAGTTTTCGTCCGGCCAGGTGAAGAGGAATTGGAAGCACTGGCTGCAGGTGCTTTTCGAGTGATGATTGGCCAGGAAGACGCGAAAATTTATTAAAAATGCCTGAGCTTATGTGTTTTTCGAGGACACATAAAGGCTCAGGCACTTTTTTTGATTAGAATAATGGAGTTGTTTGCAAAAATAGATTTTAATCGCAAAAAATAGAATTTATTCGCAAAAAACATACTTTTATTCGCAAATATTACGATGTATTCGCAAAAACCATCCTCTTATTCGCTAACTGGAAATTATCGCAGATTTTTTCCAGCGCCAAGTCCATTCTCGTAGATCTTCACATTTCCATAGATCGCAGATAGAATCGGCGCTGCCAAACCCAACTTTTCAGCATTCTCCAGCAAGTAGCCAAAGAGGTGATCTCCTTCTGTAAGAAGGGATTTTTCCATATCACGCTGCAGGGAGGATTTCATTCCATGGCCGATTTCCTTCATTCTCCCCAGGGTGGCCTCCATAGCTCCTGCTGCAAGCGGGGCACCGATTTTCTCCATGATTGCCGCCGTTTCATTAACCAGGCCCTCAATTGTTTTCCAGCCATGCTCTTTTTCGCGAATAGGACCGATTGGGGACCTGAACAGGGAGGTGATGCCGCTTAGTGAAGTGATGAATAAGTATTTGTGCCACATCTCCTGCTCGATTTTTTCAGAAAGGCGGAAGCTTGCTTTCGTTCCATTGAATGTTTCTTCTAGCTGCAAGATTCGCTCCGTTTTTTCGTCATTCCGTTCACCGAAGACCAAATCATGGATTGGGCTGGTTTGGATTATTTTTCCATCCTGAGTCAGGGTCGTCTCGATAAAGCATAGGCCTCCAATTACCTTTTCAGTCCCGAATGCTTCTATCAACACATCAAGATGCGCAATTCCATTCAATAATGGCAAGATCATCGTCTCGTTTCCTACATAAGGCCTGATGTCCTCAACCGCGCCATCCAGATGGTAGGACTTCGTGGAAACAAGCACTACATCAAAGGGTTCCACATTTTCCCCTGATAAAACGGTCTTAGGTTCTGCAAAACGCATATCTCCATGAATGCTTTCCACCACCAACCCATTTGAACGAAGCTGCTGTTTGCGATTTTCTCGCACCAAAAACGTAACATCTTCTCCTTTTTCCAAAAGGCGACCGCCGAAGTAACCGCCAATTGCACCTGCTCCTACGATTAATATTTTCATATCCATCAACCTCCTTGACTATGTAAAAGTGCACGCCTGGAATCAAGCGTGCACCTGGTGTTGTCTTATTAATATGCGAGGAGGGCAGCAAGAAGCCCTCCTGCAGTAATAATGACAATGATAATTTTAGCGAAAAGGGGAAGCTGCTCTTTCCCTTTGTCATTAACCTGTGCTTCCTTCTCATTGACCGATTTGCGGTATTCCGGACTGCAGCATCCGCTCATCGTTATGCCACCTTGTTGTAGTTGGAAATATCTTCATCAAGCGGAATATTATTAGCTCGTGCTTTTTTAGCAGCGTTGAAGAAAATAACTGTGATGACAGCTGTTACGATTAACGCTCCGATATTGGATACTGTCAGCGACTGGCCGAATCCAATTTGAGCATTAAGAATGTAGGAAGTCGTAGCTGCTGTCATGAACATACCAGGAATCATCGCGATCCAGTAATTCTTCTTGGCAATGAACAGGTACATGGCACCAACCCAAAGCGCGATAACCGCTGTTGATTGGTTAGCCCAGGAGAAGTATCTCCAAAGAAGTGTGAAATCCACCTTTGTTAGTGCGAAAGAGATAACGAACAACGGAATCGCAATCCATAGACGGCTAGCAATTTTCTTTTGTGAAAAATTGAAGTAGTCAGCAATGATCATACGCGCGCTACGGAAAGCTGTATCACCTGAAGTGATTGGAAGTACGATTACGCCAAGAACTGCTAGAGTTCCGCCGATTGCGCCAAGCATCAATGTTGAAGCTTCACTTACGATTGCAGCAGGTCCGCCGTTCGCAAGCATGTCGTTCAAGCCGTTGTAGCCATCGAACAGGCTCATCGCAGCTGCAGCCCAGATCATGGCGATGATACCTTCAGCGATCATCATGCCGTAGAAAATCTTGCGGCCGCTCTTTTCATTTTGCGTAGTACGAGAAATGATCGGTGTTTGTGTTGCATGGAAACCTGACAGCGCTCCGCAAGAAATTGTTAAGAATAATAGCGGGAAAATCGCTGCGCCCCCTGGATGGAAATTCGTCAAGGAAAGCTCAGGAATCGGTGCTCCAGTAATTACAAGCATTGAGCCTACTCCGATTGCACTGATTAACAGCAATGCACCGAAAATCGGGTAGAAGCGGCCGATGATTTTATCAACTGGCAGAAGTGTCGCTAAGATATAGTAAATAAAGATTGCCCCGATAATAAGGCCCATTGTAACCTTTCCGTCCATCAAGTTGTGAAGCAAGCCAGCCGGAGCTGTGACGAAAACGGTTCCAACTAATAGTAAAAGAAGAATCGCAAACGCGTTAACAACATGTTTCATGAATTTGCCGAGGAACTTTCCTGCAAGTTCAGGAAGGTGTGCGCCTCTGTTACGGATTGAAATCATACCAGTAAGGTAATCATGGACAGCACCAGCGAAAATTGCGCCAAGAACGATCCAAAGGAAAGCAACCGGTCCATAAAGCGCTCCCATGATCGGCCCGAAAATAGGACCTACACCAGCGATATTAAGAAGTTGGATCAAAGAGTTCTTCGCTGTAGACATCGGCAAATAGTCAACGTCATCCTTATGAGTGAATGCCGGAGTGGAACGAGTCTCGTTCACGCCGAACACCTTTTCTACAAATTTGCCATACGTGAAATAACCAATAATTAAAAGTGCGATACCAGCTAGAAAAGTATACATATGAAACCTCCTCAAAGTAAATTGTATGCGTTTTCATTAAGTATAATAGAGAAGGAGAAATTATGGCTGTTTTGTGAACAAGATGCAAGAATATGAGCCTGAAATGCAAAAAATGTCGATTAAAATGCAAAAAAGCATCCTTAAGATGCTTTAAGAGAATTTATAATTCCAGCTGAATCCTCAATGCTTTTACATAATTACGGCTGACTGATAACATTTCATTGCGGCCTTCGAGTTCCAGTTGATAGGCCCCATTGAACCATGGGGTAAGACGGATAACATAATCCAGATTCACAATATAGCTTTTATGAATGCGGAAAAATGAGTATGCCGTCAGCCTCATTTCAAGATCCTTTAAAGGTATTCTTGTTTCATATTCCCTTGTTTTTGTAATGATTTTTGAATATTTTTCCTCTCTCGAAATGTACAGGATATCCTTCGGGTCGAGATAAATGATCTCTCCATCACCTTCAACGGCAAGCTTGCCAGTTTGCTTGCCTGACTCCTGTTCAGCGGGCATCAGGAAATGCTTCTCAATCCTGAGGACCGTCTCCCTGAGTTGATTCTCGTCATAGGGTTTAAGCAAGTAATCAACTGCTTCATATCTGAAAGCCTCGGCAGCAAATTGAGGATAGGCGGTTGCGAACACAATCAGCGGTGATTTTCTTAATTCCATCAGCGCTTTTGCTGCTTCCATCCCATTCATTTTCGGCATTTCGACATCAAGGAAGACGACATCCGGGTGGAGCTGCAAAGCCTTCATGACCGCAGTTTCACCTGATTCTGCTTCCCCGACAACCTGGATGGAAGGGAAGGACTGCAATAAATGCTTCAATTCATCCCTGCTATATAATTCATCATCAACGATTAGAGTACGTATCATCTTGTCCATCTATAATTCCTCCGCTTGTGGAATTGTAAAGGAAATCTTTGTGCCTTTTCCAGTCGCACTATCAATCCGCAGTGAGGCTTCTTCCCCAAAATTCATCGTAAGTCTTCTGTTTACATTGAAAAGTGCGATTCCACTTCCTGTTTCTGAATCAATTATTTGTTTACCCAACTGATTAATCCGTTCTTTGCTCATTCCCTGCCCGTTATCTCTCACCGTTACAATCGTACTATTATCACTTTTGTGAATGTCTATATTAATTTGGCAGTCATGATCCATATTCTTAATCCCATGTTTTACGGCGTTTTCTACAATTGGCTGGAGCGTCAGCGGCGGGATTTTTACAGGTAAAGCGTCATCCTCGATATCATAGGTAACCTTCAGTTTTTCCACAAACCTGGCCTCTTCAATAGATAAATAGGCTTTCACGTGGGCTAATTCCTGCTCAAGTGTAGTCATCGACACCGTCGTCGCAGTCAGGTTCTGACGCAGGAAATGCGACAGAGAGACAAGCAGCTTCCTCGCTTTTGCAGGATCAATCCTGATCAGAGAGGTGATGACATTCATTGTATTGAAAAGGAAGTGAGGACTGATTTGTGCCTGTAGGGCCTTTACTTCAGCTTCCTTGGCAAGCTGATAGGCTTTATCCGCTTCAGCGATTTCAAGCTGGTTGCTGAGCAGGTTGCTGAGACCGGATATGAGCTCAATGACGACATTGGTGATTTCTTTTTCCGATTTAAAATAAAACTTCAGCGTGCCAATCGTTTCGTCGCGCAGTTTCAATGGGGCAATCACTGCAGCTCCAAGAGGGCAGCTTTGCTCACGGCAGTGAATCGTTTCATCATTGGCGACGACAAGCTTGCCGCTTTTCAGCACATCCCTCGTAATCTGCGTCTGGATGGGGCTTGTGGAACGATGATGGTCATCACCAAGGCCGACATGTGCCAGGATTTCAGATTGGTTTGTGATTGCGACCGCACTAGTCTGAACCTCGTTGTGTAAAATCTCGCAGACTGACCTTGCTGAATCCGGATTGATGCCTTTGCGCAGGTACGCGAGCGTCTGGTCGGCGATCCGCAGTGTTTTTTGCGCAAGCATCGCACCAGTCTTTTCCTCTTCGGAAACAACATTCTTTATCACCATCAAAAATAAAGCAGAGCCAAGCCCGTTTGCGAGAATCATTGGAACACCGATAATTTCGACGAGTGTTTGCGCTTGATCATAAGGCTTGGCTATCAAAAGGATAATCAGCATTTGCACCGTTTCTGCAATCGCCCCAACCAGGAAGGCTGTCCTCAGATTGACATTGTTTTTCTTCTTTTGAAAACGGCCGGCAATGATTCCGGCAACGATGGCCGCAAGTCCGCAGGCAAGAGCGGTGAACCCGCCGAGCGTAAAGCGATGCAGACCCGCGATAAGGCCTGCGCCTATACCTACCTTGTATCCGCCAAGCATACCGGCAATCACGATCCCGATGACACGTGAATTGGCAATTGCCTCATCTGATGCCAAGTCAGCAGCCCAGGGGTTGAACTGAAGTGTATCAGTTGAGAAGCTCATGCCTGAATATGTACCAATAATCCCGAAAAAACCAAAGAATACAATCGCAAAATATTGCTGTCGCTTGTTCAGGGAATTATGATAAATCAATCCCCGGAAGAAGCGGAACCTCGTTAAAATGAAAGCAATCGTCACAATGATGCCGAGCCGTTCCAGCATCGTAATGAGTAATTCGAACATAACCGTACCCCTCAGGAAGTGTTTGCATTCATTTTAAATGAACGATGATGAAAAACAAAGATATATAGATGTAGAAAGAAGCCCGGTCAGCAGCAACCAGGCTTTGTTTCGGTTGATAATATGATTCTAATCCAGCTTTATAGCGAAAATATTAATTTTATAGCGGAAAAGGATTTTTATAGCGGAATTGACTTTTTAATAGCGAAAAATAAATTTTTAATAACGATTTGGAAATTATTAGCTAATTTTTCAGGCCAATAATATGGATATGTGCACTCTCCGGTTAAAGTTCCCACCTTTATTGGCGATAATCTTATTATATTGGCGGAGTTCACAGTTTTATTGGCGATAATCCCTCTTTTATTGGCGAAAATATAAATTTATTGGCGAACTGGAAATTCTGCGCGTTTTTTTCCAGTTCGCTAGGCGCATTTATCTGGCGAAATACATTCGCTCTACCACAATGTAAAATGGCAAACTGGAAAAATCAGTTTGCCAACTCATTTCATTAAAAGATTTCAATATCGCCGCTTGATACATCAGCGTTGATTTCATACTTTCCGCTTCCGTGTTTGCCGCTCAGGCGGTTATCGTTTTCTTCTTTGTTATCAAGCGGAAAGTCACTTGATAGGTCTCCGCTGCTTATTTTTCCGTTTAACGTAAAATCGGCATCATCTGGCAAATCCAGCTCGATATTACCTGAGCTTACATTTAAGTTAACGTCATCTGTCAAACGATCCATCTGGATGTCCAGCTCACCCGATGAAACATCTGCATCAAGTTTGCCAGAGTAATTCTGCACATTGACGCTTCCGGAGCTGACTTCAAATGAACCAGAGCCAGCAGCTATTGAATTGATTTCCACATCGCCTGATGAACTGTGGTGCATGTAGGTTTCAACATCCAGGTTTTCCAAAACCATGCTTCCTGATCCGATATCAATCGCAAGCTTCTCTAGCTTCATTGGAGAATCAATAGAATGACCTTTGAATACTACTTCGCCTGAACCGAGCTCGATTTCCATATTCTTTTCATAGTCTTCAGGAATATAAACTGTCAGAGTGGTTTTATCCATCTCAAACCAGTTGAACCAGAAGAACCCTTTTCGTTGAACAGCAACCTCGATATCATCGCCATGCTTATCAACTTTTACCGTACCTTTGCCCTTCAGCTCGGCGCGTACATCATCCCGGTCTTCAGGCACGATCATCGTCTCGACGCTTGAAATATCAAACGTGATATTTTCCGTTTGATTGGTCACCTTCACCGCGTCTTCCGCTTTTGCAAAGTTAACTCCGCTGCCATCAACAAAGTAGTTCCAACCGATATAAGCCCCGGTTATTACCAGGAAAATAACCAAAATCCGTTTCATTTTTAAAATCTCCTCTCAATCTCATTCTATATTTAGAATAAGGCAAAACATGCTGATCCCCAATGCACCTCCGATTTAAATCAGGATAGGACCTAAGGCGGATATTGAGATAAGCTACTCATGAAAAAAACCAGATTCCTTTCAGTTTGGGAATCTGGCTTCTTGTTGTAATTTGTTAGGCTTTCGCTTCGAAAAGTTTAGCTATTTCTACAATTGTTTCCACTGATTTAATCATATTATCTACAGAAATATATTCGAACCTTCCGTGGAAGTTCTCACCGCCTGTAAAAATATTCGGTGTCGGCAGTCCCATATAGCTAAGCTGGGAACCATCTGTGCCGCCGCGGATTGGCTTTACGATCGGCTTGATTCCGAGGTTTTCCATCGCCTCGTACGCAATGTCGACAATTTCTTTTACCGGCTCGATTTTATCCTTCATGTTGTAGTACTGATCGTTCATTTCTAGATCAATACGGGTCTCGCCGTATGTCAGTCTTAGTTCATTGGTGATTTTCTGCATCAATTCCTTCCGCTCCTGGAAGCTGTCACGGTCGAAGTCACGTATGATATAGTGGAGCGTTGTCTCCTCGACATCTCCGGTGATGGAGCTGAGGTGGAAGAAGCCTTCATATCCCTCCGTATGCTCGGGTGCCTCTTCAGCTGGAAGCTTGCTGTTGAACTCCATCGCGATTTTTGCGGAGTTCACCATTTTCCCTTTTGCTGTGCCAGGGTGGACGTTCTTGCCTTTAAAAGTAACCTTGGCGCTTGCTGCGTTAAAGCTTTCATACTCCAGCTCGCCAAGCGGTCCGCCGTCAATCGTATAAGCGAACTTTGCATTAAATGCTTGTACATCGAACTTATGCGGTCCTCTGCCAATTTCCTCATCCGGAGTGAAAGCAACACGGATTTTTCCATGCTTGATTTCCGGATGCTGGATCAAATAAGCCATCGCCGTCATGATTTCTGCGACTCCTGCCTTGTTGTCCGCACCGAGGAGTGTAGTTCCGTCGGTGGTAATCAATGTGTGGCCCTTATATTGTGGCAGCTCAGGGAAATCAGCAGGCGAAAGGATGATTTTCAATTCCTTGTTTAGGATGATTTGGTTTCCATCGAAGTTATCAACAACCTGAGGATTGACATTTTTGCCGGTAAAATCCGTTGCTGTATCGACGTGGGCAAGGAAGCCGATTGTTGGCACTTCTTTATCTGTATTGGCAGGAAGTGTCGCCATAACATAACCATTTTCGTCAATCGTTACTTCCTCCATGCCAATTGTTTTTAACTCTTCAACAAGCATATTGGCAAGTGTAAGCTGACCTTCTGTCGATGGGGTGGTTTCACTGTTTTCATTAGACTGCGTGTCCACTTTTACATAAGAAGTAAATCTTTCAATAATTTCGTTCTTCATTATCGTTCAACTCCCATTCGTATGTATATTTTCATCTTAGCATATATCGTTAAGAAGGCCATTTTTCAAAAAAAGAAAATTCCATTTTTTGTATCAGGTTTATTGTATAATTGGATAAAAGGAGGCTGGGGCAATATGGGCTTTGTTTTCACGTTTATTGTGCTTTTTGTGGTTTTTTATATTATTTTTAAAATAATCCGGTCTGGGAACTTGCCGAGCAATAACTATACACCATTTGATGATCTTGTCGAGGGAAAAGTGGATAAAGATGATGATTGATATTGGCGTAATCATTGTTCTATTGTTAGCGCTCTGGTCCATAACGATAACATTAGAAAAATTGGCTGCAAGAATCATCGATAAGCAGGACCAGCAAAATCAGCTGCTGGAAGAAATCAAAGAACTTCTAAAATCTGAAAAATAACAGAATATGAACTTTTCACTTTACATATAAAAGAGTTAAGGCTAGGATAAAGACAATTGAATATTCGATGTACTACTAGGGGTGCCCTGCTACGGGCTGAGAGAAAGACGGTATGTCTTTTAACCCTTCGGACCTGATCTGGTTAATACCAGCGTAGGAAAGTAGTGTGAGAGATGTTTTCTTTCTTACTTTGCTTTTAAGCCAGGTCCTTTCAAGGATCTGGCTTTTTTATATTTTAAGGAGGTTTTATCAATGAAACTAAAAGATCAAGTTGTTCTGGTGACTGGCGGGAGCCGGGGACTGGGGGCAGAAACGGTTAAGGCGTTTGCAAGGGAGGGTGCGCGAGTCATTATTAACTATTACCAGAACGAAGAAAAGGCAAAGGATCTGGAAGGTATGTTTGTTGAGAATGCCCTTGCTGTAGGGGCGGATGTAAGAGACCCAGCACAGGTCCAAAGCATGTTCAGGCAAGCAAAAGAACATTTTGGCTCTCCCGTCACGACAATTGTGAATAACGCTCTTGTGGATTTCAAATTTGACCCTGTGGCAAACAAGGATGCTTTTGCAGTTGGCTGGGAGGAGTATCATCAGCAGCTTGAAGGAGCGATACGCGGTGCATTGAATACAATCCAGTCGGGACTTCCAGACATGAAAGAATTAAAGTTTGGCAGAATCATCAACATTGGCACGAACCTGTTCCAGAACCCGGTTGTCGCTTATCACGACTATACAACAAGCAAAGCTGCCTTGTTGGGGTTCACCAGGAATATGGCAAGTGATCTCGGGAAGTATGGCGTTACCGTCAATATGGTTTCCGGAGGATTGCTTAAAATGACCGACGCAAGCTCAGCTACTTCAGAGGAAGTATTCCAGCTCATCGAATCATCCACTCCGCTTAAAAAGGTAACCGACCCGGCAGAAGCTGCAGATGCGATATTGTTCTTCGCATCACCCTGGGCACGTGCGGTTACTGGACAAAATCTGGTCGTTGACGGCGGCCTTGTGATGGATTAAGAAGGAGGGGATTTTACATGGAAGTAAGAGAGATTGCTAGTTTGCTAGAAAAAGTTCGCCGGGGAAACCCGCTAGTGCACAATATTACGAATGTTGTGGTCACTAATTTTACCGCCAATGGCCTTCTGGCTCTAGGAGCATCTCCTGTTATGGCATATGCCCATGAGGAGGTTGCCGAAATGGCCAGGATGGCTGGAAGCCTTGTTCTCAATATCGGAACGCTGAGAGCCGAAATCGTTGAGTCGATGCTGATTGCAGGCAAAGCGGCAAATAAACAGGGAGTGCCGATCATTCTTGATCCGGTTGGTGCAGGGGCTACCGCCTATCGAACCGAAACGGCAAGAATGCTGATGCAAGAATTAGAAATTTCAATCATCCGAGGAAATGCTGCAGAGATTGCGAATGTGGCTGGAGAAACCTGGAGCATCCGGGGCGTTGATGCTGGTGAATCCAGCGGAAATGTTTTCGAGTTGGCCGTATCTGCTGCTAAAAAACTCAAGACTACCGTCGTCGTTACTGGCAAAGAAGATATTGTTACAGATGGCAAGACGGCTATTATTGGGCATAACGGGCATCCGCTGCTGACGAAAGTGACGGGAACAGGCTGCTTGCTTACATCTGTTATTGGTGCCTTTGCAGCTGTTGAAAAAGATTTGATCAAGGCAGGAGCAGCTGCAGTAACCACATATGGAGTGGCAGCAGAAATCGCTGCAGACAAAAATGCTGAACGGGGGCCGGGGAGTTTCCAGGTTGAATTCTTGAACCAGCTATACCTTGTCAACAAAGAGGAGATTAATAGAAAAAGTTCTTTTGATCAACAGGAGGTAGATTGATATGAAAAGAGCAATGACCATCGCAGGTTCGGATAGCGGGGGCGGAGCCGGAATCCAGGCGGACCTGAAAACATTCCAGGAACTGAAGGTATTTGGCACGTCTGCACTGACAGCTGTTACTGCGCAAAACACGCTTGGCGTCCAGGGAGTTTTTCCGATGGATGCAGAGGCAGTCGCTAAACAAATTCAATCAGTCGGGGAGGATATCGGGACAGACGCCTTGAAAACGGGGATGCTTTTTAATGCGGAAATCATCGAAGCTGTCGCGGAAAAAATAAAGCAGTTCGGCTGGGAAAAGGTCGTTGTCGATCCGGTAATGATCGCGAAAGGAGGAGCATCATTGCTCCAGCAGGAAGCTGTTTCGGCCCTGAAAAATCATTTGCTGCCGCTCTGCCTCGTGGTCACACCCAATATTCCCGAAGCAGAAGTGCTGACCGGGATGACTATTCACAGTCAGGATGACAAAAAGGAAGCGGCCAGGCGCATACATGTCCTTGGAGCAAAAAATCTCGTCATAAAAGGCGGCCATGATAAGGATGCGAATGAATCTGTTGATCTTCTTTTTAATGGGGAAAACTTTGAGGTCTTCTCCTTTCCGAGAGTTGAAACCAGGAGCACTCATGGTACTGGCTGCACTTTCTCAGCTGCCATCACTGCACAGCTTGCGAAAGGATTGACTGTATATGACGCGGTATCTGTAGCGAAGGAGTTCATCCATTCTGCCATCGCAAACCCGCTGAATATCGGGCAAGGCCATGGACCCACGAACCATTGGGCTTTTAACACGGAGAAAGGAGGGATTACGTCATGGCAAGGATAAGTCCTGATCAAATGAGAAGCTGGCTGAAGGTGTATTTTATTGCCGGCAGCACAAATTGTGTGCAGGATTCCGTTAATGTGCTTGAAGAGGCGATTCGCGGAGGCATCACTATTTTTCAGTACCGTGAAAAAGGGAGTAACTGTCTTGAGGGGGAGGAAAAGCTCGAGCTAGGCAAGAGACTGCAAAGAATCTGCAAGGAAAACGGCATGCCGTTCATTGTGAACGATGATATCGAAATGGCCCTTGAGCTTGATGCGGACGGCGTCCATATTGGCCAGGAGGATGAGGATGCCCAGGAGGTCCGCAAAAAAATCGGTGACAAGATTCTGGGAGTTTCTGTGCACAATCTGAAGGAAGCTGAAAGAGCAAAGCGTGCAGGTGTCGATTATTTTGGCGTTGGCCCGATTTTTCCAACGGCAACAAAAAAGGATACAAGAGCGGTTCAGGGAACAGCCATGCTCGAGCAGTTAAAAGACTTTGGCATACCGATGGTCGGCATTGGCGGAATCAATGCGGGTAATGCGGCAGTTGTCATGAATGCCGGGGCTGATGGTGTTTCAGTGATTACTGCGATAAGCCATGCAGATGACGCGAGGGAAGCAGCAGCCAAATTGAAAGGCAAAATTTTTCGCTAAACGGAGGTTGAAATGAGAGACACACAAAAGCTTACACTTACTGCCATGATGGTAGCCATCGGTACATTGACCAGCCATATGTTGTTTATCCCACTTGGCATTGTAAAGGTATTTCCCGTACAGCATTTCATCAATATATTGTCTGCCGTGTTGCTTGGACCCTATTACGCAGTGGCCCAGGCTTTGGGCATATCACTACTGAGGAATTTGTTCGGCACTGGTTCTGTCTTTGCTTTTCCGGGAAGCATGATTGGTGCACTCCTGGCTGCATATTTATATAAAAAAACGAAGAAATTAGGATACGCTTTTGCCGGGGAGGTAGTTGGAACCGGAATCATCGGTGCAATTGCCAGCTATCCAGTCGCGGTGCTTTTCCTTGGCAAAGAGGCAGCTGTATTTGGATTCATTCCCGCGTTCTTGGCGAGCTCACTGGCTGGCGCGACATTGGGCTTTGTTTTATTGAAAATTTTTCTGAAGAATGCTGCGGGCAGTATTAATATGACCAGCAAGCTGTGATTTGGAAATAGTTTCATACGTATGTCTTTAGCTGGAAATGGGTGAATTCCTGCTATATGATTATAAATAGATTCATATACTCCAGCTGAAAAGGGTGACATTTTTGAACGAAGAGAACAAGCTTGGATTGGTAGTGGACGTAGAGACAACTGGACTGGGGCCAGATTCAGATGAAATAATAGAATTGGCTGTGAAGCTTTTTTCCTTTCATGAGGAATCAGGAGAAATAATCGATATTCTTGATGAGGATTCTTATTTAAGGGAGCCGC
Source organism: Mesobacillus boroniphilus (assembly GCF_018424685.1). Classification (NCBI taxonomy): domain Bacteria; kingdom Bacillati; phylum Bacillota; class Bacilli; order Caryophanales; family Bacillaceae; genus Mesobacillus; species Mesobacillus boroniphilus. The sequence goes on from NZ_QTKX01000003.1 coordinate 604,439, forward strand.
TGTCCACGACCGCGCAAAGAAATTATGACAGAGCTTACCGGATTCATGGGATTTCTTATGACCTGGTTCGTGGAAAGACGTTTTACGATGAAAAAATTATGGATTATTTCAATCGCACTGATGCGATTTTTGCCCATAATGCCTCATTCGACAGAAGCTTTTTATTCAGGATGTATCCAGAAGTCAACGAGATGAAATGGTATTGCACAATGAAAAATGTTCAATGGAAGAACCACGGCTTCCCAAACAGCAAGCTGCTGACGTTGCTGCAGGCGCATAACATCTCGAAATTCCAGACGCACAGGGCGATGGATGACATTACATATTTGACAGAACTGCTTAAGCAGCAAAATCCAAACGGCGATTATTATTTGAAAGAAGTATTGGATTACGGCCCGATGCGGAAGTATCAGCCTGCCCAAAAGCAAAGAAGAAGGATGTTTTATTAGAAAAGGTGCCTGTTTCTGACAGGCACCTTTTGGTATTTTTATAGGACATAAAGGTAAACGCTCAGGAAATGGGCAAGGCTCCCGAGCATGATGAAAATATGGAAAATCTCATGAAAACCCAGATGCTTGGATCGTAGGAAATCAGGTTTCAAAGCATAAATGACACCGCCGATTGTGTACATGATTCCTCCGGCAACCAACCAGTAAATCCCAGCAGGAGTCAAGACGGAGGAGAGGGGTGATACGACGAAAATAACCATCCAGCCCATGACGATATAGATAGAGGTCGACAGCCATCTTGGACTCCTGAACCAAATCATCTTAAAAAGAATTCCGCACAATGCAGCCAATGTAATAATACCGAATAATGTCCAGCCTGTGATTCCATTAAGGCTAATCAGGCAAAACGGCGTATAGGTGCCGGCAATCAATACAAAAATCATGGAATGGTCGATTTTTCGAAGGAAGGCAATCACGCTATCTTTGCTGATGACCATATGATAGGTAGCGGATGCCGTATACAGCAGGATCATACTAATGCCAAAAATCGTAACGGCTGTAATAGCCAGCGCTGAGCCAGTGGTAAGTGAAGCTTTGATGACGAGCGCAAGCAGTCCGGCAAAGGATAGTAAAGCACCTGCCAAATGGGTCAGGCCATTGATTGGTTCGCGGATGTAGCTGTTCATTTAGAAACCTCCATATCGTTATATGTAGTTTAGATAACTACTTATAATAATATATGCATAATGATATGTAGTCAATATTTACGACTGCGTTTTTTTGCATTATAATAAAATAAGGCTCTTTTCTCAAACTTTGTTGCTATTGACCACAAAATAGGAGTGAATGAACTATTTTTCTTCTCAAAGAAGACTCTTGTTATGAGAAAAGAGCATGCAAACTTAGTACCGAACTACAAGATGGCTTTATATCCCGTTAAAATCGGCTTTAGGATTTTAACAACATACCTTACGAAAACAACCTAAAATAAAAACATGAGGGGTTAATAGTGAATAATTTTGCCGATTTGCTTGCTGAGCTTAACCTTGAAAACAACATCGCACTTACTGACATTCCGGAAATCGACTTGTACATGGACCAGGTCATACAGCTGTTTGAGAACAACTTTGGCAGCTCGATAAGGAATGAGGACGAAAAAGTCCTGACGAAAACAATGATTAACAACTATGCGAAAGGAAAGCTGTTCTTTCCGATAAAAAATAAAAAGTACTCGAAGGAGCACCTTATCCTGATCAGCTTGATTTACCAGCTGAAGGGGGGCTTGTCGATCCAGGATATCAAACAGACCCTGGAGGGAATCAATGAAAGGATTGAGTCCGGGGATTTTCCACTCAACCATTTTTATCAAAGTTATTTGAATCTCCATGAGAAAAATATTGAGATTTTTAATGAGGATGTACTCAAAACAGAACAGGAAGTAAAACAAGAAGTAAATCAGCTGGAGACAGATAATCCGGAGGAGCTTGAAGCGATTCTCCTGATTGCATCGCTCGTTAATATAAGCAATTTTTACAGAAGGACAGCAGAGAAGCTTGTTGACAGGCTTGCAGCAGAAAATAAGAAAAAGGACTGAACCAAAGTGTATTTGACAGTAAAACAAGCAGCAGAATATTTATCGATCCCGGAATCACAAGTAGAAAAGATGATATTCCAAAGGAAAATAAGGGCCATTCACGATGGCGATACTTATTTGATATACAAAGATCAATTCAATACGCATATGAAACAGGTTGAGAAATATAAGAAACTTGTTGAGGAATTAATGAATGAACCGGTGCCTGAGGATATCGATATTAAAGATGAGGATTAAAAAAACGCGAAAGGACGGATCCTTTCGCGTTTTTAGTTAACCGATGTTTCGACTCTTTTCATTTTATCAGCGTGCTTGATTGGCAATTGAACAATTACTTCTGTACCTTTATAAGGTTCGCTTCTGAACTTAATTGTGCCATTATGGGATTGGACAATTTTGAAGCTGACCGTCATTCCGAGTCCGGTACCTTTTTCTTTAGAAGAATAAAAAGGTTCGCCAATTCTTTCGAGCAATTCTTTTGATATCCCCACACCCTGGTCCTTGACCACAACTGTTACTTTGTTATCAAAGCTCTCAAGTGTGATGTTGACGACATCACCAGCAGAAGAAGCTTCAATAGCATTCTTTAATATGTTGATGAACAACTGCTTCAGCTGATTCGGTTCGCATTCAATCATGACAGGATGACTGTGAACCTGGAACTCGATTTGGATATTATGCAGGCTCGCTTCTGTTTTTAAAAGTGAGATGACATCATGCAAAATAACCTGCAAATCTGCTTCTGTGTATTTTATTTGCTGCGGCTTCGCCAATAATAGCAATTCGCTGACGATATGGTTAATCCTGTTCAGTTCATCGATCATGATTTGGTAGTATAGCTGATGCTTCTCATCCTCCATCTGCAATAGCTGGACAAGTCCCTTTAAAGAAGTAAGCGGATTGCGGATTTCATGGGCAACGCTCGCGGATAGCTCGCCGACTACAGACAGCTTGTCCGTCCTTCGTAAACGCTCCTCTGTTTGGCGCAGCTCCGTAACGTCCCTTGAGTTGCAGATAATTCCGGCGATTTTTTCATTCACAATGATCGGTAAGGTTGTGCTTTGGAAAATTAACGGCTTACCGTTCTTATGCAGCAATTCCAATTCAAACATTTGCGGGCATTGATTTTCTACCACGCTGGCAACCTTATCTAAAACAATGTGCCTGTGGGAATCTGGAATTAAGTCAGCCAGGTTTTTTCCGATATATTCATCGTTGCTATAACCCGTGATTTTTTCAAACTGTGGATTAAGGTTTGTAATCGTGCCATTCAAGTCGAGCATCGACACAATATCAGGACTGTACTCAAATAATGATCGATATTGCTGCCTGCTCTCCTCAAGGAGGTTTTCCACGTTTTTTCGTTCGGTTATATCCCGGCCGATGATGACTAGTCCCTGCCGGCTGCCATCATCATTAAAGAGGGGTACCTTTATCGTGTCAAACGTCTTGGTTGTCCCATCCGGCTGTGGAAGTACTTCCTCGACACTAATGATTCCTCCTGCTTTCCATGCTTCTTCATCGGAAATCTCGCAATATCTTAATGCATCGCTGAAATAATTGCTGTACTCCGCAAGCTCCGAGTCTTTCTTTCCTCTATAGTCAACGTTTTCAATATCAAACAGTTTCAAACCAAAATCATTGGCCTGAATCCATCTGCCTTCTCCATCCTTGAAGTTGACAAAATCGACCATTGAATTGATCAATGTGGATAGGCGCTCTTCTTCTTCTTTTGAGGCACTCAATTCCTCCATCTTCGAAATGAAAAAATAAAAGAACCATCCTGCCAACAGAACATAAAGGACTTCCTTCGAATGTTCGATAACTGCGACAAATTCTGAAGGAGCGTATAAAGTAAGCAGATAGTTTGTACCGAAAATCCAGGTAATGCTCAGTATGAAAAAGATCAGGACATATTGCTTTTTTTTCATCTCTTGACTCCTAAAGTAAGCTTCCAGCTCACGTAATTTAAAAAAGTGTTACTAATCTATAGTAGCACAATTTTTTCAAATTAAATTAAGATTATTTCTAATATAGCTTCTCATTCATTTGGAAAATTATTCAAAGGACCGAAACAGGATTCGGTCCAGAATTCCTTTTTAAAAATCTCCATCAGATGCCTGGAAAGATATATTCAAACGGTTTTCAACAGTTCGGAGCCTCTGGTTTAAACGGTTTAAACGGCGTGTGTGCCGCTCGTCGTTTTGACTTAAGCGAGTAATTTCATTGTTTAAACGTCCAATCTCCTTATTAAGCCGTGCAATCTCCCTGTTTTGGCGGCCAATTTCTTTATTCTGTCTATCCAGCTCTGTTTTCTGGACCTGGAATTGCCTTTCAAGCTGATTCACTCTTCGTTCGAGAGCCGGCTGCCTTTCATGATCATGTGAAGCCTGCTGTTGCGCGTAATAGCTGAAATCATAATGGGTATAAGGGTCGAACTGCTGAGGGCTGTAAACATATTGATGCGGATACATACGGGCACACTCCTTATTTTTCAGGCTGTGTTAAAGGTTATTGTTGATTTTTGCAGACCGTTGATTGGAGCGGAAGGCGCTTGACTCCTGCGGGAGCAGCCTGACAGGTGAGACCCCGCAGGAAGCACAAGCGCCGAGGAGGCTCACCGCCGGCCCCGCGGAAAGCAAAAGCCTGGAGCGGAAATCAACAGCCAAGTTTAACAGAGCGATTTTTTTAAGAAATTCGCCTAAGCTGGCGATAAATTCTATATAAAGTATGTAGGTAAACGTGGAGAGTGAAGGGCAGTTGCCTAAAGAAGGAAAAAACTGGTGAAGAGGCGAATGGATAAACAGGTGGTGAGATATTAATGGGAATGTCTAATTACTATCAGGATCTTCGAAAAAAAGTAGGAAGTGGCTTGATTTTTATGCCCAGCGTGGCAGGAATTATCCGGAATGAAGCCGGAGAAATCTTATTCCAGAACAAAGGGAATGGAGAGAAGTGGAGCCTGCCAGCGGGAGCGATTGAATTAGGTGAAGCACCTGCGGAAGGCGTTGTCCGGGAAGTGCGGGAAGAAACAGGGCTACATGTTGTACCGGAAAAATTACTAGGTGTATTTGGCGGGAAAGAGTTCCGCTATGAATACCCAAACGGCCACAAGGTTGAGTATGTTGTGTTCGTTTTTGACTGCAGACCTGTCGGGGGTGAACATAAGCCAATCGACAGCGAGACTGCGGAACTCCGTTACTTCATCCCTAAAGACATGCCAGAATTGGCACTGCCTTATCCTGAGAGCATTTTTGTTAAGACTGATCGGGAAAAAACTGAGTTTCAGTTGGATGACGAATGGGTGAGGAAACTGCCAGGTAAGAGGAGATGAAGCTGTGGATTGCAAAGTAAGAAAGGGCAATATTAATTATGAAGTCTTTGGGGAAGGGTTTCCGTTGCTAATCCTTCATGCTATGGGTACAGACCACCGATCGATGAAAGGATGGCTGGAACCTGTTTTTAATAAAGTTGAAGGTTTCCAAAGAGTATATATTGATTTACCTGCCCATGGGCGGAGTTTTATTGATGATCGTGTGAAATCTACGGATGACTTGATTGAGAATCTGCTGGACTTTATTGATGAGACTTTCGGGGAAAAAGAACTTTCACTGATTGGTGCTTCCTTTGGAGGATATTTGACGCAAGGAATTCTTCATAAAAGACGGGCGCAGGTAAAAGGGATTTGCCTATTGGCCCCAGCGCTGCATTTAAAAGAGAGGAATGTACCTGAACGAGTTATTCTAGCAAAAGATGAAGGGCTGCTTGACACTCTAGAACCTGATATAAGAGCTGCATTCGAAACCCTCTTCATCCACCAAAATGAAGTAACTCTTGAGGCGTTTATGAAAGAAATCCAGCCTGGCAGGCTTTTGGCAAATCGTGAATTTCTTGCTTCAGATTGGAAGGCCAAGCGCTATTACCTGATTGATGAACCTTTTCACGATGCAGAGACTCTTCCGAATTCGGCGCTGTTTATTCTCGGGAAGCAGGATTATATTTGCGGGTATAAGGACCATCTATCCTTGCTTGAAAAATTCCCAAATTCTACAGTGGCAGTATTGGATCAGGCAGGCCATATGCTGCAAATCGAGAAGCGTGAAGTTGTCCAGATTTTATTGAAGGATTGGCTAATTAGAAGTCACTAAAAAAGAGAGCGCGTATCTGCGCTCTCAACCTTTACGGAGTTGTTCCAATATAACCTGCGCCTCATAACCGGCGGCGAAATTAATAATCGTCGCTTCTTCACCTTTGATCGCTTTTACAAGATTATCAACCAATGAATCTGTCAGGGATTCGTCTGTATTGAGCGGTAAGATTTCTTCCCCTAGCTTCCCGCCTACTAGTTGTCCCCAGTTCAGCAGCGATAACGTCCCCTCATCTCCATAAGCAGTGAAGGCAATTTCCTCCTTGCCGGCAATCTGGCTCATGCCATCAATCAGTACAGGAGTACCATCCGAAAGTTCTAATATTGCCAAAATCGCATTTTCACTTGCCTGTGGATCTTCAGGGAACTGCACTTGCACGTCTTTTACTGTTACAGATCCAAAAATCTTCTGCAGCTGCTGGATGAAATGGACCCCAACCTCAAGAACATAACCACCCTGTTCTTTGCTCGCAACCCACGCATTCTGCTGCCACGGTCGCGGCCATTGTGGGAAGTGCATCTTCAATTGGACCCTTCGAAGCTTTCCAACAGAGTTTTCCTTGATTAATTTTTCAAAAGTCTTGCTGCCAGCACTGTAGTTCAGCGGAAAGTTCATCGCATGTACCACCCCAGCATCCTGCGCCTGTTTTAATAGACTTTCAGCTTCTTCAACCGAGTTAGCCAGCGGCTTTTCGCATAAAATATGGATGCCTTTAGTGAGAACATCAGATGCTACGGCATGGTGGAACTTAGGGGGAACAGCGACATATACAAGATCTAACTCCGTCTTCTCGAGCATTTCTTGATGGTCGACATAAGACGGAATACCACCAAGTTCCGCTGCCGTTTCCTTAGCTCTTGTTTGCAAAGAGTCGCAAACAGCCGCAATTTCCATCTCCGGATGTTCTTGAAAACCTCTTATCAAACGCTGGCCAATCGCACCCAGGCCAATCACTCCAACTTTTATCATAGGGAACCTCCAATAAAATCTTTATACAACACTAGTATACAGACAATTTTAACAATTTAATAGTTTAGTGAGACGAAATATTTTTCTTTAAAAATGAGGCTTTCGGACTATAGAAATTTAAATATTTAGATATTTTAGAATATTGAAATAAAATTCTGCGCTAGGTAAAATAATAATGTAATAGACTAAATTACAGGGAGGGGTAAGAAATTGAAAAAGAAAATAGGTCTTAAGGTCCTATCAAGCATTACGATGACCGCAATGCTTGCAAGCACGCTATCATTTGCGTCAGCTGGACCAGCTAATGTTAATGCAGTTGAAAAAGCAAGTTTTCAGTCCCAGGGTGGAGCACCAATAGATTTAGGCATCGCGAACGATGAGAGATTAATAGAGATGCTTAAGAAGAACGGCACTATTGCAAAGAACGCAACTCCGGCAGAAGCAGAGAAAGCATTGCAAAAGTACTTGCATAATAAGGCAGCTGGGGCTTCAAAAGAGCCTGGAGAGTTACATAAACATGAGAAAGAGTTAAGCAGCACGTTAAACGAAAAGCTTGCTTCAACCGGACTGGTTAATGGCAAAGGAAATAAGAGCGGACAAACGAAGGGCACTACTGTTGACACAGTAAAGGAAGAAGCCTGGAATGGGGTACAGAGAAAGGACAATGTCCTTGTACTATTAATAGAATACCCTGACCATCCAGCTGCTCAAATTACCTCACAAGATACAGATATGTACTATGATGAATACATCAAACAGCATTATACAGATATGATCTTCGGCGCGGATGGCTATGTTGGCCCTAACGGAGAAAAACTCGTGTCCGTAAAGCAATACTATGAGCAGCAATCTGGCGGAAGTTATACAATTGACGGCCAGGTAGCAGGATGGTACAAGGCTTCTCAGCCAGCAGCATATTACGGGGGAAATAATGCAAGTGACAATGATAGTAATGCACGAGCTCTGGTAAAAGAAGCACTATATGCTGCAGCCGCAGACAGATCAGTGGATCTGAATAAGTATGACCAGGAAGACCGTTATGACCTTGATGGCGATGGAAATTATCGTGAGCCAGATGGTCTTATTGATCACCTGATGGTTGTTCACTCTTCAGTTGGTGAAGAAGCGGGCGGAGGTCAATTAGGTGCAGATGCAATCTGGTCACACCGTTGGAATCTTGGTGGTGTAACGACATTACCACGTACTAAAACTAAAGTTCCATACTGGGGCGGCAAACTTGCTGCATACGATTACACAATCGAACCTGCAGATGGGGCTGCTGGTGTATTCGCGCATGAATACGGCCATGATTTAGGGCTTCCAGATGAATATGATACGATCTACAGCGGTGCGGGTGAGGCAGTTGCATACTGGTCCATCATGTCTAGCGGAAGCTGGGCTGGAAAGGTTGCTGGAACAGAGCCTACTGGATTTAGCCCATATGCAAGGGAATTCCTGCATGCAACAATGCCAGGCAGCAACTGGCTGACAGGTTCGACAATCCATGCTGATGGTGTAAAGAGCACAGGTGTTGAGGTCCTGCTTGACCAGGCAAACTCAAAAGGAACGAATAACGATGCTGTAAAGGTTGATTTGCCAGATAAAGTTAACTTGATTAACACACCAGCAGCTGGATCTTGGGAATTTTATGGCGGAAAAGGCGATGAAATAGACCACAATATGGTTACTCAAGTTGATTTAACAAATGCATCAAATGCCACTTTAGAATTTGATGCATGGTATGATATCGAATCGAATTGGGATTTTGCTATGGTGCAGGTGTCAACAGACGGGGGTACTACCTGGAAGTCATTATCAACGCCAAACACAAACTCAGACATTGTCTCAGACGGCTATCCTGCCATTAAGGAAAATCTTCCTGGTTACACAGGGTCAAGCAATGGCTGGGTCCATGAATCTATTAACTTAAATGAATATGTTGGCCAAAGCGTCCAACTGCAATTCCGTTATATGACAGACTGGGGAACTGCATTGAATGGATTCTTCGTTGACAATGTAAAGGTGACTGCTGATGGTGCTACACTAATAAATGATGGTGCTGAAGGTGCATCAGCTTTTGAATTCCATGGCTTTGAAAAGCATGCAGGAAAAAACTCTACAAAACATTACTACCTGTTAGAGTGGAGATCACACAACGGTGTAGATGAAGGATTGAAGAACATCCGCCGAGGTGCAAGCTTAATGACTTATGATTCTGGATTGGTAGTATGGTATGTTGATAACGGGTATGACAATAACTGGACGGGAGTACACCCAGGAGACGGTTACCTTGGAGTCGTCGATGCCGACCAGACTATCAACAGATGGAGTGATGGATTGCTTGGCTCAACTCGCTACCAGATTCACGATGCAGCATTCAACCAAGGTAAGACAGAAGACATGTTCCTTGATTATTCTAGTTTGTACGGTATCACAATGAAGGATAATGCAACTCAAAGAACACCAGTTTTCGACGACAGTGCAAATTACCTATCGCCAGTATTGCCTGATGCAGGCCGCAACGTACCAACATACGGCCTGAAGTTCCGTGTGTTAGGACAGAGCGCTGACGGTACAGTTGGTAAAGTATTAATCCATAAGTAAAAATGGAGGACGCTGCTGGATTTCCGGCAGCGTTTTTCCATGATTGTACCATTTGCTATGTTCATGATAGACCAACTATATTAGTATCATAATAGAAGTCTTTTACGTTGGAGGAACCATGATGACAGAGGCAGCAGTCCATTGGGGAGGAGCAATGTTTGGTTTAGTCATTGCCATCATCCTTATCTTTAAAAGAGTAAATCCAGTATATGCTCTGTTTGCCGGTGCCATTACAGGAGGGGTGTTAGGTGGAGCATCACTGAATGAGACTGTTGGTATCATTATTGAAGGAACGAATAGTGTGATGCCCGCAGTTGTGCGAGTCCTTGCGGCAGGTGTGCTCGCTGGTGTGCTGATTGAATCAGGAGCTGCTGAAAAAATGGCAGAAACAATTGTAGGGAAGCTGGGAGAAAAGAGGGCTGTCTTCGCAATCGCTTTAGCGGCGATGATCCTCACTGCAGTAGGAGTTTTTGTCACTGTTTCAATTATCATCGTCGCGCCTATAGCCCTGTCTGTTGGAAGGAGGACGGGTCTTTCCAAGCCTGCGATTCTGCTGGCGATGATTGGGGGAGCGAAAGCAGGGAATATCATTTCGCCCAACCCTAACTCAATTGCTGTTGCAAAAGGATTTAACGTCGACCTTTCTCAGGTCATGCTTTATGGCTTTTTGCCGGCAGTAGGAGGCATTCTAGTCACGGTTATGATCGCAAAATTGCTCCAAAATAAGGGTTCGAAAATCACAGAGCCACAACATCAGTCCGGCCAGGCTGAAATAAAGGACAAGCCGAGTTTTGGCAAAGCGATTGTCGGGCCTGTTATAGCAATCACATTGCTTGCCATTAGCCCAATAGGCAGCATATTGCATATTGATGCCCTTGCTGCTGTAAAAATCGACTCGATGATCATTTTACCGTTTGCAGGGATAGTCGGCCTGATCGCAATGGGCAAGTTTGACAGAATCATAGAATATACAACAGCAGGATTCAATAAAATGACTGGCGTAGCCATGATTCTGATTGGCGCAGGATCGATTGCCGGGATCATCTCCAATTCGAATTTAAGTGAGGTCGTCGTCGACAGCATCCAGGCTGCCGGTATTTCAGGGACTCTTCTAGCTCCAATCGCTGGTATTTTAATGTCGGGAGCCACAGCAGCAACCTCAATGGGAGCGATTGTTGCCGCGGGTACCTTCGGTGATGCCATTCTCCAAATGGGAGTTGCACCGTTGAGCGCAGCTGTCATGGTCCATACCGGAGCAACTGTGTTGGATCACTTGCCTCATGGAAACTTTTTTCATGTCTCAGCTGATTCGGTTAAAATGAGCATCAGGGAACGTATGAAACTTATCCCGTACGAATCTGCTATTGGCTTTACAATGACGGTAATTGCAACAATTTTATACGGATTCTTATTATGAAAAATGGCTTTCCACGGAGGAAAGCCATTTTTATGATCAGTCAACATCCGGTTGGAATCCAATTAACTTCGCTTTCTTATCAGCCATAGGATCTGCATCCGGAAAAGTAATGACGGAAGCAATATAATCCCAGCGCAAAAACATATGAGTGATGCAGGTTTCCTCGACTTGGTCTTCGGCCGGAATCGCGGTTCCATCCTCCTTCTGGACGGGAGTCCGCTTATAACAAGGGTTCTCTATCCAAATCCCCATATTCTCAGCATGTACTATTTTTACAAGATACCATTCATCTGGCTGGTAGATTCCTGTGATATCCCCAATCATGCTTTCGGGGAAATTTTTCAGCTTAACCTGGACCTTTTGGTTAACATAAGCATCTAAAAACATCAGCAATCTCCTTTCTATAAGACTCATCCTTTACCTACTTCCTTTTTCAGCAAAAAATAAACATGAAAAAAAGGCCAATATTGGCCTCCTATAAAAATAACACCATTAATTCCTCATCATAGTACTTATCCCCGACCCGCATTGCTCTCTTGTCAACCCCATAAGTTTCAAAGCCCAGTGAAGAGTAAAGCTTTTTCGCTGGTTCGTTGTTTCCGGTAACCGTCAAATAGATTTGTTCAATCCCTTTAAGTTCAGTCGCCTTGCGCATTGCCATTTTCATTAAATATCTCCCAGTGCCCTCTCCGCGTTTTGCTGGAGTTACATACATAGCGAAAATATTTGCACGGTGCTTTAATTTAACCTTTCCTTCTGGGACAAGTGTAACGACACCGACCAGCTTTCCTTCATCAAACGCACCAAAAGTGTATGTGAATTTACTATCTAGCCGTTGCCTGTACTCTTGCTCCTCATAGTACATCTCATCTTCATAACTGGAACTGAACGCCTCAGGATTGATCCGCAAGGCTTCGTGGCGGAGGAGTCGATACATCTCCGCATCGTTCCCGTGTAATTGTCTTATTTCCATAATACACACCTCTGTAATAAATCGTTGCTTAATAAATTTCTAGATTAAAAGCAGATTTCCTTTAAAAATGAGAATTAATGTTTGTGACAGTATTGCGGGGGAACAGATGAAAGCTGTCAAGACTCATCCGTTATAATGACAGGTTTGGAGGCAAGCACGGAAAAGCTGTCAAGAAAAAATCGTTATTATGACAGGTTTGGAGGCAAGCAAGGAAAAGCTGTCAAGAAAAAATCGTTATTGTGACAGGTTTGGTGGGAAGCAAGGAAAAGCTGTCAAGAAAAAATCGTTATTATGACAGGATTGGAGGCAAGCACGGAAAAGCTGTCAAGAAAAGGTCGTTATTATGACAGGTTTTGTGGGAAGCACGGAAAAGCTGTCAAGAAAAAATCGTTATTATGACAGGTTTGGAGGACATAACAGTATAGTTATACGAAAACGGCAGCCTATTCCGAACCAAGCACACCTGCATCTTTCCTAAACCACAATAACAAAAACCTCCCCGTATCAAACTCCGGGGAGGTCAGGAAACCATATATTAAAGCTTGAACGAGCTCTTCAGCGAAACAATGCGGTTAAAGACTTTCTTGTCTTCTGTTGTGTGCTTTGGATCGACGTTGAAGTAGCCGTGGCGGAAGAACTGGAATTTGTCCTGCGGCTTGGCGTCCTCCATGTTTGGCTCGATGTATCCGTTCACGATTTCCAGTGACTTTTCGTTTACATAATCCAAGAATGATTTAGTATCCGCTTCTTCTGCTTCATCCTCTTCGCTGTCCAGAATCAACGGCTCATACAAGCGGAATTCTGCTGGAAGTGCATGCGTTGCGTCAACCCAGTGCAAAGTTCCTTTTACCTTGCGGCCAGTGAAGCCAGATCCGCTCTTTGTTTCTACATCATATGTGCAGCGAAGCTCAACGACTTCACCATTTTCATCCTTGATGACTTCATTACATTTAATGAAATAAGCGTGCTTCAAACGTACTTCATTGCCAGGGAAGAGGCGGAAGTACTTAGCTGGCGGATTTTCCATGAAGTCGTCCTGCTCAACATAAATCTCACGGGAGAATGGGATTTTGCGAGTCCCCATTTCTGGATTCTCAGGGTTGATGTCAGCATCGAGCCATTCCACTTCGCCTTCCGGATAGTTCGTGATGACGATTTTCAGTGGACGAAGCACTCCCATCGTACGCGGAGCTTTCAGCTTAAGGTCTTCACGTACAAAGTGCTCGAGCATTTGCGCGTCAACTGTAGAATATCCTTTGGAAACACCCGCAGCTTTTACAAACTCACGAATTGCATCTGGTGTGAAACCGCGCCTTCTCAAGCCGGAGATTGTCGGCAGGCGAGGGTCATCCCAGCCATCGACATATCCTTCTTCGACAAGCTGCTTTAGTTTGCGCTTGCTCATTACCGTATTTGTAAGGTTCAGGCGGCCAAATTCGATTTGCTGAGGTGTTGCTTCCATTTCGCACTCACGGACAACCCAGTCGTAAAGAGGACGCTGATCTTCAAACTCGGTTGTGCACAGACTGTGGGTAACACCTTCAAGCGCATCCTCAATCGGATGGGCAAAAGCGTACATTGGGTAGATACACCACTTGTCGCCTGTGTTATGGTGTGTTGCATGGGAAATCCGGTAGATGACTGGGTCACGAAGATTGATGTTTGGTGATGACATATCAATCTTAGCCCGTAATACCTTTTCACCGTTTGCGAACTCTCCATTGCGCATCTTTTCAAAAAGCTCAAGGTTCTCTTCCACTGAACGACCGCGATACGGGCTTTCTTTACCAGGTTCTGAAAGTGTGCCGCGGTATTCACGAATCTCATCAGCTGACAAATCATCCACATAAGCCAGGCCTTTTTTAATTAAAAGGACAGCGCGGTCATACATTTCATCAAAATAATCAGATGCGTAAAACAACCCTTCCCATTCATAGCCAAGCCATTCCACATCTTCCTTGATGGCATCAACGAATTCCTGATCTTCCTTCAATGGGTTTGTGTCATCAAAACGCAGATTTGTCCTGCCGCCGAATTCATCAGCAAGGCCAAAGTTGATGACGATGGATTTTGCGTGACCGATATGTAAGTATCCATTTGGTTCTGGAGGGAATCGAGTCACGACTTTATCGCGCTTGCCGCTCTCCAAATCTTCCTTTATGATCGTTTTTATAAAATTAGAGTTTTCTTCCAATTCAAATCAGCCTTTCCTTTGATCAGTCTCATTATCTTTATTTTAATGATTACTATAATATATTTCCACTGAACTATATAGTAATAAGAAAAAAGCGGAAAAACAAGTGGTGAACGGGTATGTTTATACAAAAAAGGTGCCTGAAAACTAGGCACCTGCAAATTATTTGGCTAAAACATTCCGAATGACTTCGTAAGTCAGGTTTGGGACTATTTTAACAGAGTAGTCTATTTCCATTCGTTCATATCGTTTATGGGCGTCCAGCCCGTAAGGCCCGATGTTAATGACTGGCACATTAAGCTCACGGATTTCCTGGTAGTCCACAAAAAATTTCGTTCCCCAGCCTGGATTGTTCCTGAATGCGAAGTCCAGAGCTTCATCATCATCACTCAAAGCTACAAAACTCATATCGGATATATAAGGAAAGAAATTGCGGACAACGATGGGTGCATCGTATTCCGGCTGTACCGTTTTGACAGCGGCATCCAATGCTTCAATCAAATTTCGCTCATCGTCGGTTTCACCGGCTACTTCAATCCTTGGCGAGTAAAGGGAGGAGTAGAAGACAATGATTGCCGGACTCTGGTCGGGCATCCACTTCCAGGCTTCTTCGACGACTCTGACTGCATACATTCTCAGGTCAAGGCTGGCATCGAGAAGGAGGTGATCCTTGAATTCCACCATATGGGCAGTGTATTCATAGCCATGTGCCTCGATGAGTTCGGTTTCCATTTCTTCATAAGTCATAACCCTCGGTTTCCATTGCATTCTCCTGCCTGGCTCACCGCTGATTTTGCAAAATTGCTGATAACGTTCCTCGTACAGCTTCAATGCTCTTTCAAAAGCAATATGAGCTTGCTCCTTCAAT
The DNA here is from genome assembly GCF_018424685.1 of Mesobacillus boroniphilus. NCBI lineage: Bacteria > Bacillati > Bacillota > Bacilli > Caryophanales > Bacillaceae > Mesobacillus > Mesobacillus boroniphilus. Next base: position 619,655 of record NZ_QTKX01000003.1, read on the forward strand.
TTTTCCAAAACGTCCTTAGGGGTCCAGGAGTGAATGAAGAAATTGTAGTATACATAAGCAGCCAATGCCGTTTGCACGTTATAGTTAGGCTTAAGATCCATCTGCTTCAAGGAAACCGGCGGTATCGTCGTTTCCCCGAGAGCTTCATTGCAGAGGTCAGGGTTATAGTCGATTTGTCTGGTCAGTTCAGCAGCGATCAGGTTCGGATCCAATCCTTCGAAAGCGGAACCGACATGGGTTTCGGCACCTGTTATAAAAAAAGAAGGAAGCAGCTTTCCAACAGTTCCTTTATAGATATAGCGGTTTTTATCTCCTGAAAAACGTGGTGAGACAAAGTCGCTGTTGACCGCAGCAACATATTCAAAGCCATGCTCTTCTTTCCAGGCGTTCAGGTCTTTGACGGCAGAGAGAATTCCATACGAGCTGTCCTCTTCATCACATTCCGCTAAAAAAATAAGATTACCCTCGAGCTCCTCTGGGTTTTCAGAAAAGTATTTCAGGAGATAAAGATTGGAAGCAACACCGCTCTTCATATCGAGCACCCCGCGGCCGAACATCCAGTCGCCTGATTGCGCATGCTCGTTTACAAGTGGGGGCAGCTTCTCTTTTTTAAGCTCAACAAGCAGTTGGTCCGGATCAAACGCCAAATCAGCCAGCTGTGTAAAATCATCAATCCCCACTGTATCAAGATGCCCCATCAAAATGACAGTACGGTTGCTGTTTCCTTTTGTGCCCTTTACAAAAGCCATGACATTATATCGTTCGAGGACATCATTCTGGGTTTGCGGTTTGATCACGTGCGTTGGGTTCGCTATAAAATAAGGAAACGATGATATCATCGTATAAAGCGCCTGGGCAATCTCGTTCTCTCCATTGGTGTTAACAATGCTCCCGATGTTCACAAGCTGCTTCGTATAAAATAAAACTTCATCCCGGCAATCAAGCATCCAAAGCATCCCCTTTCAGAATATTCTGGTTTAATTATCAAGCTAACGCATATTGCAGCTAATTACAATAGAAAAAAGTGGGTGCAGTGATAATGGGATTTAAATGAAATCGAAAAAAATGCGTGTCCATGTCAAGGAAGGAGAGACCCCTTATACCGCTCTTTTTAAGCAAAACCCTCACTCCTTATAAAATTCTCTCCTCTGGGAAAAGTATAAAAAGAATCTCCAGAGGAGGAAGGAAAATGGAATTAGACTTTATTTGGAAAGCGTTTGTGCTGATAGTATCCGGAATTTTATTATTAAGGGTTGCCGGGAGAAAATCTATTTCGCAAATGACCCTTGCCCAGACGATAGTTATGATTTCCATAGGTACAATCATTGTTCAGCCAGTAGTCGAGAAAAGTGTATGGAAGGCTATTATAGGTGCGGGTGTATTCGTGGCGGCAATCGTCATCATTGAAACTTTGGAACTTAAAATAAACTTCTTTGAAAAGCTTATTACAGGCAAGTCCAAGGTTGTGATTCAAAATGGTAAGCTGAATATCAAGACGCTGAAAAAGATGCGCCTAACTGTTGACCAGCTGGAGATGAGAATGAGGAATAAAGGAATTTCAAAAATTGAAGACATTAAAATGGCAACAGTAGAACCTAATGGTCAACTCGGATATGAACTTATGGATGACGCAAAACCGCTCACTGTCGGGGAATTTAAAAAGGTGCTGAATGATTATCTTCCAGCAATGCTCATGAAAATGGAAGAGAAGCCGGCATCGGCAAAGCCGGACATTTTTCAAGAACTAAATAAATCAAATAAACAGCACAATCCAAAATACCTTCAGTGAAACAAATTTTTCCTTTTATTTATATCACTGGCTGTGCTATTATTTAGAAATGCGAAATAATATTTAAAATCTTCTTCTGCAGAAGATTTTTTTCTTTTTCATATAAAGGGGAGAGTTTCATTGTCACAAATAAAAGAACCGTTATGGACCTCGTCGTTCATTAAACTGATGGTCGGGAATCTGTTTGTCTTCATGTCATTCCAAATGCTGATTCCTACGCTGCCACCATATATAAAATCAATCGGTGCCAGTGGGACGGAAATTGGCCTTGTTACCGCGCTATTTTCGATAGGGGCTGTTTTGAGCAGGCCGTTTATCGGATTTATGCTGGAGTACAGAGCGAGAAAACCTCTTGTTTTGATTGGGGCACTCATGCTGCTATTGATTACATTCTTGTATCCGTTGTCTCAAGTTGTCGTTATTTTCCTGGCGTTTCGCTTGCTTCACGGTCTTGCGTGGGGCTGGTCAACAACGGTGAATGGTACGGCTGCAGTCGATGTAGTCCCTAATTCCCGTCTTGGTGAGGGCATGGGGTATTATGGTCTTTCAATCACCATAGGGATGATCATCGCTCCAAGTCTAGGAATATTCTTATTCCAGGTCACTTCTTTTGAAAATCTCGTCTATATATCTGGAGCGCTTGGTGTCATAGCGCTCATACTCCTTGGAACAGTACAATATCAAACTCCTGCGGAAGTTCTTAAAAATAAGAAAGAGGATCTAAAGTTCACCTATTTAGGCTCCCTGGTAGAAAAATCAGGGTGGTTCCCGGCATTTATTACCCTGATGATATGCTTAGGCTATGGAGCAATTGTTACTTTCATTGTCATCTTTGCTGAGGAACGGGGAATCAATCAAATCTTCCTTTTTTACCTGCTTAATGCGATTTTTGCATCACTTTCACGTCCGGTAGCCGGTAAGTGGTTTGACCGGAAAGGGCCAAGAGGACTCGTAATGGTCACCATCGCTATCACCTTTATTGGGATGTGGGTGCTTTCATTTGCTCATTCCAACCTTACGATAGCTGTTGCAGGGGTGCTATTCGGCATCGGTTTTGGTTCATTGATTCCGACACTCCAGTCGTGGACCATATCAATGACGCCTTCAAACCGCCGTGGAGTTGCTAACGGCATGTTCTTCTCCTCGATTGACCTTGGCATAGGCGTCAGCGGTTTTGTTTTCGGAGTGATGGCACAATTCTTTTCAATTGCTGTTTTGTTCCAGATATCAAGTCTGTTTTTGATCATTGCATTGATCTTAACTATTTTGGAGGGACGCAGATCTAAAGAAGTCCGCCAGCCAAAAGAAGCACTTTCATAGTTTCGATGCCTGAGGCCAGCCCTGTTAAACGGACTGGCTTTTAATATGGTTGCTAATAGGGACTGTTTTGATTTAAACTGATAAAGAAATTTACATAGTACGGATTGGTAAGTGAGGACTTTTATGGAGAATCAGGATCAAACATTCGAAGTGATGCGTGCTTGCATGCTAGCGGGCAAAATCATGCTTCAAAGCGGCGCTGAGACATATCGGGTAGAGGACACGATGTCTCGGATGGCCTCTGCGTTCGGCATTGATAAGACGCATAGCTATGTGACACCGACAGGCATTATTTTTTCAGTAGAAGGGGTTGGCCCTGAACGTACAAAGCTTGTGCGCATTTCCGAGCGGACAACAGATTTAAGAAAAGTTGCGATGGTTAACAGTATCTCGCGGAATATAAGCAGCGGCGAGGTTGGATTGGCAGAAGCTTGCAAACTCCTCATGGAGATTGAACAAGCTAATTTAACTTACTCATTTCCAGTCCAGATTACTGCAGCAGCAATCGCGAGCGGCTGTTTTACGATCATGTTCCAGGGAAGCTGGCTGGATTTCCTCCCTTCGATGGCTGCTGGAGGAATCGGCTTTTTCCTGGTTGTTTACTTTCATAAGATTGTCCCGGTGAAATTTTTCGCTGAATTCCTGTCATCCTTCTTTATTGGCATGTTGTCGTTCTTCTTTGTGAAATTTGGCCTTGGGCAGGAGCTTGATAAAATCATCATCGGCTCGGTTATGCCACTTGTACCTGGATTGCTGATCACGAATGCGGTCAGGGATCTGATGGCAGGACACCTGGTTTCAGGATTGTCAAAAGGAGCAGAAGCACTGCTGACTGCATTCGCTATCGGATCGGGGATTGCGGCCATATTATCTTTTTTATAGGAGTAAAAGCGATGATTTATGTTGAACAGCTAATAACTAGTTTTATTGCGTCCGCTGCGTTCGGTGTCATTTTCAACGCACCGAGAGAATCGTTGGTTAAATGCGGCATTTCCGGGATGGTAGGCTGGGTGGTTTACTTTGCACTAGATACCAATGGTTTCGGGACGATTTTTGCCACATTGATGGCTTCATTTTTAATCGCCGTTGTCAGCCAGGTATTCGCAAAAGCTTATCGGACTCCAATCATTATTTTTAGTGTTGCCGGAATTATCCCGTTGGTGCCAGGCGGCCTTGCCTACGATGCAATGAGGAATTTCGTTGAAAATGATTATAGTGTAGCTCTTTCTTTGGCTGCAAAGGCATCGATGATTTCCGGTGCAATAGCTGTCGGACTTGTGTTTTCAGAGGTGATCAATCAAGTGATTAGAAGGTCAAGCCTGGGACCAGCAAAATAATGAGAAGACTCGCATATGGATTAAGTAGTTCAGTTATTGTAGAAAAAATCTAAGTAACAGGCTGAATAACATTTGAATTTAAACAGTTCATAACACACAAAGCTCAGAGTATTATGACTCTGAGCTTCTCTTAAGTATGAGGATTATTTCATTAAAACCCCCGTTAAAGAAAATGATATTTATTAATTTCCATTGATTCTATGCCATTTAAAATCTTCGTTTCTAAATACATTTGTATCTTTTGGGTATCCGTAATAATAAAGTTTTTTTCCATCCTTATTAAATGCAGTTGGGTAAAGAAAGTCTATTTGTTCACTAAATGGAAACAAGAAAGAAATGCGTTCTCCTTTGCTTATTTCCTTTCTTTCAACATAAGGCTCGACACCAGCCTCTATATATGCGACTTCTTCATCGTGTGAAATTATGCTCAATAACGTGGCTGCATCATTTTCAGTGGTAACGCTAATACCTCCAACTGTTTGAATCTTATCAGAACTATACGGAATATTGGTTGATACACTACCGCGGAATAACACATCTGACTTTTCAGATAGTACCGTTTGATATATCTCTTCTTCATCGCTCTTAAATAAAAAGATAAAAGATGAACCTGTATCATATTGTTCAATCAACTCTGCATCTTTTGAAAGGAAAGAATGACTTTTCGCAGCACTTAACGCTGTAAACCTATAGCCGCTTAAAAAAAAGATAAATATGATTAGAATTAACAGTGGTACTACAAAAATCATTTTTTTCATTTATAAGCTCCCCCTAGAGATTTCATATCCCTTATTTCAAAAAAGCAGCCCGTTCACGGAGCAAAAGTTTTTTTGCTTCCTTTAATATTTTAACATATATTTCCTATGATAATTCTATAGTTCTTCCATATTATCTGGACTAATTTCACTTTGGGTGTGAGCCTTTTTTTATTTTTGTCACAAGGATTTTTTCCTGAATATGGAGAATTAATCTAGGTAATTTATGTGAAAAGGGATGAGATTAATGGAGATTTTATTAATCAGACATGGCGAGTCGGAAGGGGATATTCTTCAGGTGCATGAAGGACGGGCAGATTTGCTGCTGACGGACAATGGCCGCAGGCAGGCAAAGGAAATGGCGAAAGTGGTAAAAGAGAAATACATGCCTGAGGTCGTCTGGGCAAGTACATTGAAAAGGGCGCGTGAGACAGCGGAGATTCTTAGCCGGGAAACTGGTATTTCCGTAATTGAGGATGATGGATTAAGAGAATACAATAATGGAATCCTGGCAGGACTGCACTATGCGGAAGCAAAGATTCGCTATCCAGAGCCAGAGGGAGGCAGGAAACCTCATGAAGCGATTGAGGAAGGGGAGTCTGAACTAGAATTCCGATTCCGGGCTCAAACAGTATTTTCAAAGATTCTTGCCGAAAGCGCTGGCTGGAAAAGAATCGCGATCGTCTCCCACGGCGGGATGATCTCTAATTTGTTAAGGGCTTTTTTAAACTTGCCTGTATTATCGGATACCTATTTCCCAACTGGAGATACAGGCATTCACTTACTAAGGCTTAATGGCAGCCAGAAGGTCGTGATGTTCATGAATGACTGCGGGCATCTGGCAAAAGTAGAGTCAGAGAAAACAGTTGCTAAGAGTTACTAGACTTAGTTGCATTTAAACAGCCCGGATTCTTAGACGAATCCAGGCTGTTTCTTTTTACATCTTTACTATTGTCCGTCCGCGATTCTCGCCTTTTAAGATGCTGAAAAGGACGCCAGGCAGTTCTTCTAATGTTACCTCATTTTGAATGGTTTCCAAAAATCCCTCTGGCTTCAAGTCAGAAGCCATACGCTGCCAGAGAAGCTTTCGAGTCTCCATTGGGCAGTATACAGAATCGATGCCGAGAAGGTTGATTCCTCTAAGAATAAAGGGGAATACAGTCGTTGCGACATCTGTTCCGCCAGTCAGGCCGCTGACAGCAACCGAACCGTTGTACTCAAGCTTGCTGAGGATCGCAGATAATGTCTTGCCGCCTACTGGGTCGACTGCTGCTGCCCATAGTTGTTTATCCAGAGGCTTCACCTTTTCACCCACTAAATCTTCGCGACTGATAATTTCTGATGCGCCAATTTTCCGGAGGTAATCATGTTCGGTCTCTTTCCCCGTACTGGCTACCACATGATATCCTCGCTTGGCAAGCATCGACACAGCCACGCTGCCAACTCCTCCGGTTGCCCCTGTGACGAGGACCTTCCCTTTTTCTGGAGTAAGTCCGTTTTCTTCTAGTCGGTGCACGGACAATGCTGCGGTGAATCCTGCTGTTCCAAAAACCATGGCTTCCCTTAAATTCAATCCATCAGGCAAATGCACAATCCAGTCTGCCGGAATACGAGCAAATTCGCTAAACCCTCCATAGTGGGAAACCCCTATTTCATAACTGGTGGCGATGACTTCATCGCCTTCCTTGAAGCGGCTGTCATCTGAACGGACAACCGTACCAGCAAGGTCGATTCCAGGGACAAACGGATAAGACCTGACAATCTTGCCATTGGGGATGCTTGCAAGCCCGTCTTTAAAGTTGACGGTTGAGTAGGCCACCTTGATTACCACATCTCCAGCAGGCAAATCTTCCAATCCGATCGTTTTTACTTCCGCTGAAAAATCATCATCTGTCTTGTTCACCATAAATGCTTTGAAATTGTCCATAACTTCCCAACCTTTCTAGCTTGATAGCTTAAGTATATGGCATAAGTATGCCGGACTTCTAATAACTCAACTTACTCAAGGCTATCCATTTTAACATCCATTAATAAAGCTGAATATGACTTTTGTTGCCTAATACAAGCTTCGAAAAAGTTAAGTCCATCACGAATTTATTACGATTTTGTGTCCACTTATAATGGTGTGACGGACTTCACATATCTTTTAATCTGCCTCCCTTAAGATTTAGATAAGTAAGGTTCACCATGCAGGATAGGGCTATAAACATTATCAAATCAATTTTTCACTATTCACAAAGTGTTTACATTTTGCCTCTATTTTGACTTTTTTTCCATGATAAGATGATTTTTGAAATCGGGAACGATTTACAGGGAGGTAGCAAAGTTGTACAAATTCGAGAAATCCTTTTACTCCAAAACAAGCATGTATTCCTTTGTCGTTGTGCTTCTATTATTTTTCTCAATGTGGTATTCGACTTCGAAGTTTGTCCATATCGATATGGCGCTTCTGGGATATGCCATCTCATCTGCGGTCTTTGCGATCGGGCTGACAATCAGGGTGAGCTTTTGGATGTGGCGCAAAGCCACGAACAGAGTGGCGAAGCGAAGTGTTGATAACCTTTTTAATAAAGAAAGACTGAAACGAAATTCCAAAGCACTAATCAAAACATTAATTGACAACATTATTTTACAAAAATTCATTTTCCAGCGCGGAATATACCGCGGCATCCAGCATTTCATGATTTCATGGGGCTGCATCATCTCCTTCGCGATCACATTCGGGCTTACATTCGGATGGATGCGTTTCGACCTGATTGACCCGGAAACATACCAGATCATCGTGTTCGATATGCCGACCATCACGATGGCAGCACACGGCCTTTTCGCTGAAATCGTCTATAACGGCCTGAATATTGGTGCCATCATGGTGTTAATTGGAGCAGGGATGGCCCTCTACCGACGCATCACTGATTATGATGTAAAAGTAACCCAACGATTCGAGTTCGATATTTTACCATTGATCATTTTATTGTCAGTAACAGTTACAGGTTTGATCCTGACAATCATGTACACTTTCCTGGATGGATGGATGCACCATTATATGTCCCTGATCCACCAGGTAACAGTCATTATCATGCTCATGTACTTCCCATTCGGAAAACTGTTCCACGTTCCGATCAGGCCGCTGGCTACAGCTGTACCAATGAGTTATCAAGAGGTGGTCAAAGTGGATACGAAATCATGTAAAAGCTGCGGACAGCCATACAGCAATGACGACCAGATTGCGGATGTCCAGGCAATTTTAAAAAGCCAGAATTTCGACCTGCAGCTTGCAGATGGCACTTACCTATCAGACTACTGCACGGGCTGCCGCCGCAGGATGAGAGCATTGAAACAAATGAATCTTGAAGCACCGCAGGGCAACCCATACGGACCAGTAAGCACAAATAACGGAATTCACATATCAGGCTTCAGCAAGAAGCGTTCAGAAGAGTTTTACGGACTTGACCAGGATTCAAAGGAGGAAAAAATCGATGAGCCAGTTTCTCGTTAAAGAAGGCGTAAAGAACCAAATCCGCAAAGGGGAAAAGCTAGTCACAACCCATTGCTGCTACTGCGGGATGCAGTGCGGGATGCACATACGCGTCGATGAAAAAAACAATAAGGTTGTTGGTGTCGAACCTCGTTATGACTGGGTTTTAACAAGAGGAAAGATGTGTCCTAAAGGTGTTACAGCCTATCAGACAATCGACCATCCGGACCGCATCAAAACTCCGTTGATCAAAAAGAATGGCAAGTTCGTCGAAGCAACCTGGGATGAAGCGCTCGATTTGATTGAAAGCAAATACAAAGGCATCCAGGAAAATTACGGCAAGGACGCAATCGGCGTTTACGGCGGCGTTTCCATGACAAATGAGAAGTGCTACCTTGTTGGAAAGTACGCCCGTGTAGGCCTTGGCACTCGTTACATTGACTATAACGGCCGATACTGCATGAGCTCTGCTGCCGGCGGTTTTAACAAAACACTTGGGATGGACCGTGGATCTACGCTTCCTTGGACAGAGCTGGAGCATACGGATACTTTCTTCATGGCAGGCTCTAACACAGCAGAGTGCCATCCAACAAGTATCCAGTGGTTCTGGAAGGCGAAGGACAAAGGAGCGAAATTCATCGTAGCCGATCCTCGTGAAACCGCTACTGCACGTGTGGCTGACGTACACCTGGACCTGCTTCCAGGAACAGACGCTGCTTTAGCAAACGGCATCATGCACCTTCTGATCAAATATGATTATGTTGATCACCAATATGTGCAGGATCGCTGCAACAATTTTGAGGAATTAAAAGAAATGACGGCGAAATTCACACCTGAATATACATCGAAACTTACAGGTGTCGCAGTGGAGAAGATCATCAAGGCTGCGCACATCTTCGGAAAATCACCACGATCAGTCGTTATGTTCGCACGCGGTGCAGAACAACAGACTGCTGGTGTTGACAACGTAAGTCTTTATACATCAATGGCTTTATTGAGAGGCCAAATCGGCAAATTTGCTTCTGGCGTTGCGACTTTTACCGGTCAGGGCAATGGCCAGGGCGGACGCGAACACGGCCAGAAAGCAGATGCTCTTCCTGGATACCGAAAAATCGCTAACCCTAAAGATGTCGAGCACGTTGCTGGAGTATGGGGCATCAAGCCGGAAGAAATGCCGAAGGAAGGCGTTTCCGCATACGAAATGTTCCATTTGATGCAGAACAAGACGATCCGTGCATTGCATGTCATCTGCTCGAATCCAGTTGTTTCATCACCAAATATCAACTATGTCCAGGATTCACTAGAGAAGCTTGACTTTCTTGTCGTAAATGACTTCTTCATGTCAGAAACAGCGGAGCTTGCAGATGTAGTTCTTCCGGCAACGACTTGGGCTGAAGACGAAGGTACGACAACGAATATCGAAGGCCGCGTCATCAGGATCCGCAAAGTAGTTGAGCCTCTTGGAGAATCGAAGCCTGACTGGGAAATCATGAAGCTAATCGCTGACCGCCTTGGAAAAGGAAAGTTCTTTGATTACAGCGAACCAAGAGAGATCTTTGACGAGCTTCGCCACGCTTCAAAAGGCGGCAAGGCTGACTACTACGGAGTGACTTACGAAAAAATCGATGAACAGGACGGCGTGTTCTGGCCGGCTCCAGCAGAGAATCACAAGGGAACGCCTTCTGTGTTCCAGGAACGTTTTGCTACGGAAGACGGAAAAGCAAATCTTGCAGTTTGCGATTTCAGAGGACCTGCAGAAGTTCAATCTAAGGAATTCCCATTATGGCTGACAACTGGCCGCGTCGTATTCCACTATCTATCAGGCAACCAGACAAGACGTGTTGACTTCCTGATGGAGCAATGCCCTGAGCCATTCGTCGAAATGCATCCTGAACTTGCAAGCCAGTACCAGATCGAGAACGGTGAAAGAGTGAAACTTACAACTCCGCGAGGCGACATGGTCGCTCCGGTAAAAATAACAAAAGCAATCCGTAAAGATACAATGTTCGTCCCTTACCACTGGGGCAAAAAGCTGGCAGTCAACCAATTGACCAGCCCGGCACTGGATCCATTCTCAAGGATGCCAGAATTCAAAGTCTGTGCTGTAAAGCTCGAAAAGCTGACTAAATAGGAGGAACGGCTGTTATGAATAAAATTATGTACCTTGAATTTGAACGCTGTATTGGATGCCGTGCCTGCCAGGCAGCCTGCCGAGAGTGCGGCGACCATGACGCTAAAGAACGCAACTATGTAGAATATGTTGACTTTACCGAATCACGACAGACCTTCCCGATGCTGTGCATGCAATGTAAAGACCCGGCATGTGCGCGTGTCTGCCCGGCAAACGCGATCCAAATCACGGATGAGGGCGTCGTGCTATCAGCGATGGAAGAAAAATGTATAGGATGCCGCAACTGTACATTCGGCTGTCCGTTCGGAATTCCGAAGTTCGATTTTGAAACGAATAAGATGTACAAATGCGATATGTGCTATGACAGAACGCGTCATGATATTGCGCCAATGTGTGCATCTGTCTGCCCGAGCGATGCAATCCGCTTCATCGACTTCGATGAAATGCAGCAATTGCGCAGAAAACGTACCCAGATGAACCTCGTTGAAGGCAAAAAGCCGCAAGAGGGCAATAAATGGGATTACGTACCTGAATTTTTCGGGGTTTATACAGATTCTCAATCATAATTTAATGCAGCCGGCCGGAAAAGAGCGCTAAGTTCATTAGGGCCGGCTCTGTTTTTGAATCGATTTTAGTGATATTGGCGAAAAAACGATTTTATTGGCGGAGTTCACAGGTTTATTGGCGATAATCTGATTTTATTGGCGGACTTCACAACTTTATTGGCGAAAATGAAATTATATTGGCGAACTGGAAATTCAAAGCGATTTTTTCCAGTTTGGTTTCAACCAATTTTAGATAAGGTAGGGAATAAAAAACCAACCAAAAAAGAGGTGCTTTTTAAATGTTAAAAGGAAATGTACTGGCGGTGACAAGCGGAAAAGGCGGAGTGGGTAAGTCTTCTTTATCAGTGAATCTTGCGCTTGCGCTCCAGAAGCTTGGCAAGTCTGTTGCAATCATCGACCTTGATATATATGGATTCAGCGTACCGAAAATACTTAATATAGATTCAAAACCAAAAACGTTCAACGGCAAAATCATTCCGGTTGAGGCTCACGGCATCAAGGTAATGTCCATGGGTTTCCTTGTAAAGGACAACGAACCAATCGTCTGGCGCGGACCAATGCTGGGCAAAATGATTCAGCATTTTACCGACGATGTGATGTGGGGAGAAATGGATTATTTCATTCTTGATATGCCTCCTGGAACGGGAGATGTCGCTCTTGATATGCACCTGATGATTCCCCAGAGCAAGGAAATCGTTGTGACTACTCCGCATAAGGCCGCTTCATTCGTAGCGGAGCGGGCTGGATCGATGGCGATTAAAAGCAAGCATGAAGTCATTGGTGTGGTCGAAAATATGTCATATTTCAAGCCAGAGGACAGCGATCAGAAATATTTCATTTTTGGAAAAGGCGGCGGCGAGGAGCTGGCAGCACAGCTAGGTACGGAATTGCTGGGACAGCTGCCGATCCAGGAAGCTGATGAGAATAGTGACACACCTGCGATTGCGACGGAAAACACCCCGCTATTCAAGGAATATCTAAACCTGGCAGAAAAAATCGATGCTAAGTTTTAGCTCTAGGAACAGGAGGATTTGACTATGAGTGATGATAAAAAGCAGACCCATCATGAAGATGATAAAGATATGATCAAGCTGATTGATAATCTGAACAGGAAAGACGATGTCCATTTGAATAGAAGAGCGTTTTTGAAAGCTTCGTTTGGAGCCACAGTCGCCATCGGACTTGCGACGACTCCATTTGGGATCTTCACATTCCTGCGCGATGAAAACGGTGAAGTTAAGCGAGTAGAAATCACGGATATCAAAGACCTGGCAATCGGGGAATCAAGAAACTTCAACTACCCGACAAAAAATGAACCGGCTATTTTGGTGAGGACACCGGAGGACAAATTTGTCGCGTACAATAATAAATGTACCCACCTTCAATGCCCAGTCTTTTATGAGCACAAGGAAAATGTTTTGCTGTGCCCTTGCCACAAAGGTTATTTCAATGTAGACAGCGGCCAGCCGATGGCAGGACCGCCGCAGCGCGAGCTTCCGAAAATCCTTCTTGAAATCAAGGATGGCAAGGTATTCGCAGTAGGGAGGGAAGTAAGGCATGGATAAAAAAAGAGCAGCATTTTTCTCGATTTTCTTGTTCCTTGCCGTGAATGTTTTCGCTCTATCCAATGCGATAGAGGGCTATTATGGCCAGGAAGATGAACGTGTATATGGAGCGGTGATTGTCGCACTTATTTCTACTGTCCTGGCAACAACAGCCTTCTTCATCTGGAAGAAGGCAGAGTATAAAAAATAAGCTAGTGGCGATGATAAAAGGAGAGCTCTTTTCAATTTGTAATTTGGAAAGTACTCCTAAAAAAGGAGCTTAAGGGGAGGATTAAGAGAATGGATTCCCATCCTTTTCATCACGATAGCAAAAAAGAATCAATTGAGGAAGTAATTGAAAATTCCGTTGAGATTGAAGAAGATTTGATGCGTACTTATTTAATAACGGCTGAACGAGTCCATGACGATCCGGAGCTGAAAGAACGTCTTGAAAACTTCGCGGAAGGGAATGCGAAACGGACAAAGCAGTTGATTGATGAATTGAATAAAGAAAAATGAAGAAGCAGCGGAATTCCGCTGCTCTTCTTTAGTTAAGGATCATTTGTCGGGGCTGGACAAGGCGCTTGCGCTTTTCTTAGCTAAACTGGTTAGTCGGCACAATCTTAATATTTTCTCCTTCGAACTTCCTTTCCCCGAAAAGGGTGATCAAGGTGCAGCTCGTGATTCGGAACGGGTTTTCAGCGATTTCATACTCAGCGAGAAGGCCGGATCCAAGTTCTTCGCCTTCTGGATTTAAAGCCTGCACGTTCTGGCCTTCAAGTGTCCTTAGCTTGGCTTTCATCAAGAATAACTTCCACTCTTCCCAATTCTTAATCAAAAACGCCTTCTCACCGTTCTCCAGATAACCCAGCTGGCAGCCTCTTTCATCGATGGCGGCTTCGTTTCCGTAGCTGAGCTCCATGATCATATCCCGTAAAAATTGAAATTCCTCGAGGTCAAGATAGGGATCAATCTGGAATTCAACTTTATTACCTGTTTCCCTGATTGCAGCCAGCGTTTTGTTGTTCCTCATGACAGATTTGTTTTTGATATGTTCGGATTTAATATGTTCTAAGGGAGTACCCAAAAGTTTCAAGATCAGCATAATAATCTCCTTTTTTCGGTCGTCTAGATACCTCCATTATAATGATTTTGCCCTATACGCGGTGTGACAAACTTCATTGATTCCCCATAAATCCTGGATATAGTTCGAAAGCTATAGGTAGCGACATGTTTCGACGATAACTGGCAAATAAATGGATTGTTTATTAAAAAGGTTACAAACTTTGCAGTGCTTGTAGCAAAACTGAAAGCTGGCTGAAATCTTGAATGAAAAATAGTTTGATAGAATACAATGATAAGGTTTGAGGGCTAGCCGCAAAAGGGAAAAAGAACAGTTAGCTAAAACAAATTTTTTATGCCTGAAGGAGTCTGAAGGCTCTTTTTTTGGATTGATATTATGAAAAGGTCGGAGGAAAGTCATGACATTTGAAGAGCAATTAATCAAAAAGTCGTATTTTGAAACTTATATGGAATCAGGAAACAGGACACATCCGATTCAAGTACTCGGGGAGCTTTTCCTTGAAGAGCAAAAGATTGATATGCCCGATTTGTCGAATCTCCGTTTTGCTCAGGGAGAGGTATATTTTAACAATAAAGATTATGAAGCTGCGATTTTTAAGTGGGAGAACATTACAAATGAATTCGAGCCTTGGGCGAAAAAGAACATGGGCGATGCATTCCTTGAACTGGGTCTGCTTACTTCCGCGGAAGAGCTATACCTGTCGATTGAAACGGAAAGCAATATTCTCAGGATTGAAAGCGGCCTTCAGCTCTTATCGCTCTACATAGAGCAGGGCAAGCTAGATAAAGCGGTTGCTGTCATCAAGAAATCAGTGGCGCTTGATCCAGATTACCCTGGCGTAACGGAGATTGCCCGCGCTTTCTTTGAAGAGCATCAAGACTGGGGAAATGAAGTCGAGCTGGCAGTCAATGAAGGTGTTCGTACGGGTTCGCCTAAGTGGTTCGACGTCTTGAATCAATATGTAGAGCAGGGGCATACAGTACAGTTCGCACCGGATTATTTTAACGAAGCATTATCTGTTCTTTTCCAGGTGGACAGAAGCCGGTTTGAGCAACTGGCTGTATCCCTTTGGGAAAGCTACAAGGATCAAAGTTCATACATGACATGGCTAAGGGAATTCAACCAATTGTTCAGCGGAATGGATGGCAATAGAAAAGATGGCTGGACCCACTTGTCAGCGGTCTATCAGGACACATATTTCGAGTTGATTAACGGAGATCGATTAATCAAGGAAATTTCCCCATTGATCCCTGAATTGCTTACAAATTGGCTGAAAATCACAAGTCCCGCTAACAGCCTTGTATCCGCATCTTCTATCATTGCGTGGAATGAGGTATTTCCAGGAAGCATCACCTCGTCCGCAATTCACGATGCTGAAAATATCGTGCTGAATTCGCGCGAGTACCATGATGGCTACGGGGATAGCATGCAGCTATTCAAAAGAATCATTGAATGGGCAGAAAACCATGAGATAGAGGTTGGCAACAAGATTAAGTGGATGGTCCAGGAGCTGCAAGAATCCAATCTCCATAACCTGTTGATTGCCGGTTTATCAGGTAGCGGGAAGTCTTCCTTCGTCAATACCATTGTTGGGGAAGAACTGATCACGTCACCAACTGCTGCTGTCATCCGTTTCCAGAATGAAGAGAATCCAGAAATCCTTGAAATCACGGATACGGATGTCCGCCAAATCACGGATCTCGAGGACTTCAAGGAATCTGCAGGAATACGCCGTCAGACGCACAAGAATGAAACAATCATTGATTTCAAGGCAGAGTTCCCATTCCTGCGCGACCATGAACTTGCACTGATTGATACACCAGGAGTCAATAGCAATAACTATGACAAGCACCCGTTGTACAATTACTTGAGATTTGCTGATAGTATGCTTTTCGTGCTCAATGCGAATGATCCTTTTACGGAAAAAGAAAGGGAAATCCTCTCGAAAATTTCAGAGTACTTCCCGGATCTGACTATACACTTCCTGCTGAACAAAATAGATGTGATATACAGTCAGCAGGAGGCAATAGATGTCTTTGACCAAACATGGGCTGAAATCAGCCAATACTATCCTGACTCAAAAATGTTTGCTTTCTCATCTAACTACGATAAAGGCAAGCAGCTAAAAGATTTCTCTGATTTCATTAGGACAAACAGAAGCACAGTCGACTTCGAGCAGGAACGCACCGCAAAACTTCAGTTCTTCGTCAGAAGGGCCATCACGTATTTGCTCGATAAGCGAATTGAAATCGAGAATAACCATATAGAATCAAACAGCTGGAATGAAGAAATGGTGGGTAAGCTTAACGGCGCGATCAACCAGTTGGGAGACATTGAAGAAGAAAAATCACGATCCATCCAGAAGTCATACCGTAAAATCAAGGATGAAACCCGTGCAGAAATCATTGAAAAGATACCGGAAATACTGCGAGGTTGCTCTGAATTGGTGACGGAGGAGAGCGATTTCGGAAAGATCCATACTGATATGGACGAAGAAATGAATAAGAGAATACAGGAATATCTCGATGGAACCGTATTGCCGAAATTCCATGATGATTTGAGAGGCTGGATTCAACTTTCGAAGGACGAATTTGACCAAAGCCAAAACTATTTGAATGAAATGGCTGAGGGCTTTAACTCCATTTATGGGGATGAGCGGATCAGCCTCGACTGTGATTTCAGGGTACTTGATGACTGGCGCCGTGATGCAGACCGGATGACGAACGGTGTCCACTATGAAAAGGTCAACATCATGAACCGCTCGACGCCACAGCAGTTCTTCCTAAAAAGTGCTGGCAAGCTTCTTGCTGTGCTGCCGCAAAACAATGCGATGCTTTATAACAGATACAAAACCTATCTCGAGACGGAAGATTATTATGAAATCGGCGTAACCATTGCGAAAAGATTTCTGCAGCAATTCGAGATTTTTGAAAAATCGATTGAACGCGATGTGAACCTGTTCTTCAAAGACCCATTCAACGTTCTTGAAGAAGCAGTAGAAGAAGCCAAGGCCGAAATCGAATTCGGAAAGATCGAACTTGAAAAAATGAGAATCAACCCAGAGCTTTACCGCGACCCATTGACACTGTACGAAGTGAAGCTCCGCCAGTTTGAATGGATGACCGCGGCAGGCAAGGAATAATCAAAAAAGGAAGATTCCGAATTAGGGTCTTCCTTTTTTTCTGGGTACTGAAAAATAATAAAATTAAATTTTCATAATATTATTGACAATATGAGTATAGGAGTTTAAAGTAAAATTTATCGATTTGCAACATTAACTTAATAAAGAAATTCTCTTATCAAGAGTGGCAGAGGGACTGGCCCTATGACGCCCAGCAACCGTTCCAACTGGAATTGGTGCTAAATCCTGCAAAACAATCATTTGTTTTGAAAGATAAGAGAGGAATCCGACCTTTGTATTCTACTGCGTTTGAAACCTCTCTTTTCTGGAGAGGTTTTTTTATTTTAGTTAACCAAGCAGATCAATCAAAGGGGGAAAGTCAGATGAAAAAAGGAATTAAAAAAGTATTTTTAGGTGCAGTTGCTTCCGCATTGCTGCTGACAGGCTGTGGCGGAGGAGATACAAAGACGGCTAGCGGTCCGGTGGAAGGAGTACCGGAGCGATTTGCCAAAGGTGAGGAAGTCAAAATTAAAGTCATTCGCAAGATTGGCGGAGATGACCATACTGCGCAATTTTTAGCCGGAGCGAAGGCTGAGGGTGAAGCGCTTGGCTTCAAGGTAGATGTCTTCACGGCGAATGGAGATACAGCCAAATTCCATGACGCGATTAATCAGGGGCTTCAGCAGGACTATGATGGTTTCATCATTTCCCATGGTGATGATGCAGCAACGGTAGAGGACGTAAAGAAATTAGTTGATAACGGCAAAAGCGTCGTGACCTTCGACTCAAATCCGGATTTGGCTCAGGTAGAAGGAGTCACACTTACATCCCAGGATGATGAAGCACTCGCAACGCAGGCATTAGAACAACTTGTGAAGGACCAAAATGGAGAAGCGAATATCGTCTACCTCTGGGTCGATGGCTTCCCGCCAATGGTTAGAAGAAATAAAGTTTACCAGGAAACCCTGAATGCGAATCCAGGAATCAAAGAGGTTGAAAGATTTGGAGTAGCGGCTGCAGATACAAGCGTCCAGACGCAAAACGCGGTGTCCGCTATGCTGAACAAGCATCCAAAAGGAGAAATTGATGCGATCTTCGCAACATGGGACGCTTTTGCAATTGGCGCGGCTCGTGCGATCAAGGAAGCTGGCCGAGAAGAAATCAAAATTTACGGAATTGATGTTTCCAATGCTGACTTGCAGGAAATCCAGGGAGAAGGCAGCCCATGGAAATACACCGCCGCTGTTGATCCTAAGCTTATCGGAGAAGTGAATATGAGATTGCTGGCGAAAAAGCTGGCCGGCGAAGAAACACCAGCAACATATGACCTTGAAGCATCACTGATTTCACAGGAAAAGCTGCAGCAATCAAAAAATCCGGTGAACATGGTGAATCTTGCTGAAATTATCGAAGGCTGGGGCAAGTCTGATGCATTTTTGGAAGATTGGATGGAAAAATTGAAGGAGCATTATAAAAAGTAACGTTATTTCTTCATAATGTGCCCCGAGTTTTAGACGTTGAGAATTATATTGGCGGTTTTCACAAATTAATTGGCGATAATCGAATTTTATTGGCGGCGTTCACATATTTATTGGCGATTTCAGGGGATTAATTGGCGAAAATCAAAATTTATTGGCGAACTGGAAATTTTCTGCGATTTTTTCCAGTCCAACAAAATCAAACCGGGCAGACACTCTCAAAATCGAAGAGAGTGTCTGCTTTGCAGATTGATAGGGAGGAGGAACCGGAATGGCAGTTAAGAGATTGGAGATGAAGAGCATCACGATTGACTTTCCGGGGGTGCGAGCGCTGAACGGTGTGGATTTCAACACGGCAACAGGAAGTATTCAGGCGTTGATTGGCGCGAATGGAGCGGGAAAATCGACGTTAATGAAGGTGCTTTCTGGTGCCCACGATCATTACACAGGGGAAATCCAGCTCGATGGCGAGAGTGTCGAAATCAGGACACCAGCTGATGCACAAAAACTCGGCATCCAGACGGTCTACCAGGAGGTTGATACAGCCATCATCCCATCGTTGACAGTGGCTGAAAATATCATGCTCAACCAAACGGTGCAGGCGATGGGCCAACAGCACTGGATGAATTGGAAGCAGCTTTTCAAAAAGGCCGAGTCGATCCTATCCAGCATGAACCTTCACATTCCTGTAAAAAAGCTTGCCGGGGAACTGACGCTTGCCGAAAAGCAGCTTGTCCTGATTGCCCGGGCAATTTCAAGTGAATGCTCCTTTTTAATTCTTGATGAACCAACAGCTCCTCTCAGTCATACTGAAACATCGGAATTGTTCCGGATTGTCAGGGACCTGGCTAAAAGGAATGTGGGCATCATCTTCATCTCCCATCGAATGCCGGAAATCTTTGAATTGTGCGATGAGCTGACGGTTATGCGAAATGGCGAGCTGGTGGTAAAAAGGAATATTCCTGAGGTCGACACCCACCAAGTGATTGAGTACATGCTCGGCCGGAAGCTGGAAGACCAATTCCCAGCAAAGTTCAGCACATTCGGAGAAACCCTTCTGGAGGTCGAAGGCTTATCAGATGGAGATAAAGTGAAAAATACTTCCCTCCATGTAAAAGCAGGGGAGATTGTCGGGCTTGCCGGCCTGGTCGGGGCAGGAAAGACAGAGCTGTGCAAAGCACTGTTTGGCGCGGGACCAACCAAGAGCGGGACCGTAAAGCTAAAAGGAAAAATCCTTAACCTAACGAGTCCTCATGCTGCAGTAAAAAGCGGTTTGGCCTTGGTGCCTGAAGAAAGGCGCAAGGAAGGGGTCCTTGTCGCAGAATCGGTCACTTCCAATCTTACCGCGGTCAACCTCAAGAAATTCACCAGGTTTTTAAGCTTTATCAACCAACGTGCTGAAAAGAAAACAGCGCAGGAATACATAAAAGCTCTCGGCATCAAGACTTCATCGGAAATGGCTAAAGTTGAAAACCTCTCAGGGGGGAACCAGCAGAAGGTAGCGATTGGCAGATGGCTGATTGCCGATGCGGACGTTTATATTTTTGATGAGCCAACAAAGGGTGTGGATGTAGGAGCGAAACGGGATATTTTTGAGCTGATTGCCCAACTCGCAGCTCAAGGGAAGGGTGTCATTTACGCATCCTCGGAACTGTCAGAAATCACCGGCATCACGAACCGAGTTTACGTGCTCTATGACGGTGAACCTGTTAAGGAGCTTGAAACAGCCGTAACTACAGAAGAAGAACTTTTATTTTATTCAACAGGAGGAAGATAGGATGGAAGCGAAACTCCCATTGCAGCAAGATCCAACGCCGAAAAAGACCTTCGAACTGTTCCAGTTCCTATATAAATATGGGACGATTTTGACAATCTTTGTCCTGGTCGCAATCTTTGCGGCAGCGAATCCTTCTTTTATCAACGGTGATAATGTCATTAATATCCTACGTTCGATTTCCATCGTGACCATCATCGCGATTGGCATCACCATCTCGCTGACGGTGGATGGCTTCGATTTATCTGTCGGCTCTGTCGCTTCACTATCCAATGCCATCGTCATTTCGATGTTTGTCTGGTTTTCCCAGAACACCTTGATTGCCGTTCTATCCGCGATAGCGGCTGCCTTGATTGTAGGGGCACTCAATTCATTGATGATCGTAAAACTGAAGATTCCGGATATGCTGATGACATTAGCGATGATGTTCATCATTCAGGGAACGGCGTTGACTTATACGAAGGGCGCCACTGTTTCGGAAAATATGATTCTGCCTGATGGGAGTTTTTCAACAGGAACAATCAGCACGTTTTTTGCTAAAATAGGGCAGGTACCGTGGATTATTCTGATCATGGCCATCGCTGTCATCATCGTCCATATATTCCTGACGTACACAAAACATGGCCGCTATATGTATGTGATCGGTGGGAATAAAGAAGCGGCAAGGCTTTCAGGCATCCCGGTCAACCGTTATAAAACAGCAGCCTATCTGCTATCTGCATTATTCGCGGCAATCGGCGGAGTTGTTTTGGCATCCCGCGTCATGACTGCGGAAATCAATGCAGGTTCCCCATATTTAATGGATTCGGTAGCCGCTGCTTTCATTGGCTTTTCCGTCCTCGGTGCTGGCAAGCCAAACGCGTTCGGAACCTTTGTCGGTGCTGTGTTGATCGGCATTTTGCAAAATGGACTTGTAATGATGTCTGTCCCGTATTATGCGATGGATATCGTGAAAGGGACCGTGCTGGCTTTTGCACTAGGGATTACCTACTACAAACAAAAACATTAAGATGCACCAACGGAGTGACAAAGTTATCTGTTATGATATCTTTAGATAGCAGGACTCCGTTTGGATATAGAACAAGTAAGCCGGATTTAGAGACGATCTAAATCCGGCTTTTATTTTGGGATTATTTATTGTTCAAAAAACGGACTATTCGCATAGTAATACATCCAGCCCATCATGATTCCCCCTCCAATGAGATTGCCGATGGTTACGGGAATGAGATTGTGAATCACACCTGCAAAAGTAACAGACTGGGGGTCGTCCAGAACCATGCTAATCGCGAAGGTGCACATATTGGCGATGCTGTGTTCATATCCCGAAATGAAGAAGCAGTAGACGAAAAACACCATTGCGAACATTTTCGCTCCGTCGCCCTTCATCGACATTGGCAGGAAGAACGCGAGGCAGACGAGCCAGTTACAGAGAATTCCCCTGAAAAAAAGCTCTGATGTTGGTGCAAGTGTCTTTTTTTCAGCGACACTTAACAAGAATCCATTTACAGAATGATCGTCAAACAATCCCGTTGTGTAAATCAAAAAAGCAAATGCGGCAGCGCCGATGATATTGCCGATATAGCTGTAAATCCACATCCTGGCCACCTGCATCCAGGCCATTTTTTTCCGCAGTGCCGTAAACGTATAGTAAAAGGTGTTCCCTGTGAACAGGTCTCCTCCTCCATAGGCAATCAGGATGATCGCGGCACCGAAGGTAATCGCGGCTATAGGGTAGGCAAAGGGCGAGTGTTCTACATAAAAGGGATTTCCCGTCTTGAATGCGACAATCACCCCAAAGCCTATGAACATCGAAGCAAGGGCAGCCCTTGCCAGATAGCGGATTTTGCTTTGCTTAAAAATCGTGTGCTTTTTTAAGGCGAGTTTTTCGACCTCTTGCAACGCTTGCACTTCCAAATACAATCACCCAATCCAGTCTTTAATATGTACCATATTCTGTACTAAATCTCCTGGCCATATGTAATTGTTCCCCAGAAATCATGTGAAACGGGGTAGATGGAAAAAAGACTGAATCAGAGATCCAGTCTTTTTTTGCCTGTTAAAATGTATCTCTAACGAACTGGGGATTGCGCTGCATCGATGCAAACAGGACAATACCGCTTACCAGCAGTAGCCCGCTTGTCAGGACGAATACCGAGGTGAATCCAAAGTACCCCGAAAGGAAACCGCCGAGCACTGGACCGACAATATTCCCGAAGAAACGAAGACTCGTGTTATAGCCCAGCACCTCACCCTGCATCGCGACCGGTGCTTCCTGCCTGATATAGGCAACCCTGACAGGGATAATGCCGCCGATGGTGATTCCAAGCAGAAATCGAATCAGGACGAGCTGCCAGATGTTACTGACAAAACCACCCGGAAGATAGATAATCGCTGATAGAAACAGGAGAACGACAAGTATTTTTATATAGCCAACCCGGTCGGCAATTTGGCCCCATTTCCGTGCCATTAACAAATTACCGAGCCCTGCTGCTGAAAAGGCGATTCCAGAAAAGAATGCCAGGTTTTCAGGTCCATGCAGCTCTCCCACATATAGCGAAAGGATTGGCTGGATACTGAAATGGGCAATCTGCACAAGCATAGACATGAGCAGGACATTCACCATTATTGGGTTTTTGAGGATATGTTGGAGAACTTCTTTGCGGCTGTAATTTGTTTTTGTTCCTTTTTTGATATCAATTCTGTATTCCATCACCATGAACACTAACAATCCTGACAGGACGATGAAGGCAGAAGTAGATTGGAAGGTTGCTGCATAGCCTAGAGAGTCAGCAAGCACCCCGCCGATCATCGGTCCTAGAAGCGCGCCTGTTATGCTTCCTGTCTGGAGAGTGCCTAATACCTTGCCGGCCTGTTCCTTTGATGTCTGTGTTGAAATCAGTGCCTGTGAAACAGGAATGAAGCCAGAGAATAATCCCATGAACATCCTAAGTAAAAATAATTCCCATACAGAATTGGCTAATCCTAACAGGAAAACCGAAAATCCCATCCCGAAAGCCATGAAAATCAGGATCATTTTTCGGCCGAACCGGTCCCCCAACCTGCCGATGGCCGGAGAGAATAGAAATGCAGTCACGAATGTAATCCCGAACGTCAATCCCGACCAGTTCTGAACATACCTTTCTGAAAAATCACCGAAAGTCTCAATGTACAAGGAGAGAAAAGGCATCACCATTGTCATGCTGCCTGCGATGAAGAAATTCGCGAACCACATGATCATCAAGTTGCGTTTCGCCTTTTGCTGCTGGGTCATTCCATCAACACTTCTTTCTCAGTACGAATATTTCGCTTTTCTAAATATGATACCAAATTTTTGCTCGATTGAAAACCAATCGAGCAAGCAATAACTATCTGATCCACTCCAGTAATTCAATTCTATTGCCAAACGGATCATGTACATAAATCCTATTTGCGCCTGGAAGTTTATCATCTTCTATGTATTCAACTCTTGATACGGCAAGGTGCTCCTTCAATCCTTCAAGATTGTCAATTTCAAACGCCGGATGAGCTTTGCGTGCAGGTATAAACGGCTCCTCGATGCCAATGTGGATTTGGCAATTCCCATATTGAAACCATGCTCCGCCGCGCTTTTTCAACTCTGCCGGCTTTTCGACTTCATCAAATCCCAATATTTCTCCAAAAAAATTCCTGGCCTGCTCTTCTGAACCCTTAGGTGCTGCAAGCTGAACATGATCAAGCGCTTTAAACTTAAACTTCATAATCAATCCCTCCCCATCCCAATTTTATCCTGGAAGGAAAAATAAACAAATAACAAGATACCAATCTATTAGTATAAGTTTTTCTTATCATTTATTCGGTAATACAAGCCTCATTCTCTACATATAAATTATTAAAAGCTATGTACGTTTTTAATAAGAGGGGGAAGTAAGAATGAAAAAAAGATTTTTTGCCATTGTAATGATGGCGATCACGGCGCTCATTGTGACGGCATGCGGTACAAGCAGTTCTGGAGGAACCGGTACCGAGGCAGAAAAGAAGGAGTTAAGGGTCGTCACTGATGCAGCATATGCACCATTTGAATACATGGAAGGCGACAAGATTGTTGGTTTCGATATCGATTTTCTGAAGGCTGTGGCGAAAGAAGCAGGATACGAGCTGAAGATTGAAAATGTCGGCTGGGACCCAATTTTTGTGGAAATCAAGAGCGAGCGAGCTGATTTGGCGGTATCCTCAATTTCGATTAATGATGAGCGCAAGCAGACCTATGACTTTTCATTGCCATATTTCTTATCCACCAATAAAATCCTTGTCCGGGAAGACAGCGAAATTAAAAGTGCTGCTGATCTGAAGGGCAAGGTAGTTGCTGTCCAAAACGGCACAACCGGGCAGGCAGCAATGGATAAGCTCCTTGGCAAGAATAACGAGGATATCAAGAAATTCGATAACAACAACCTGGCAATCATGGAAATGCTTTCAGGCGGAGCAGATGCAGTCGTTGCCGATAACGGCGTTGTCGAAGTATATGCCAAAAACAATCCGAAAGAAAAACTGAAGGTCATTGAAGATAGCGGCAGCTTCGAGGCTGAATACTATGGAATCCTGTTCCCGAAAGGCACAGATTTGAAGGCGGACTTGGATAAAGCAATCAAGAAAATCGTCGAGAATGGCACATATGAAGAAATCTATCAAAAATGGTTCGGCCAAGAACCAAACCTGAAAATGCTGAAAGCGGAACAGGAAGCATCAGAATAACTTCTCATAAACAATGAATCTTCGATGATGCGTAACTCTTGAAAACAGCGTTACGCATTTTTTTGTAGAGCTCTTTTCGTAAACTTTATTGCTTTCACAGACTTATAATGCAATTTCGGTTCAGAAGTCACAACGAAAAGAGACCGATACCTTTTAGATGCAAGAAATGTGCGAAAAGCAACAGTCAATGTGAGTGTAAACTTCATCAAAATCTAGTCCCAGGCCTCGGGGCTTTGGAGGGCAAGCTATGGATTTTCGTTTTGATATTATTATTGAATATTCTCCTTATCTAGTAAAAGGCACGCTGCTGACAATCGGGCTATCATTGGCGGGGATTTTAATCGGGACAATCCTCGGCCTGTTCATCGGGCTTGGTAAAATACAGCGCCGAAAACTGCTGACATGGCCTTTTGTCTGGTATATTACTTTCTTTCGGGGAACCCCGTTATTTGTTCAAATACTGCTGATTCATTTTGGTGTGGTTCCTATGCTCATAGGGGAGACAAACGGGATTGTCGCGACAATCCTCGCCCTGTCCCTAAATGCGGCGGCTTATATCGCCGAGATATTCAGGGCGGGAATCCAGTCGATCGACCGCGGACAGATGGAAGCAGCCCGCTCGCTTGGGATGACCCATGTCCAGGCGATGAGGTATGTTATTTTACCTCAGGCCTTCAAGCGGATGATCCCGCCTCTAGGTAATGAATTTATCGTTCTTATTAAGGAATCATCACTTGCGGCAATTGTCGCGACCCCGGAAATCATGTACTGGGGCCGTGCAATGGCAGGACAGTATTATCGTGTATGGGAACCTTACCTTACTGCAGCAGTCATTTACCTCATCCTGACGCTCTCGCTTAGCTTTTTATTAAATCTTCTTGAAAGAAGGCTAAAAACAGAATGATAAAAGTCGCTAATCTGCAAAAGTCATTTGGCAGCCACAAGGTTCTGAATGGTATAAATGTTGTCGTCCAGCCCCAGGAGGTTGTTGTGGTGATTGGTCCATCTGGTTCCGGCAAATCGACCTTTCTCCGCTGCATTAATTTGCTCGAAACGATAACGGACGGGCGTGTGCTGATCGAGGACATCGACATTACTGATAAGGGTACGGATATCAACAAAGTACGCGAAGAAGTTGGAATGGTATTCCAGCACTTCAATCTCTTCCCGCATAAGACAGTGATTGAAAACATTATGCTGGCGCCGCTTAAGGTAAGAGGTGTTTCGGAACAACAGGCAAGGGCAAAAGGAGTGGAGCTGCTGAAAAAGGTAGGTCTTGAGGACAAAGCAGAAGCCTACCCTGACTCATTATCCGGAGGACAAAAGCAGCGGGTGGCGATTGCCCGCGCCCTTGCGATGGAGCCAAAAATCATGCTATTTGATGAACCAACCTCAGCCCTCGATCCGGAAATGGTCGGGGAAGTATTAGAGGTAATCAAACAACTTGCCCGCGAAGGAATGACGATGGTCGTCGTCACCCACGAAATGGGCTTTGCCCGCGAAGTCGGTGACCGCGTCATTTTCATGGACGGAGGATTAGTAGTAGAAGAGAACAAGCCGCATGAGATCTTCGAAAATCCGCAGCATGAGCGGACGAAAGCCTTTTTGAGTAAGGTGCTGTAGTTTGAAAAAGGAAGCCCGATTTTTAGAGTCGCGGCTTCTTTTTTTGAACAACCGTAAATAAATTGGATGCAACCGTAAATAAATTGGATGCAACCGTAAATAAAAGGCATGTAACCGTTAATAAAAGTAGGACAACCGTTAATAAATCTGCTGCAACCGTTAATAAAACTCTTGCAACCGGTAAAAAACTTCTTCGACCCAGAAATGAACATTGGGATACTGATAAGTTTACTGGCAATTACCCGGAATTTCGTTATCAAACTGTTTAAAATTTAACATTAATGGACTATAGATAGGGAAACTAGCCCGTTTTTTAAAATTTTTCCAATTAGTGATTGCGGAAACTAATAACATTAGTTAAAATAAAACTAATGACATTAGTTTTATTAGGAGGTTCAATAAAATGAGAATGATTAAAGAGGGGTTTTTATATCAGCTGACGTTCATGCCAAGGGTATTTCCTGTGAATTGTTATTTTATCGAGGAGGAGGATGGATTGACTTTAATTGATGCGGCACTTCCATACAGCGCGAAGCCAATTTTGCAGGAAGCTGAAAAAATCGGAAAACAAATCAAACGGATTGTTTTGACCCATGCTCACGGTGACCACGTTGGCGCACTTGATGAATTGAAAGACAAACTGAATGTTCCTGTATATATATCTGCACGTGATTCCCTTCTTTTATCGGGTAATACTTCTCTTGACTCTGCCGAACCCCAGACACCGATTCGCGGAGGCGTACCAAAAAAAATCAAAACAAGGCCGGATGTTCTAATAAAGGCAGGGGACCAAATCGGTTCTTTGCTAGTAATCTCAACTCCTGGGCACACACCGGGATCGATGTCGTTTCTTGATCAGCGAACAGACATGTTAATTGCAGGAGATGCCTTTCAGACAAGGGGCGGCACAGCAGTATCTGGTGTGACCATACCGTGGTTTCCTTTTCCGGCAATGGCGACTTGGAACAAAGAAACAGCCTTGCAAAGCGCCCGGAAAATCCATGGTCTAAAACCAAGCCTGCTGGCTGTCGGACACGGTGAACTGCTTCGTGATCCTGCAGCACATATTGAAAAAGCCATTCAAAACGCTGAAGCAACTTTTACAAAATAAAGGAGTACGAAATCATGTCACCAAGACCTAAGATTGCACTTGATAAGAATACGATTGTGCTTGCAGCTGCTGAGCTTGCGAATAACTATGGGAGTGAATATATAACCCTTGCATCGCTGGCAAAAAAACTGAACATTAAACCGCCTTCATTATACAACCATTTTGACGGACTGCCGGGAATCAAAAGAGAATTGGCGACATTTGCACTAGAAAAACTGTACAACAGCCTGGAGGAGGAAGCGGAAGGCAAGTCTCAAGGCAAGGAAGCAGTAGTGGCATTAAGCCAGGCGTATTTTACCTTCGCAAGAAGAAATCCAGGACTTTACGAGTTCGCATTATCAGCACCTGACCCTGCAGATGAGCGCGTACATGACATTGGCAACAAAATCGTTGGGATCGTCGTTTCAGCGATTCAACCATTTGGATTAGAGGAAAAGGAAACAATCCATGCTGTCCGCGGATTAAGAAGCCTAATGCATGGGTTTGCTTCGCTTGAGCAAAAGGGTGGTTTCGGAATGCCGCTTGATTTGGATGAAAGCTACCAGCTCGCCGTCATTGCCTTTATCCGCGGATTGAAAAAATAAGGCTAATTTTCATCTTCTGAAATAGATTCCAAAGGTACTCATATATATATGTATAGATGCCACTTTGAAAGAACAGGAGGAGCGCTATGGATATATATGTGAGAAGAGGAGATTCCTTTTGGTATTTCAGCAATATTTTCAACATCCCTCTCCAGTTGATCATAGATTCCAACCGTGATTTGGATCCGAACGCATTGGATGTGGGACAGACGGTGAGAATTCCCGGTTTTGCAGCTGTGGATTATCGAATCCGTGCAGGGGATACCCTTTGGAAGATCGCCCAAAGCAGGAATCTGCAGGTGGATGCACTGCTACTGGCAAATCGCAATATTAATCCGAACGCACTGTATATTGGCCAGATGATCAAGGTTCCGATAAGAATTACCTGGAGAATTGTCCAGGGGAAAAAGAAATATGATTATGCCTCGTTAATGAGTGATTTGAGACGATTGGAAAATGTGTATCCATTCATGAGGGTGCCTTCGATTGGCAATTCTGTTTTAGGAAAAAGAATTCCTGAAACATTAATCGGGAACGGCAATAAGAGGGTTCATTATAATGGTTCGTTCCATGCTAATGAATGGATCACCACTCCGATCATCATGACTTTCATGAATGACTACCTGCTGGCACTGACAAATAAATCCTCCATACGCGGCCTCTCCATGCAGAACTTCTATGGACAGTCGACTTTGTCGATTGTGCCGATGGTCAATCCTGACGGAGTCAATCTCGTGCTCAATGGGCCGCCTGAAGAGGAGCCATGGAATGGAAGAGTAGTAGAATTGAATAGGGGAAGCCTTGACTTCAGCGGATGGAAGGCGAATATAAGAGGAGTGGATCTGAACGACCAATTTCCGGCAAAATGGGAGCTTGAAAAAGAACGGAACCCAAGTCAGCCTGGACCGAGGGATTATGTTGGGGAAAAGCCATTATCCGAGCCAGAAGCGATTGCGATGGCAGAAATGACCCGAAGACGTGATTTTGCCAGGGTTCTTGCGTTCCATACTCAGGGAGAAGTCATTTATTGGGGATTCGAAAACCTGGAGCCGCCGGAATCAGAGACAATGGTCAATGAGTTTGCCAGGGTGAGCGGCTATGAGCCGGTAAAAACAATCGAGAGCTATGCCGGCTATAAAGACTGGTTCATCCAGGATTGGCGCCGGCCAGGTTTTACAGTAGAACTTGGCTTCGGTATAAACCCGCTGCCGCTGTCTCAATTCGATGAGATTTATGAAGAAGCATTGGGGATATTCCTCGCTGGACTTTATCTATGAAAAAGCAGATCACCTGAAAAGGTGGTCTTTTTCTATATCAGTAGTTGGATTTATCTGGTAAAATAAAGTTTATGAGGGGGGAGTTAGTTGACTTATTCAGGAAATATATCCAAAAATATTTTGTGGGGAATCATTTTCATGAGCGCATTTATCCTGCCAAATTTAAGCTGGATGATCCGGGTTACAATCACTCTTGCCGTGGTGGTAATTACTTTACATCAAGTCCAATTAACGATTACCTCAGATCAGCTTGATTATAAAATTAAATTCTTTAAGCTTACGCTTTACAGGAAGATTCTTACGCCAGAGAAAATCAAAAAAATTAAGTTCGGTCGGATTGGCTGGACGACGAAGAATGCAGTGGTGAAGGTAAGAAGAGGCTTCAATTTCAATGTTGCGCACTTTTACAGTGAACAGCTTATTCGTGAGCTTGAAGAATTTGCTTTGGCGAATAAAATTGAGATCCAAAAAACAAAGGATTATCTGCTGCTAGAAAAATACTATTCACATAACTAAAATAGCATCGGACAAGGGCCCGATGCTTTTATCATGATTATTTTTCAAAAATGCTGTTGGAAAGAAGTCGGAATAGGTAGTCTGTATGGTCGCGGAAGCCTGCTTCGAGGCCAATCAGCGTAACATCCTTATCCTGTTCTTTCACGATGACTGCCTTACCCTGTGCTTCCGCATTGTTTTTCCAGTGTCCGGCAACAAAGAAGTCGGAGTTGTTGTCAAATGTTGCGGATACCTCGTCGTTTTCGGTGTTTTCATACCAGACAGGGCGGTAAACAAAACCGATATCATCCTCGCCGTATCCTCCCGTCACACCTTCACCGCTGTAATCAACCTTTGCAATCCCGTTGCTGCTGTAGCCTGCGATGACAACTTCATCATCGGTAAGTCCCAATGCCTTTGTCGCGAGGGATGCGCCTGCCCCAACTGCGATATACTTCCCACCATTATTTAAAAATTCTTCTACATTGGTTTTGAAACTATCAAACTGGCCTGGATTCTGGAAACCAAACTCTTTATTGCCTGCACGTGATTGTGTTTTTGCAATCAATCCTTCCGTTCCGCTGTAAACAAATACATCAAAGCCAGAGATACCTTTTTCAGCCACTTCTACTGGTGTTACTTCAGTAACATTGAATCCAAGGCGTTTCAGCGCAAGTTTCGTTCCTGAATGAGACTGAGCCTTGTTCATGCCGCCATCCTTCAAAATCGCAACCTTCAAGTTCCCAACTTCGGCTGCATCAGCTGGAACCTTTGCTGATTCAATGTGCAGTCCGGATTGTTTTACTGCTGCTGAAATCACATTCGCCGCTGCTTCTGTGTAAAAATTACCTTCCTGATCGCGCTTAACTTTGACTCCTTGCTGTAGGAGCGTATTCACCAAGTTAACAGCTTTCACTGAACTGTTCGGAATCAAGAATGGACCTTTGCCATTGACAGAACCCTGCCCCTGGACCTGGTTCACTTTAGTCGCTGACACATCAAACTCGCTTTGAACCGCAATTGCTTCAAAGCCCCAGAGCTCTGGCAGGCTCCATGCTGAAATATCATACATGGCATCCACATCTTCAGTGATGTCCTCGCCATCCCACAGCATCGTATTGGCAAGGCCGGCTTTTGCCTGATCCATTTTAACGAGGTATGTGCCTTTAGGATAAGACTTTCCGTCCGCTGTAAAAGCTTTGGAAGCCTGGACGACTTCGATGTCGTTTTTCTGCAGATGATTGACAGCCTTATGTGTTACTGTTGGATCTTCTGAATCAACCGGGAGTACATAGGCAGTCGGGAAGAAGCCTTCTTCATGGAATGGGTGGTCAAAATTGATGCCTCGCTTGAACAATTCAATCTGATCATTGATCATTTCTTGCTTGTTGTCGGTTGCGTTTTTCAGTGCGCCCATGATGGCATCATACATCCAGCGAACGCCGTCGAGGTCATTCGTTGGCGCTTCAAGCGTGTGGCCGTATGCTCCGTGGTACATCGCATACATTGGCGTGAAAATCGGCGGATAATCATCCCAGCCTTCTGCGTCATCACGCTGAGGAATATATGTACCAACCATATTTTTATACAGGTTTCCAGAGTAAGTTCCCTTGTTGGACATGATTTCTGTTTCCATCGCTTCAGCCAGATCCATTGCCCATTTTTCATATAAATCATATTCGTAATTTGGGTTGTGCGGAACCGTACAAGGCTCAATAAGACCCTGCTTGTTCGGTGCATAATTTTTAACATAGCCATGAGTATCAAGGAAGACCATAGGATTCCATTCCTTGATCAGGGCGACAGTTTCCTGGGTTTCTGGCTGTGACTGGGTGATGAAGTCACGGTTCAAATCGATTCCTTCTCCGTTGAAACGTGTAGCTTCAATCCGGCCATCAGGATTCTGGACAACATTGAAAATCAAGATGTTATTTTCGAGGATTTCCTTTGTTGTATCATCATTTTCAAGAGCAAAGCGCTCGATCAGCTGCATGACAGCGTCACTGCCGATAAACTCAGTGCCATGGATGGAGCCATTGATCATGATTGGCACCTTGAAGTCGGGGTTCTCTTCAATCCAGTCCTGTGCTTTTCCAGGGTTTTTGAACATTTGTTTTCTTAATGCCTGAATCTTGCCGAACTTGCCTTGAGTGTCAGGTGCGGCAATCGTAACGACATAAAGAGGCTGTCCTGTTGATGATTGGCCTTTTACTTCAACCTTCACACGATTGGATTGCTTCTCGATTTGTGCAAGCTTATCGCCGATTTCCGAGAATTTCATAAAATCATAGTTTTCGCTGTTAAACAAGCTGCCGTCCTTTTCTTCATATGCATTTACGTAATTCCACTTCAAAGACCCCGCGAGTGCCGGAGTCCAGGGGGAGGATGCCAGCAAACTTGCAGCTACAACACCCGAGATAATTTTTTTATGCTTCATTTATGTATTCCTCCGTGATAAGTATTTGTATATTTATACATAATAATCATTAAATATTATTACGGCAATCGTACTAAATTCCTAAATATTTGTCTCGGCAGCATAAGCCTTGATTTTGCTTGATTTTAGCGTCGTTGGGAAATAAATCAGATGAAGATATAGGAAGATAGTCACCCTGCAGGAGCAAAATAAAAAAACAGGGCTTGATACCCTGTTTATTGTGGCTGCATTGTACGATTACGATGCTTTCGATTCCACTGTCTTGCCTTATATTTCTGTTCAAGATCAGCGACAGGTTTTGCAACAAGCGCGTTCTTGAATTCAAGAGGGGTCTGTTTTACTGAAAAAACAACTGTATTGACAGCTTTCTTTTTCTTTTCAAAATCAGTCATAAGCTTTTGCTGTTTAAACTTAAGTGAATCCGTTTCTTCTTTGATTGCATTGGTTTTTGTCTGGACACGAGATGCTGTCTCCTGAAGACTTTCAATCGTTGGCTTGGCGTCTTTATATGTTTTATAAACGACATATCCAAGATAAGCCAGGGCAGCCACGATGACAGCGAGGCTAACATAGACAATGATCATAATTCTACCTCCTTCAAATTTACTCCTTAAAGAGTATTTACCCATTAATGTTCAATTTTAAAAGGAGAAATGCTCCAGCAAAGGAAGGGACATTTTGGAAATGGTATAATTACTGTAAAACCTTTTAAGATCGGAGAATTTTTTATGAATAGATTTGTCGTGCTTCTGAAAGATAAACGGAAAGGAGAACTGGATTCCAGCCTGCTAGCAAGGCATATTGACCACCTGAGGCAGTTAAACCAGGCAGGGAAACTGATGGTTGCCGGACCTTTTAAAAATAACGAACAAGCAATGATCATCCTGAATTGCGAAGATATCGATGAAGCGATCAAGCTAGTAGAAAGAGATCCGTTCATAAAAGAGGAGTACTACAATACATATGACATCAATGAATTAATCATCGCCAACGAAGAAAATAACTGGCTGATGGACAGTCCGCAAACTACGGGAAATCTGGTTCACTAATGGATTATATTAAAGAAAGGACTTCCAGCTAAGCTGGAAGTCCTTTCAGCGGTAATAACTTAATTATTTTGTTTCTTCTACGATAACTTCATCAGTCACAGTTTTCGCAGAATCATCTGCTGACTTTTCAAAGACAGCAAGTACAGCAGAGATCAAAGCAGCAAATTTCTTCGCGATTTCACTTGCATGTACGCTAGCTTTAGACTCAGCTTTGTTCACAGCAGAAGTGTTTACTTTAGCTTCTTCAGTAGCAGTTTCATCAGCAACAACTTCCTCAGTCACTTCTTCAGTAGCAGTTTCATCAGCAACAACTTCTTCAGTCACTTCTTCAGTAGCAGTTTCATCAGCAACAACTTCCTCAGTCACTTCTTCAGTAGCAGTTTCATCAGCAACAACTTCTTCAGTCACTTCTTCAGTAGCAGTTTCATCAGCAACAACTTCCTCAGTCACTTCTTCAGTAGCAGTTTCATCAGCAACAACTTCTTCAGTCACTTCTTCAGTAGCAGTTTCATCAGCAACAACTTCCTCAGTCACTTCTTCAGTAGCAGTTTCATCAGCAACAACTTCTTCAGTCACTTCTTCAGTAGCAGTTTCATCAGCAACAACTTCCTCAGTCACTTCTTCAGTAGCAGTTTCATCAGCAACAACTTCCTCAGTCACTTCTTCAGTAGCAGTTTCATCAGTGACAACTTCCTCAGTCACTTCTTCAGTAGCAGTTTCATCAGCAACAACTTCCTCAGTCACTTCATCAGTAACAGCTTCGTCAGCAACGACTTCCTCAGTCACTTCAACAGACAAAGCAACAGCTGAATTTTTGTTAGCTTTTTCTTTAGCAACATCACTAGCATTGAAAGCTTTAGACTTCATTTTGTTAGCAATAGAAGGAGATACTTTCTCTTCTTCATCTTCTTCAGTAACATCTTCTTCAGTAACATCTTCTTCAGTCACTTCTTCTTCAGTAACATCTTCTTCAGTCACTTCTTCTTCAGTCACTTCTTCTTCAGTAACATCTTCTTCAGTCACTTCTTCTTCAGTAACATCTTCTTCAGTCACTTCTTCTTCAGTCACTTCTTCTTCAGTAACATCTTCTTCAGTCACTTCTTCTTCAGCAACTTCTTCTTCAGTCACTTCATCTTCAGTAGCTTCTTCTTCAGCAACCTCTTCTTCAGTCACTTCATCTTCAGTCACTTCATCTTCAGTTACTTCATCTTCAGTCACTTCATCTTCAGTAGCTTCTTCTTCAGCAACGTCTTCTTCAGTCACTTCATCTTCAGTAGCTTCTTCTTCAGCAACCTCTTCTTCAGTTACTTCAACTTCAGTCACTTCAACAGACAAAGCAACAGCCGAATTTACATTAGCATTCACTTTAGCAGTTTCACTTGCGTTGAAAGCGTTGGAATTAGCTTTGTTAACAGCAGAAGTGTTCACTTTTTCTTCAGTGTCGTCTTCATCTGTATCTTCTTCTTCGTCTTCTTCAGTTTTCACTGTTGCATCTGTATCAAGATCGATGTCTTCAGAATCAGAGTCATTTTCTTCGTCTTCTTCAGTTTTTACAGTTGCATCTACATTTAGGTCCATGTCTTCAGAATCCTCATCAGATTCTTCTTCATCTTCCTTTTTCATTTCAGTGTCAACGTCAAGATCAGCATCTTCATCTTCTTTGGTTGCGTCAATATCTGTTGTTTCCTCTAATTCAGTATCAGTGTCTGTATCCTCAGTTACAACTGGTTCTGCTTCAACAACCTCTTCAACAACTGGCTCCTCAGTAACAACTTCTTCAGTTGGAACTTCCTCAGCAGGTGCTTGTTGAACAGTTGAGTGAACAGCTGCGTTTGGTGCTGCGTTCTTTTTAGCAGTTTCACTTGCATGATTGCTAGCCTGTGATTTCGCTGCATTTTCCTCAGCTTCCGCTTTTGGTGCTTTTGCTTGAGGCTTGGCAGCAGGCTTTGCTGATACAGCCGGTTTTGCTTTTACATCAGCCTTTTTATTAACAGTCTGAACCTTTGCTGGTTTCACTGCGTGAGATTGTTCAACCTTCACCTTTTCAGGTCCTGCAGCTTGAGTGAATTGTCCTCCAGTCAGTACCCCGATTGACAATACTCCGGCTAGCATAAAAGACTTAACAACTTTAGTTCCATTGATATAATTATTCATTTTAATAATTCGCTCCCTTTTTTATAATCGTGACCCGTGGCTGGTAGCATCGGTATACGTTAAAAAAGCAGGAGCTTTGAGCGGTGGCGGGGAAGGAGGGGCATTGACCCACTGGCTTCGAAAAACAGCGACTCGTGATGAATACGGCTGTATGAGATTAAAATTAAAAGATTGATCCCAAACAAACCACTTATCGCTTAAGAAAGTGCTTGTGTTCCCATAACTTGTCCTGTCACTGGAAGGCCCCCCTGAAGCCTTCGAGCGTGAAGGAGGATTAGGCAGGTTATCGCCTTTCGGATACCTCTCATGTTGGGATGAATCGTGTTCATCTTTTTCAACGGGAGGTGTTTTTCTGCTTGCCACTTTGACGCTGCTTTTAACATCAGCCGGCTTAACTGCAGAATCCCGGGATGGCTCAACCTTATCCTTCAACCCAGGTGATTTACGTTTTGTTTCTTTTGCGTAATCACTCTTATTATGTACGGATTTTGTAGCACCTTTAATGCTTCGGTTATTGATATGTTTTGTTCTGTTTTTTGCCTGATTGGTCTTCTTTTTAACCACTGCCTTAGACTTTTGCGGTTTGGCTGCCTTCTCATTTTTTATTAATGATGGAGCTTTTCCTTTTGATTTCCCTGCTACAGCAGGATTCGCATCAGCTTTTGTCTGGACTGGTTTTTGATTGACAGGCTTCCTCTGCGCCGTTTGTTTTTTAACAGCAGGATCGGAAGTTTTGGCACTTTCAGCTTTATCTGGCAGAGTTATCTGCTCAGCCGCCATTGTGTGTTCAGACTTTCCGGCATTGGATCCTTTTTCAGCAAAAGCCATATCAGGCACCAACATAGCTGCACCAGCAATAAAGCCAGTAATAATCAGTTGTCGGAAGTGCATCCTTTCACCTCCTTTCAAAGCGGCAGTCTATCTCTCAGGAATAGCATTCTGGATATTAAACCTCTTTTTGTCGGTTTTTGATGGATTTTATGTTAAACCATTCTTTTAACCTATGAGGTTATGATACAATTTTCCCTTCTTTTTGGTACTTATTATTCTGAGTGGTAAATAATTGGTATTCCTTTCTCTTGCCCTTTTGGAAAAAAGGAGTAAAATGATAGTTATGCTTTAACCGTTTAAATGAAAGAAGGATGCATCATGAAAAACCTTAAAATATATTTGATTCTTACTGGTGTCATGTTTTTATGGGGGATGAATGTAACGGCCCTTAAGATCATAGTAGGGAACTTCCCCCCAATTACGATTACCTCGCTCCGCGTCTTCACTGCCGGAGTCTCGGTTTTTATTATTCTATTTTTCATAAAAAAAGTCCGGCTGCCATCCCGGAAAGAATGGTTATATATAATTGGCGGAGGAATCCTGAACGTCACTGGCCACCATCTTTTCCTCGGAATTGGCTTAAAGGAAACATCGGCAGTAAATGGAGGACTGATCCTCGGGCTGGGACCATTGCTGACTGCATTAATGGCTATTTTGTTCCTTGGAAGAAACTTGACATTTGTACGGACTCTTGGCTTTATTTTTGGAGGTATTGGCGTCACTTTGACTGTATTGGCAGGAAGCACAGGCTTGTCAGGAATGTCGATCGGTGATTTTTATGTGTTTCTGTCGATTTTTTCACAGGCGATCAGCTTCATCATTATTTCTAAAGCTGCGAAAACCCTGGATCCCCGTCTGTTAACGGGATATATGCTTGTCTTTGGTTCAATTCTGCTGTTTTTTATCGGACTATGGAAGGAGCCAGATGGATTAACGAGCCTGGGAAATGGTTCCCTTGGATTGTGGAGCATATTTTTTGCATCAGCGATTTTCGCCACGGCAGTAGGCCATATGCTCTACAATTATGCAATTGGCAAAGCCGGACCGGCGGAAGCATCAATTTTCCTTAATTTAAATACATTCCTTTCAATCTTGTTCGCAGCCATCTTCCTTGGGGAAAATATTACATCCTCTCACCTGTTGGGACTGATTTTCATCGTTTCCGGTGTCATATTCGGTTCAGGAGCGCTTGAGGAATTGGTGTTGAGAAACAAGATGAAACGGAACGCAGCTTAATATTGAAATTGGATGCAGGGCTTCGGCTCTGTTTTTTTGTCTAGGTTAAAATGAAACCAAAGGTATTAAAACCGATCATGTGCAGCAACGGGGAATAAATCAGCTTCAAGAGGGAATAAATTCGAACGAACGTGGATTAAAATTGATCCAACGAGGAAAAAAATCATTCCAACGGGGATAAAGTAATCAAAATACAGTTTGGCTGGTTAAAAGTCTCCACCCCAAAGTCGCAAGTGTCCATTTATCCATAAAACTGTCCTGTTACTGGACACTTGTCTCTAATAATCTCTTTATTTTCATGAAAAACAAACCTGGCACGATTCTTGCTTTATATAAAACTAACAATTTTATAGAAGTGGAGGTCATACAAAATGAAAATGAATGGAGCAATAGCGATTGTTACAGGTGGAGCGTCCGGTTTGGGGGAAGCGACTGTCAGGAGAATTGCAGAGCAGGGGGGGAAGGCTGCGATCCTTGATTTGTCAGTGGAACGCGGCAATGCTCTCGTTAAAGAACTTGGGGAACAAGCAGTATTTATAAAAACAGATGTAACGAGTGAGGAAGAAGTATCGAATGCCATCAACAAAGCAATTGAATCATTTGGGTCGATCAACACGGTTGTGAACTGTGCGGGAATTGGAGTTGCGGGCAAGCTGTTATCACGAAAAGGTGTCCATTCCCTGGACATGTTTTCGAAAGTAATCTCCATCAACTTGATCGGAACCTTCAATGTCATCAGGCTTGCTTCAGAACAAATGTCTAAAAACGAAGCTAATGAATTCGGAGAGAGGGGCGTCATCATTAATACAGCATCCGTTGCCGCATTTGACGGACAGATCGGGCAGGCTGCCTACAGTGCTTCCAAAGGCGGGGTTGTCGGCATGACGCTGCCGATTGCAAGAGAGCTTGCTGCATATGGCATCAGGGTCATGACAATTGCACCGGGTTTATTCCACACCCCAATGTTCGACACGCTGCCTGAGGAAGCAAGGGATTCGCTTGGTAAAATGGTGCCATTCCCACAGCGGCTTGGTTATCCAGAGGAATATGCGCTGCTTGCTGAAAGCATCCTGACAAATACAATGCTGAATGGCGAAACAATCCGCCTGGACGGAGCCATCCGGATGCAGCCGAAATAATTTTGCGCAAGCCCTTTCTCACAAGGATGAAAGGGCTTTTTAGTGGAAAAATTTAAGCGTTGTTGAAATTCTTAAAAACGAATATGATATTTTTGCAATATAACATTTTACGAGAGAGCAGGGACAACGAGAGTGACAACTAAATTTATTAGAATTTTCATGCTTTCATTCATTGCGATAGTGATCGCATACCCGCAATTCGCTTCTGCGATGGCGGAGGTCACTTCCTTCAGCCAGTCCACAGGAACGGTTGCATATCAAGGGAACAGCGTACCAGGATATGTAACGTTTGAGCTGAAAACAAGTGAACCGACGCGCGGATATATTTTAGCAGTGGGCAATGGTGTTCAGACCCAAATCAACCTTTCTACTACAGATTTTAAAACAGTCCATAAAGTAGATTGGGTGCCATGGGATGACACGAAGAAAACTCCATTGCCAGCTGGGGAATACCAGCTGAAGGCATATTTATCTGATCAAGGCTACAACCAGATGCAAGGTTATCCACTTGGTAAATTGACCGTTGTATCAGAGGCTAATCCCAAGCCATTGTTTGACCAGGTTTCAATTAATCCTGACGTGTTCTCACCAAAATATGGCGGAGCATCAACCGTCCAGATTCCTTTTAACCTGAACCGCCCAGCTGAAGTTCAGCTAAGCATTTGGCAAAATGGTGCGGAAGTTTTTGCGGGCAATAAAATGAAGCTTTTGCCTGGAAGCCATTCCGTAAGTTGGAACGGAACAGATAAAGCTGGCCGAGTTGTTGCGGATGGAGCTTATGATGTCAACTTCAATTATATTGAGACAGCATATAATTACCCAGCAACCAGACAATCAGCTCAGAAAGCTGGAACAATTACGATCAAAGATGGTGAATATAACATCCCGTTATGGAGACTGAAAGAGGTCGTTACGGATGCTGTCTTCACTTCTGATGTCATAAGCCCTGACGGTGACGGTGTTAATGACACTGTTACTGGGCAATTTACTTTGGCAGAGACGGCAAAAGTATCTATCTATATTGCGAATGCCGCAGGCGCGCATATGAAAAATGTCGTTACCGAGCAGTCTTTCCAGGCGGGGACCCATACTTTTGTATGGGACGGAACCGACTTTATGGGAGGCAAAGCGGTTAACGGAAATTATTATATTAAAGTGATGGTGATTGAAGGAGCGAATGCAGGCTATATCTCTTTCATGGACTCAGTGAGTTTTGAAGGTGGATATGAGGTTAAAGCGCTCCAGCCTGAAAAGCGTGTAAGGATAATTACAGAGACCGCGAAGCTTTCTGTATATCCAATGGGGCAGGGCTATACCGCTGTAAAAGGTGATACATTCCCATTAATCTCCGAAACAATTGAAAATGGCCAGTACCAGGTACTTGTCAAGGAAGGTGTGTCAGGAACTATCAATGCAAGTGACGTAGAGCTTGTTGTTGAAACTGTTCCGCCAGCAGTTCCAAACACTGCTGAATACACTGTGGTAAGCGGTGATACTCTATGGAAAATCGCAGCTAAATTCAACACTTCTATTTCCGAAATTGTCACCCTGAACAATCTTGATCCAAATAAATACCTGTATATTGGGCAAAAGCTAAAAGTACCAGCGACAGTTTCACCTGAACCAGTACCACAGCCTGTTATCCACACGGTGCAATCAGGGGATACTCTCTGGAAAATTGCCCAGAGGTACGGTACAACGATTGATGCAATTGTTAAAGCAAACAATCTAGACCCAGCCAAATACTTGTATATCGGCCAAAAAATCACGATCCCATCTACAACATCAACTCCAGAGCCACCGGCAGTTCAGCCTGTGATTCACACAGTTGTGAGCGGTGATACGCTTTGGAAAATCAGTGTCAAATATGGCACGACAATTGATGCAATCGTAAAAGCGAATAATCTTGACCCGGCCAAGTACTTGTATATTGGTCAGAAAATTACGATTCCACGCTAGTTCAAATCCTGCTCCTCATTTGGGAGCAGGTTTTTATTTTGCAATAATTGTATCTTTCCGGAACAGTGCTTTATAATATAAGTTATAATATTCAGAAACTTTTTTGGTAGAGGAGGGAAATGATTGATTGAATTCAGGGATATCGTGACTCCTGTCGACTGCCATGTTATTGAAAGCACAACATTACGAGAAGCACTAAGTATTTTTAAAGAAAAGAAATGGAATCTGCTGCCGGTGACAGATGCCACACAGAAGTTGCAGGGTGTTTTTACCCGGAGCGGGCTTTATCAAATGATCCTCGATGCCAGTCCGCTGGATGCACCAATCCAGCCATACATAAAGAAGCAAGCAAGGTCAATTCGTATAGACACCCCTTACCGGGAAATCGAGCAACTTGTAAAAACGAGCAAGGTTGGCACCGGTGTTGTACTTGATGAGCAAAACAAGGTCATCGGTTTACTGACCAAGACCGACATGGTGGTCGCTCTGTTAAAATCTGCAAATACACTCAAGGATCAGCTGGAAACAATCCTGCAGCACTCCAATATCGGGGTACTCATGACTGACGGCGGGATGCAGATAGTTTATGCAAATGAAGCTTTTGCCCAAATTAGCGGCCGGTCAGTTGATTCAATTATGTCCAGGAAGCTTGACGAGATTTTTCCTGGCTTGCTGGAAGAAGACAATTCGCCTCATCATTATGAAAAATTTAAATCGATTCTCCATATCTCTTCCTATGAAACAGTGAATCATGATGAAGGGAAAATCCTGTTGTTCCAGGATATTTCCGAATTTGAAAAAATGGCAGAAGAACTGGAGACGGTCAAAAAACTGAAGCTGACAATCGAGACGACGCTCGAAAATGCGTATGATGGGATTCTGATGACCGACGAAAAGAACATAATCACAATGGTCAGCCCTCCGCTGCTCGAACTGTTCAACCTGGAAAAAACAGAAGTTTTATATAAACCAGTTGAGCAAGTGCTACCGCAACTGAAGCTTGGCAATGTGTTCAGCTCAGAAATGGCGGAAGTCAGCGATTTTAACGAGATGAACGGAATTAGATACATTGTCCATCGAATTCCCATCAAGAAGGATGGCAAGGTAATCGGAGCAATTGGAAAAGTGATGTTCCGCCAATTGAATGAGGTCAGCGAGTTGTTCAAGAGACTTCAGAAAGCGGAGAACAAGGCAAGCTTTTACCATCAGCAGCTGCAGAAATCAGAGTCAGCCAGATTTACATGGGATCATATTTTCAGTGAAGATCCTTATATGGAAAAATTGAAGAAAAGTGCAGCCAAAGCAGCGAAAGGCAGATCCACTGTATTGGTCAGGGGGGAAAGCGGCACCGGAAAAGAGCTGTTTGCGCATGCCATCCATAACAGCAGTGCCCGGGGCGAAGGCAAATTTGTCGTCGTCAATTGTGCCGCTATCCCAGAGGACCTGCTCGAATCGGAGTTTTTCGGATATGAAGAAGGTGCCTTTACGGGGGCAAAACAGAGAGGGAAAATCGGGAAGTTTGACCTTGCGAATGGCGGGACGCTATTCCTCGATGAAATAGGAGACATGTCACTGTCGCTCCAGGCAAAACTGCTGAGAGTCCTGCAGGAGCGGGAGTTTTACAGGGTAGGCGGAAATGTCCGCGTGAAGGTCGATGTCCGCATTATCGCGGCAACAAACCGCAACCTCGAAGAAATGGTGAAGCAGGGGGAATTTAGGGAGGACCTTTACTATCGCTTGAACGTCATATCGTTGAACATTCCGCCTCTGAGGCAACGAGTACAGGATGTCGAGTTTTTGATCACTGGGTTAATGAAAGAATTGAACTCAATGCTAGGCACTAGCATCACCGGTATCTCTTCACAGGCAAAGGCGGCATTGCTCCGTTATGAATGGCCGGGCAATGTCAGGGAATTGCGGAATGTTCTTGAGCGCGCCATGACCTTTGCCGAGCATGGGAAAATTCAGGCCGAGGACTTGCCGGACTACTTAATCTCACAACTATCCAGCCCGCTCAGCGAACAAATCAGCCTTGCAGAGGATGCCGAGCTCGGAGCCATCAAAAAAGCCCTATCCCAGACGAACGGAAACAAAGCAAAAGCAGCAAGACTGCTGGGCATCAGCCGTTCAGGCCTTTATGAAAAAATAAAGAAATATCAGCTGAGCGTATAGGAGGGTAAATGTATTCTAAAAAATACTGGTTCTTGATGCCGCCTTTCTTTTTGTTTGGAATGCTGCTACTCATCTTAGTACCAGTGGAAAAAAGGGCGTTTATATTTTGGGTGCCGCTGATATTCTGGGCTGTTTATTATTGGTGGGACCGGCGCGATCGAAAAAATTAACTGTATCTCCTGGCGAACTGGAAAAAACACGTGATTTTTTCCAGTTCGCCAATAAAATGAAGGAATTTCCAATAAAAATTGAAAATCGCCAATAAAGTTGTGAACTTCGC
This sequence comes from Mesobacillus boroniphilus, assembly GCF_018424685.1. NCBI lineage: Bacteria > Bacillati > Bacillota > Bacilli > Caryophanales > Bacillaceae > Mesobacillus > Mesobacillus boroniphilus. Next base: position 663,107 of record NZ_QTKX01000003.1, read on the forward strand.
CAATAAAATTGTGAACATAGCCAATAAAAGTTGAACTTCGTCAATAAAAGCTGTGAGCTTTACAAAAAAAGTGAATTTCACTCATTTAAAGATGAACTTCCTCCAATAAAAATTGAGTTTATCCAATAAAGTGGGGGATTTGACCAAAAAAATCGATCTCGCCATTAAAATAGAATGCAAAAAAAATCTGCGGCCGCTTTTTCTATGGCAGATTGCCGATGAGAAGCAGTTTTTCCCTCCCATTTGCAAGAATTATGTAATCCATCCAAGTGTCCAAACAAGGTGTCCAATATTTGGACACTTAGATGGACATCTGCGAAGATCCTCACTTGGTTTAACTGTATTTATCATTTTCGGAAAATTGGCATAATTATTGCATATAAGTAAATGAATGCGTTTCCAAATTAAACTAAGGGGGAAGTTCTGTATGGATATCGGATCATATTTAGAGCAAAATGCCAGGAAAACACCAGAGAAGCTTGCAATTGAATGTGAAGGAAGGAGCTATACGTACAAGCAGTTTAATGAGGAAGTGAACAAGCTAGCCCACGGGCTGCTCAGCCTGGGGATCAACAAGGGCGATAAGCTTGCTTTAATGATGAAGAACTCTGATCAGTTTGTATTTGCTTTTTTTGCTGGAGCTAAAATTGGTGCGGTAATCGTACCGGTGAATTTCCGCCTGACAGCATCCGAGGTCCATTACATACTTGAACAGTCTGGAACTGTCCTGGTTATTTGTGATGATGAGTTCGAGGATATCATCACTTCAGCACGTGAAGGAACAAATGCAGTGCATGTCATCACGACGGGAACCCCTAAAGCAGTTGGACATCATTCATTCGCTAATGTCCTTTCCGACAATGTCACTGATCCACAAATTGAAGTCAGCGATCATGATGATCTTGAAATCTTATATACATCCGGGACGACCGGCAGGCCAAAGGGTGCCTTGTTTGACCATAAACGAGTCTTCAATGTCGGCCTGACGATGATGATCAGCATGGGCATCAACCAGGAGGAAAGAATCCTCCATATCGCACCGCTATTCCATTCGGCACAGCTTAATCTATTCCTGATTTCAGGCGTCGTCCTTGGGGCAACCCATATCATCCATCGGGATTTTCATCCGGTTACAACGCTCGAAGCAATCCAACAACATAAAATCACCCACTTCTTTGGAGTCCCGGCAATGTACAACTTTATGCTACAGGTGCCGAATGCTTCTGATTACGACCTTTCTTCGATCAAAAGATGCGGCTATGGTGCTGCACCAATGGCTCCGGAACTTGTCCGAAAAAGCATGGAACTTTTTAGGACTGACCAATTTTACAATCTTTGCGGCCTGACCGAAGCTGGTCCTGGCGGCATCCTGCTTGGTCCTGAAGGTCATAAAAACCATCTTGGAAAAGGGGGCAAAGCCGCATTCCTGACTGAAGCAAGAGTGGTGGATGAAGAAGGAAAGAATATCAAGCCAGGTGCGGTCGGAGAGTTCGTCATCAAAGGCGAGTCCATTATGAAGGAATACTATAAGAAGCCGGAAGAAACGGCAAAAACAATCAAGGACGGCTGGCTTTATACCGGGGACCTGGCAACGATCGATGAAGATGGATATGTCACTCTCGTCGACCGGAAAAAAGACATGATCATTTCTGGCGGGGAAAATGTGTATTCAATTGAAGTAGAAGAAGTTCTTTATGAACATCCTGCCGTACTGGAGGCAGCGATTATCGGACTGCCAGATGAAGTATGGGGTGAAGCCGTCTGCGCAGTCATCGTGCCAAAGAAGGATGCAGTCGTTGATGAGCAGGAGCTTAAGAGCTTTTGCCGCCAAAAACTTGCAGGCTATAAAGTTCCGAGAAAGATATTTATCGAAGAGACATTGCCAAGGAATGCTTCTGGTAAAATCCTGAAATACCAGCTTCGACAGAAACTGAATGAAGTGAAGCTTTAATAGTTTGAGAGAAAAGGGGAGAGACAAATATGAAACACCCTTATTTAACAGATGACCATGAAATTTTTCGCAGGTCACTAAGGAAGTTTTTAGAGAAGGAAGCTTATCCGTTCTATGACCAGTGGGAGGAAGAGCGGATGATCCCACGGTCATTCTGGGAGAAAATGGGCGAGCAGGGTTATCTTTGCCCTGATATCGATGAGGAATACGGCGGCAGTGAAGTCGACTGGGGATTCGCGGTGGTCATCAATGAAGAGCTCGAGCGGGTCGGCTCAGGCCTGGTTGGCGTAGGGTTGCATAATGACATCGTAGTTCCGTATATAACTGCATATGGAACAGAGGAGCAGAAAAAACGCTGGCTGCCAAAATGTACGACAGGTGAAATCGTTACTGCGATCGCGATGACAGAGCCAGGGACCGGTTCGGATCTGGCGAACATACAGACAACCGCGATCCTTGATGGCGACCACTATATTGTAAATGGACAAAAAACCTTCATCACCAACGGGATCCAGTCTGATTTGATTGTTGTAGCCTGCAAGACCGATCCGAAAGCGAACCCGAAGCATAAAGGTGTCAGCTTGCTTGTAATTGAGCGGGATACACCAGGTTTATCACGAGGGAGGAAGCTGAATAAGGTGGGGCTGCACTGTCAGGATACGGCAGAGCTTATTTTCGAAGATTGCCGGGTCCCAAAGGAAAACCTGCTAGGTGAGGAAGGTAAGGGATTCCTTTACTTAATGGAAAAACTCCAGCAGGAACGCCTGCTTGTTGCGATTGCCGCGCAAACAGCATCTGAGGTCATGCTGAAGCAGACAATCGAGTATGTGAAAAGTCGAGAAGCATTTGGCAAGCCAGTCAGCAAGTTCCAGAATACGCAATTCAAGATTGTTGAGATGGCGACAGAAATCGAAATGGGCAGAGCTTTCCTTGACCAGCTGATTGCTGAGCATATCGAGGGCAAGGATGTTGTCACAAAAGTATCGATGGCAAAGTGGAAGCTGACAGACAGCGCGAAGAAAATCGCCGCGGAATGCATGCAGCTCCATGGCGGTTATGGATATATGGAAGAATACGAGATTGCGAGGAGATTCCGTGATATCCCGGTTGCCAGTATTTACGCCGGAACGAACGAAATCATGAAAACCATCATTGCTAAAAACCTAGGATTGTAGACAAAGATTCACAGAAAGGAAGATGAACATGCGTGAAGTTGTAATCGTCGAAGCCGTCAGGACACCTGTTGGCAGAAGAAAAGGTTTATTGAAGGATATCCGGCCGGATGAGCTGGCTGCAGGAGTTTTAAAAGAGGTTGTGAAGCGGGCTGGAATCGATGCAGGGCTTGTTGAAGATGTCATCCTGGGCTGTGTGACACAGTCAGGTGAACAGGCCGGGGATATTGCCAGGGTAGCTGCTTTGACTGCAGGCTTTCCGATTGAAGTACCAGGAACAACGATTGACCGTCAATGCGGGTCAAGCCAGCAGGCAGTTCATTTTGCTGCCCAGGCGATCCTTGCGGGGGACATGGATGTCGTCATTGCCGGCGGCGTTGAGAATATGACACGTGTTCCAATGGGTTCGAATTACCAGGACGCTAACCCTTTTAGCCCTAAATTAAGAGAACAATACGAGATGATCCATCAGGGCCTATCCGCGGAACGGATTGCGGAGAAGTACGGCTTTACCCGCCGCGACCTTGATGAATTCTCTGCAGAAAGCCATCGCCGAGCTTTGAAGGCACAAGCAGAAGGTTATTTTAAAAAAGAAATCATGCCGCTAGAGGTCACCCTTGAAAATGGTGAAACGACTTTGATGACGGAGGATTCAGGACCTCGCGAAGGAACCACGCCTGAAGTTTTGGGCGGGTTGAAAACGGTCTTTAAAGAGGATGGTGCCATCCATGCCGGGAACTCGAGCCAGATCAGTGACGGTGCCGGTGCCCTGCTTTTGATGAGCCGTGAAAAAGCCGAGGAGCTAGGATTGAAACCGCGCTTCAAGGTTCACACCAGAGTTGTGGTAGGTTCAGACCCGACGCTGATGCTGACAGGTCCAATTCCGGCAACGGAAAAAGTCCTCAAAAAAGCCGGCTTGAAGCTGGAGGATATTGATGTCTTCGAAGTGAATGAAGCATTCGCGCCTGTACCGATGGCATGGCTGAAGGAAACTGGAGCGGATCCAGCAAAACTCAATCCGAATGGCGGCGCCATCGCGCTTGGACATCCTCTTGGAGCGAGCGGCGCCCGCCTGATGATTTCGATGCTGCACGAACTTGAACGGACCGGCGGCCGCTACGGCCTGCAGACGATGTGCGAAGGGCACGGAATGGCAAACGCCACTATTATTGAACGTCTGGATTAAAAGATTCCTAACACTCAATGGCGCCCGAAAACAACAGAAGTGAGAAAAACAGGTCACCAATAAGGGCTATTGGCGCCCGAAAATTGCAAAAAAGAGAAAAACAGGTCTCCAATGGCACTACTATATACAACTACTCTGTAAAGCATAAAAACGACATTTTATTTAGGAGGAATGCAAATGAGCACGACGATCGGCAAAATTTTTGACCTGACCGTAATGAAATTCCCGAACAAGGAAGCCCTCTATGATGTCCGCAGAAATGTCCGCTTTACTTATAGTGAATGGAATGATGAAGTGAACAGGCTTGCCAATGCCCTCCTTGCTGAAGGAGTGAAGAAAGGCGACCGAGTTTCTACATTCACGTTTAATACCGAAGAGTTGGGTACTGCGTTTTTCGCCTGTGCGAAAATCGGAGCAGTCTTCAATCCAATCAATTTCCGGCTGATGGGAGAGGAGGTCGCCTTTATCCTGGGTGATGCCGAGCCAAAGGTTGTTCTCTTTGAAAAGGCCGTAGAGCCAGTCATCGCCGCCATTGAAAAGCGATTCCCGCATATCGCTTTCTGGTACATCGACGAAGATACACCAGAGTATGCTCAAAGCTACCATGAAAAAGTTCAAGCTGCTGAAACGAAGCCTGTTGAGATTGAAGTGGACGAAAACGACCTTTACGCGATCATGTACACAAGCGGGACAACCGGCAGGCCTAAAGGAGTTATGCACAAGCACCGCAATATGGTCGAGCAGAGCTTGATCGTTGTCAGTTCAACCAAACTGGATGCAAATGATGTAGGTCTCGTGACTGCGCCGATGTTCCACTGTGCTGAACTGCATTGTGCGTTCCTGCCAAGAATCCATGTTGGCGGCAGCAATGTTATCCTCCACCAATTCGCACCAAAGAAAGTGCTTGAACTGATTGATTCGGAAAAAATCACGAAGTTTTTTGCGGCACCAACAATGTGGAACATGCTTTTACAGGAGAATCTAGAAGACTATAACATTGCAAGTCTGAAGCTCGGCCTTTATGGAGCAGCCCCTATGGCGCCATCTCTTGTCCATGCCTGTCATGATAAGCTGGGCATCAAGCTAGTCCAGGCGTATGGAATGACGGAAATGGGTCCTGCGATCACCTTCCTTTCTGAGGATGACCAACTGACAAAAGCAGGTGCTGCAGGCCAGGCTTGCCTTAACCATGAAATCAGGATTGTCCGCCCGAATGAGGATGGCCCTTCCGATCCGGACGACGTCCTTCCGTCACGCGAAAGCGGGGAAATCATCGTCCAGGGACCATGCATGATGTCAGGCTACTTCAATCGTGAAGAGGCTTCTGAAAAAGCGATGTATAAAGGCTGGTACCATTCAGGGGATATTGGCTACCTGGATGAAGAGGGGTATCTCTGGGTGAAAGACAGGGTAGATGACATGATCATCAGCGGCGGTGAAAACATCTATCCTCGTGAGGTAGAAGACGTTCTCCATGCCCATGAAGGTGTGCTTGATGTTGCGATCGTCGGCCAGCCGGATGACCGCTGGGGTGAAACGGTAACGGCTTTTGTCGTGAAAAAAGATCCACAGGTAACAGAAGAGGAATTGGATGGATGGTGCAAAAACAGTGACAGCCTGGCAAACTACAAACGCCCGCGCAAATACCTGTTTGTGGATGCACTTCCTAGGAATGCGAGCGGCAAGATCCAGAAATTCATGCTTAGAAAGCAAATGGATGAAATGTTTTCAAAAGGGCAGCCGACGTAAAGGAAAGGGATTTTTATCATGTTAGACGGAATTAAAATATTAGACTTCACCAATTATATCCCTGGACCTTTTGCGACGCTGAGGCTGGCTGAACTCGGGGCTGAGGTTGTCAAAGTCGAAGCACCCGAGGGAGACCCAGCAAGGAATACAGGGGGAGGATATGTATTCAATGCGCATAACCGCGGCAAGAAGAGTATTGTCATCAATCTGAAGCAGGCAGAAGGAAAGATGCTCGCTCTTGACTTACTTGCGAGGGCGGATGTGGTTGTTGAGAGCTTCAGGCCGGGAGTCATGGATAAGCTCGGCCTCGGTTATGAAGCGGTAAAAAGGACTAATCCTGGAATCGTCTATTGCTCGGTGACGGGATACGGCAGGTACGGAGATATGAGCAGCCTGGGCAGCCATGATTTGAATTACATGAGCTTGAGTGGTGCTTTGGCTCAGATGAAGGACAGCGAAGGCAGACCTATTCATCCAACCCATACGTTTTCTGACTATATTGGGGGGATGGCGGCTAGTGAGCGAATCCTTGCCGCATTAGTAGCTCGTGGGAAAACCGGGGAGGGAAGCTATCACTGCATTTCCATTGCTGACAATATGGCTTCTTTGATGGCAAACCATGTCATGATTGAAAAAGAAACAGGTTACCAAAATGGCGTTTCCGTGTTGAACGGTACTGTGATTGGATATGGCCTGTACGAAACGATGGATGGCCGTTATGTCAGCCTTGGAGCTCTTGAGCCAAAGTTTTGGCGCAATTTTTGCAGTGCTGTCGGCCGGGAGGATTGGCTGCCAGCGCATTATTCCAGGCCGGAAAACTCAAATTCTGTTTACCTTGAGCTTGTTGATCTGTTTAAAAGCAAGTCACTCTCACAGTGGGCAGATTTCGGCATGAAGGTCGACTGCTGCCTTACACCTGTACTTGAGGCAGGAGAGCTGGCTAACTATCCATATTGGAGCGAAAAGGATTTTGTAATGTCAGAAGGCCAGATTAAAATGCATGTAGATTTGCCAACACAAGAGGGAGCGGTTCCGCCAAGAAAAGGAGAACAGACAGAAGAGATTTTACAAGATTGGCTTAGTATTAAAAGCAGCAAATAAAAGAAGATTTCTATTTTTAAAAGCGGAAGGGGAAATGTCGGTATGATGAATGTTCCATTGACAGTAGGATCGCTATTGGAAAGAGCGGAAAAGTTTTTCCCGAAAAAGCAGGTGGTGTCCAGGACACTATCAGGTATTCACCGGTTCACTTACAAGGAGATTGGCGAGCGGACCCGCAGGCTTGCCAGTGCGCTTGAAAAGCTGGGTGTGGAAAAGGGGGACAGGGTCGGCACCTTTGCCTGGAATCACCATCGCCATCTTGAAGTCTACTTCGCCGCTCCGGGGATGGGGGCAGTGCTTCATACAATTAACATCCGACTGTCACCAGAACATGTCTCTTACATTATCAATCATGCAGAAGATAAGGTGTTGCTTGTCGATGAAGACCTGGTGCCGCTGATTGAGCGGAGCAAGGATCAATTTAAAACGGTAGAGGCATACATCATCATGACCGACAAGGATGAACTGCCGGAAACAACATTGGAGCCAGTCTATTCCTATGAGGAACTTCTTCGCGAGGGTAGTCCGGAATTTGAATTCGTGAAAGATCTAGATGAAAATGATCCAGCTGGGATGTGCTACACATCGGCAACAACTGGGAATCCGAAGGGCGTTGTTTATTCTCACAGAGGCATCGTTCTCCATAGCTTCGCTTTCGGGTTGGCGGATACGGCAGCACTTTCTGAAACCGATGTCGTCCTGCCTGTGGTCCCAATGTTCCATGCCAATGCATGGGGTCTGCCATTCGCAGCGACATGGTTCGGCTCGACTCAGGTGCTGCCTGGACCACTGTTCACGCCTAAGCTGCTAGCTGATCTTATCGAACAGGAAAAAGTCACCTTCACCGCAGGAGTGCCGACGATTTGGCTTGGCTTGCTGAATGAGCTTGAAAAAGGAAGCTATGATACCTCTTCACTAAGATCGATTGTCTGTGGTGGTTCTGCTGCGCCGCGAGGCATGATCAAAGCGTTTGAAACAAAATACAAAATTCCATTCCTGCACGCATACGGCATGACCGAGACCACTCCGCTGGCAACGGTATCACGTCTGAAGAGCTACCAGGTAGGATTGGAAGAAGATGAAATTTTAGACATCCGCTCTAAGCAAGGACTCCTTGTCCCAGGACTAGAAATGAAAGTCATCGGCGGAAATGGTGAAGTGAAGTGGGATGGCGAGGAAATGGGAGAACTATTATTGCGGGGCCCGTGGATTGCGGATGAATATTACAAGGATGAACGTTCGGCAGATGCATTCCGCGATGGCTGGCTGTACACTGGGGATGTGGCCACTGTTGATGAAGAAGGCGTCATCAAGCTGGTCGACCGTACGAAGGACTTGATTAAGAGCGGCGGAGAATGGATCTCATCGGTCGATCTTGAGAACGCCCTGATGGCTCATGAGGCTGTATTCGAGGCGAGTGTCGTTGCCGTTCCACACCAGCAATGGCAGGAACGTCCGATTGCTTGCGTCGTACTGAAGGAACAATATAGAGGCAAGGTCGACAAGCAGGAAATACTAGAATTTATCGCCCCGCAGTTCGCCAAGTGGTGGCTGCCGGATGATGTTGTATTCATGGAAGAGATCCCTAAGACCTCAGTAGGGAAGTTCCTGAAACGCGCTCTAAGGGACCAGTTGAAGGATCATCTGGTGCAGAACTCATGAAAAAATATATTTAAAGCAGCATCGTCTTAATAGGCGATGCTGCTTTTTTAGTTGTAAAATTGCTAAGGATTTTTATAACACAATTTAACGACCAAAAGGCAAAATAAAATTATTCTCTTTCAATTCAAAAAATTCACCAAAAGAGGTATGATAGTAGATATAAAATTCGAAAGTCGAAATAGTTATAGGTCGCTTCAACGGAGGTCTTATCTTCATGAGTATATTTTCATTTGTAAAACCATATCGCATCCCGATTGCGGCTGCGCTGAGCTTGATGCTCGTCGAACTTGCGGTTGAACTTGTGCAGCCGCTCTTGATGGCTAAAATCATCGATGATGGAATTATCGCCAGGGACCTGGATACTGTCATTAAATGGGGCGGGGTCATGCTGGGGATTTCATTCCTTGCTTTTGCATCCGGAATCACAAATTCATTTATTGCTGCCCATGCAGGCCAAAGTTTTGGCTACGATTTGCGGGAGAAGCTTTTCGCCAAGGTCCAGGCTTTTTCCTTTACAAACTTCAGTAACTTTCCTTCCTCTTCTTTGATCACGAGGATTACCAATGACGTGACACAGCTGCAAAATACCTTTTTTATGAGTCTGAGGATTGCGATGCGCGCTCCATTGTTGGTCATTGGCGGAATCGTTATGGCTATGTTTGTTCATGTGAAATTGTCGCTTGCATTTGTCGTTATTATCCCGCCTCTTTTGATTTTCCTGATATGGATTATGACTAAGGCGGCAGGCTTGTTTAAAAGTGTGCAAAAGCGCCTCGACAAAGTGAACGGTGTCATGAGGGAAAACCTTGTCGGTATGAGGCTTATCAAGGCATTTGCCAGAGGTGGCTATGAAGGTACAAGATTTGAAAATGCGAACAATAATCTCAAGGATAAAACCGTGTTTGCTTTAAGGGTCACCGAGGTAACGATACCAGTCCTCCTGCTTTTCATGAATCTGAGTGTCATCGCTGTCCTTTGGTTCGGAAAAATAGAAGTCCAAACTGGAGCTGTCTCGGTCGGTGATGTGGTTGCGATTGTCAATTATGCAGCCAGAATCACCACTGCATTTTCGATGTTTTCATGGATTATCATGGTATTCTCCCGTGCCCGGGCGTCTGCTGAGCGTGTGACTGATGTGCTGAATGAGGAAATCGATCTGGAAGATACAATAGAAAGCAGTAAAGAGTATGGGATTACTAAAGGGGAAATTGAATTTGACAATGTATCATTTCAGTTTCCGAACACCAATATCCCAATCCTCCAAAATCTATCCTTCTCCATTGCGCCTGGTGAAACCGTGGCTGTACTTGGGGCTACTGGTGCCGGGAAAACATCGATGTTCCAGCTTATTCCCCGGTTATATGATGTAACCAGAGGGGAAATCCGCATCGACGGACGAAGCATCAAGGACTTTAAACTGAAAAGTCTCAGAGAAGGGATTGGCTACGTCCCCCAGGAGGCTTTACTGTTCACAGGTTCTATCAAGGAAAATCTGGCATGGGGTAAAGAGAATGCGACCTATGAGGAAATGGTTAAGGCCGCATCTCATGCCCAAATCCATGAAACGATCAAAAAACTTCCAGATCGGTATGATACACTTCTGGGGCAAAAAGGCGTCAATTTGTCTGGCGGTCAGAAACAGCGACTATCCATTGCGAGGGCTCTAATCAAAAATCCAAGAATCCTGTTGCTAGATGACAGCACAAGTGCGCTTGATTTAAAAACGGAAGCAAAGCTGTTAGATTCGATAAGCAAATATAAATGCACAACAGTCATCATTACCCAAAAAATAAGCACTGCTAAGGAAGCAGATAAAATCCTGTTGCTTGAAGATGGTTCCTTAATTGGGTCCGGAGACCATGAGTACCTGTTGAAGCATTCTTCCCTTTATCAGGCTATTTACGAATCCCAATTCGGGGAGGTGAAGGCAGAGTGTTAAAAAAGCAAAAAGAAAGGAAAACAGACCAAAAAGGAAATAATACTGCGAGGGGAATTGTACCGACGGTTAAGAGAATTTGGTCATACCTTGCAGACCAGCGGCGCCTGCTGATCCTTGTTCTATTAATGGTTGTGGCGAGTTCTGCCTTTGGCTTATTAGGACCATTCCTGATTGGATGGGGAATTGACGAGTATTTTGCAACAGAGTCCACTGATGGATTCATCTGGCTGTTAGTTGGTCTTGGTGTTGTGTATGGGATGCACTCCATCTCCTTATGGCTCCAGAGCTACTGGATGATCGGGATTGCCCAAAAGACAGTCTATACAATGAGGAAACAGCTTTTCACCCATTTCCATAAGCTGTCGATTGATTTCTTCAACAAACGTCAGCATGGTGAATTGATGAGCAGGGTAACCAATGATATTGAGAATGTCAGCGTAACACTGAATTCTTCAGTTATCCAAATTTTTTCTAGCGTGCTTACCCTGGTAGGAACTCTCGTCGTCATGATTTGGCTGAGCCCCTTGCTCACCCTGGTCACGATGATCATTGTGCCGCTGATGTTCATGGGGATGAAGTGGATAACGAGCCGGACAGGGAGGCTGTATAAAGAACAGCAGCGCCGGCTTGGAGAAATGAATGGGTATATTGAAGAAACGATATCTGGCCAGAAGATCATTAAATCCTTCTCACAGGAAACGAAAGTTATTGAAGAATTCCGTAAAAAAAATAAGCAGTTGAAGGAGTCCGGTTATTGGGCTCAGACCTTTACGGGTTTCATTCCGAAACTAATGAATATGCTCAATAACCTGAGCTTCACCATTGTGGCTGCAGTTGGCGGTTACTTTGCTCTTAGAGGGTACGTATCGATTGGGACAATCGTTATTTTTACTGAATACTCCAGGCAGTTCACAAGACCGCTGAATGACCTGTCGAACCAGTTTAATACATTGCTTTCTGCAGTAGCAGGGGCTGACAGGGTTTTTGATATCATTGATACGGAAGAAGAGGCGGTCGATGAGAAAGAAGCCGCCCCCCTTCATAACATCAAGGGTAAGATAGAGTTCAAGGATGTTTCTTTTTCATATGAAAAAGGCGGTGATACAGTATCTGATTTGAAATTCAAGGCTGAACCTGGCCAGAGTGTTGCTTTGGTTGGACCTACAGGCGCCGGAAAGTCCACGATCATCAACTTGATTTCACGATTTTATGAACCAGATGAAGGCTTGATTTTAATTGACGGATATGACAGTAAAAAAATCACTCGTGAAAGCTTGCGTACACAAATGGGATTTGTCCTCCAGGATTCATTCCTTTTCCAGGGCAGCATAAGAGAAAATATCCGTTACGGCAGACTGGACGCAACAGATGAGGAAGTAGAGCAGGCTGCAAAGGCAGCGAATGCCCATTCCTTTATCCAACGGTTGCCAGTAGGGTACGATACCGTGTTGAGCCAGGATGATGCCGGCATCAGCCAGGGGCAAAAACAGCTGTTGTCCATCGCGAGAGCCATCCTGGCTGACCCATCAATTTTGATTCTCGATGAAGCAACAAGCAGTATTGATACGATTACAGAGCTTAAAATCCAGGAAGCACTCCAGCATCTGCTGAAGGGAAGAACAAGCTTCATCATCGCCCATCGGTTGAATACGATTAAAAGCGCAGACCAGATTATCGTCATTGAAAATGGCCAAATCATTGAAAAAGGCAGCCATGACGAACTGTTGGTACAAGAAGGTTTTTATCATAATCTTTATACGAGCCAGTTGGAAAAGAAAATGTTAATGAATTATTAGGGAGCCTCAGGGCTTCCTTTTTTTTCTGGAAAAAGCGGAGCGATGCATGGAGACAATCTTCCCTGTAAAATATGACAAATTTCCCGGGGAATAGAGGATTCATGAAAAGTTTGTCGTATTCCTTAAAGGAGAAAGCGAACCACTTGAACAGAGGCATTCTCTGCGCAAGAAAAGTGTATTTTAAAACCTCTTCGAATGGAGAAGATAAAATGCTCATCGAGAAGCTTTTATTAAATGTATTAATTATCCTTCTGCCAATCTTTATTCATAGTGTACTTTTTGATAATAAAAGGGTTGGGAAATCTCCTTACTTGTGCGGTGTCCTCCAAAGTATTGCTGTGTTTCTGTCTCTAGTGTTTTCATTTGAGGAAGGCGGTTTGTATTGGGATCTTCGTTATGTTCCATTGGTATTGGCCTTTCTATATGGTGGACCGATAGCGGGTGCTATGGTCTTGTTCTCCTATCTGGCAACGAGGACATTTATGGGCGGGGATCTTCTGCTTGGGTATGCCAGCGGTTTTCTGGCAGCGCTTATTCCATTCATATTCATGAAGAAATTTTGGACCTTCGATGCAAAGAAGAGAATTAGGACAGCAGTTCTAGTTGGTTTATGGCCTTCACTTTCAATGCTGCTGATTCTTGTGGCCAATATTTTCATAAATGATGCAACAGCTGAAGATACAAATCAAATTATGATGAATGTAGCGATTTTTGGCTTAATACAGATTTTCGCCGTATGGGTTGCTGCGATTCTGAATGAGTCCTTGGTTGAGAAGGATCTAATGAGAAAAGAAATCCTGCGCGCAGAAAAACTGAATACACTGGGTGAACTAGCTGCATCAATCGCCCACGAAATCCGGAATCCGTTAACAGTGGTAAAAGGATTCCTGCAAATGATGCATAAGCAAGAAAAAGGGGATAATTATTATTATTTGAGCCTCGTCCTGGCCGAACTTGGCAGGGCGGAATCAATCATAAATGATTATTTAAATTTCGCAAAGCCCCAATTTGAAAAAAAGGAGGATGCTGAGCTGGCAGAAATCATCGCTGATGTCACATTGCTTTTAGAGGCTTTAGCTGCAAAGGAAGGGGTCCAGGTGAATGTTCAGCTCGAATGGGGGATATGTGTAAAAACGGATCGGAACCAGCTGAAACAAGCTCTTGTGAATATTATAAAGAACGCGATCGAGGCTACGGATGATGGCGGGGAAGTCAACATCAGCCAGGCTTCAGCAGGTAATGAATCATATGTAGTGATTTCGGATACGGGAAAAGGAATGGATAGTGCGCAAATCGCCAGACTTGGTACATTATTTTATACAACTAAAGACAAAGGTACAGGGCTTGGAACCTCTGTTTCGATAAAAATCATTGAGGCTATGGGCGGAGCTATTTCATTCAAGAGCGAAAGAGGAGTGGGGACAGAGGTCACTATAATCCTGCCGACGTTCAAGAAGGAACGAGCTGAAAAACCTGATCAGGACCAGATGAATGACGCAATTTAAAAGTAGTTTTCCGGAAATAAACACGCATTAGAAAAAGCGAACCGGAATTCGGTTCGCTTTTAAGTAACTTGCTACTCCACAAGATTTATAAAAATCATCCATTATAAACTTTTTGCCGCGGTACAAAATTCCACTTGACCATTTTTTAACCTAAACGACACAAGCCCTACCTCTCTTGTATCCTTACGGCTCCGAAGCCGATCCAGTGTGAATAAGTTGTTACCTAAAAATAAAAGCAGAACGCCATTAATTGTTTACATAATAATTTGTTGTGTTTCAAGTTACTTCTTTTTTGGCGAAGCTTTATTATTATATGTTATTTTCCAGCAGATGTCAATCGTTTTTACAAATTGTTAAAATCCTTACTGCTTACGCAGATTTTCTTGTGCCATTTTAACGAGTTCACGAACCATGTTTCCTCCCAGTCTGCCTCCAACTTTACCAGCTTCCCGTGTTGAAATGTTTCCGTTATAACCCTTGTTTAAGGGAACGCCAATCTCTTTGGCTGTCTCGTATTTGGCGTCCTCCGCTTTCATTGTTCCCGCAACCTGCGCCTTCAAGTCATCCAATGCCATTCTAGCTTCAGGTACAAGTATTTTATTCCTTCTTGCCATCAATGATCCCTCCGTATTGTTAAAATGCAGCTTCCAATTAAAATTAGTATTTGATTTATTAATGTAAATTATTTGGCCCTGACATAATGAATAATGGTTTGGAGCATTTGGAAAAAGGGTAATATTAATAGCGATTATTTATCACCATACTTACCAACAAGAAAAAACACTATTTTTCGAGTGCTCCACAGACTTATCCACATTATCCACAAAAAAGGCTTGGAAAAATTGTATGATAAAAATCCAATAATAGTAAGCGATATGAGGAGTTATTAACATTGTCCACACTTATGTTGATAACTGTGAGTCATATTTATTTTTGAACAATTCGTGAAAGCCATTGAGTAAGTTGGGGGGAGAGTGTATAGTAAAGATATCAAAAGTTAGTGAAAACATTCACAATATAAATCCCGATGCTAACTGTTGATATATTCCCCTTCCCTTTAAAAGAGAAAGCAGAATCCTGTATGGATTCTGCTTTCTCTTTTATTTAGGGTTATTTTCGGTTTTTTGCTCGTCCATCTGCTGCCCTTGATCGTGCCAGCGCTTCAAGATCAGCCTGATCGGCAAGCTCGCGGTTGAATTCCACGTCGATTCCATCAGATTTCATATTTTTAGGAACCTGAGGAAGCGAAGCTTTGTTACGGTCACGTGTTTTATGTCCATGCGAACGACCCATTCGAAAAAACCCCTTTCAGGATAAAAGTACGGAAATATAATCATTTCCGTACTTTTATGTTCCGCAATAAAGAGATGATTAATGCTAATTATCTCTTTCCATTTGTATAACCGGCAGCTCTGTCGGCCTTCTTGAATTCATGGCTGTATGTAACTTCCTGCATGCTTGATAAATTGCTTTTCATCTTATCGCGTTTCTTCTTTTCCATTGGTTGTCCACCCTTTCAAAGTGATATACATTACCAGTATTTCCTTGTTGAAAGGGATTAAACAGCTTTATTTGCCGAAAATTTCTTTGAGAGCCTCAAAAAGTTCAGGATACCTGAATGCAAAACCTGCGTTGAGGAGTTTTTCTGGAATCGCACGTTGCCCTTCCAATACAAGAATGCTCATTTCTCCCAGCAGTATTTTTAGCGCAAATGAAGGCACAGGCATCCAATGAGGACGATTAATGACCCGGGACAAGGTTTCTCCGAATTGCTCCATCTTGACCGGGTAGGGGGCTGTGAAATTAACAGGGCCGATCACTTTAGTATTTTCGATTGCGAAAATGATTCCTCGTACCACATCCTCTATATGAATCCATGAAAGCCATTGCTTACCGGAACCAATTTTTCCTCCAGCAAAAAATTTATAGGGAAGGACCATCCTCGGCAGGGCACCAGCAGTGTTATCAAGTATGACGCCAAAGCGGCAAAGTACAGGTCGAACTCCTATTTCATGAACCTGGGCGGCTGAAGCCTCCCATTGATCGACTGTGTCGGCTAGGAAGTCGCTGCCTTTATTTGATTGTTCTGTAAACTCTTTGCTTAAAGATGTGCCATAATACCCTACAGCACTTGCATTAACTAAAACAGAAGGCTTTATCGGCATTATTTCAATTATTCTTTTGACCTCAGCAGTTGCCTGCAATCGGCTATCAATAATTTTCTGTTTATACTCATCCGTCCATTTGCTATTGATCGTCGCGCCAGCAAGATTGACAATAGCATCTATGCCTTCGACTTCCTTTTCAGGTCTGTCTCCAGGGTTGAGCCATTGGATATACTTAGGGTTACTGCTTTGTGATCCATCTGAATTCCGAGTTAATATATATACTTGGTGGCCTGCCTGTATCAAATGACGGCTTAGGACCTTGCCAACAAGTCCTGTTCCTCCAGTTATCGCTATCTTCATCATAATCCTCCTCAAGAAATCCTCATATTAATATAGTACTTCTTTTAATATGATAAACCTCCTTTGAATGTGTTAAAGTTTCATTAGAGGTGAAAATCACATGCCAGTGATCACAAAGATTTCCGTCCAAAAACATAATAAAGAACGATACAGCATTTTTACCGACAGCGGACGAGGGGAAGAGTATGCCTTCAGCGTTGATGAAGATATACTGATTAAGCACAACCTGAAAAAAGGGATGGAGCTCGATGACTTTTCAGTAACAGAAATGCTTTTCCAGGATGACATCCGCAAAGCTTATAATACAGCGATCAATTATTTAGCACACCGCATGAGGTCTGAAGCTGAAGTACGTGAATACCTGATAAAAAAAGAAATTGCTGAACCAGTCATAAAAGAAGCAATCCATAAATTATATGAATACAAATTCCTGAATGACGAGGAGTTTGCCAATGCATTTGTCCGAACCCAGCTCAATACGACGGACAAGGGAGCCGAGGTCATTAAAATGGAATTAAAGAATAAAGGGATATCTCCAGATCTGATCTCTAAGGTAGCAGAAGAGGTTTCGTTCGATGAACAGCTGGAAAAAGCGATTAAACTTAGTGATAAATATGCACAAAAGAATAAGAAGGATTCTTCAAGAATTCTTAAACAGAAGATAGAGCAGATGCTTCAGCGTAAAGGATATTCCTTCGCGATCATCCGGGCTGCCCTGGATGAAACAAAAGTGGAGAAAGAAGAAGACGATGAGATGGACGCATTAAGGATTCAGGGGGAGAAGCTGCACAATAAATACAGTAAAGTGCCAGAACGTGAATATAGGCAAAAGCTGAAAATGGCGTTGTACCGTAAAGGGTTTCCAATGGAAATGATTGATGAATTCATTTCTGAAAAAGAAAATGAGGAATAAAAAAATCATGACAATGTCATGATTTTTTGGATTCTATAACAATTTCGTCTTTTTCGAGATTTTCGATGATGATTTCCGCCACTCCAGCGGGGGAGCGAAGTCTTGATGGGTCAGCTACATGTTCGCTTTCATCCCAGAATGGGGTGTTCATGCCTCCCATATAGGCAGCGACGAAACGGATTCCTGTTCCATCGTACTCCTTTTGCAGGCTTTCAGTGAAGCCTCTGACTGCAAATTTGCTGGAGCAGTAGATTGCCTCATTCTTTTTACCGCGAAGGCCTGCGGTTGATACGATGTTAAGGATCAGACCAGCATTATTCAATTCCAGGTAAGGAAGAATCGCTTTCGTCATTTGGATTGTCCCGAAGACGTTCGTCTGGAACATCTCTTCAATTTCTATGTCGGATGTTTCGGAGAACGGGCCGAAATGACCGAGACCTGCATTATTCACGAGACCGTATATCTCATGCTTTTTGCTGATCAATAGAGCTTTTTCCTTTATATCCTCAAGGTTGCGAAGATCGAGTGCCAGAGCAGTGGCGCTGCCGCCTGATTGTTCGATCTGCGCTTTTACGTTATTTAGCTTATCCTCAGTTCTTCCAGTTAAAATCAGATGGTAGTCCTGCTTGGCCAACAGCAACGAGAGTTCTCTCCCAAGTCCGGTACCGGCTCCAGTAACAATGATCGCTTTCATGATAGCCTCCTTAAAATAACATGCTATAATTCAGTTATAACGTAAATGCTTGTATGTTAAAAGCGAGAACAATCCAGGAGTGAATATATATGGCTAGAGAAAAACGTTACAGCGAGTTGAATGAATACGAATTGAACCAGGAAATCGCCAGTCTTCGGGATAAGGCAAGGAAATCAGAGCAGATGGGGATGGTAAGTGAACTTGCCGTTTATGAACGAAAAATTGCTATGGCCAAGTCCTATATGCTGAATCCTGATGATTTTAAGCCAGGCGAAATTTATGCTATTGATGGCGATCCGGGATCTTTTTTCAAAATTGATTATATGAATGGCGTATTTGCTTGGGGCGAACGCCTTAATGGAGATGGAAAAGAAGAAGCACTGCCGATTTCTCTCTTGTTAAAATTGGAACAAAACCAGATGTAAGTATCTGGTTTTGTGTCCGTATTCATTTCAGAACCCAGTGGAGACATGTACCTCGATTGATCCTCTTGTAAGCAAGAGCTTCTTAATGGTCCTTGATAACTGCTGAAGTGTCATCCTCACGGTGAGAGGATGCGTACATACGCTCCTGAGGATGAGTATTGATGGTGCCATCAGCTCTTCTAGAAGCATACTCAGCTTTTGCCCGAGGTTCGCCCTCAAGCTTATTGTTGTTCTGGTTTGGGAAGTTGGTTACTTTATTTCGCATATAGCCCTCCGTGACGGGTGGAATTTACGTGTATGCCTTTATAGCTGCACGCATTTATAGTATTAGAGGAAGAACAGTCATTCATAACTACATTAAAAATTGGCAAAGGGTGATTACGATGCAAGAAACTCATGAAAGGCTAGCCAGCCTGCTAAAGGAAAAAAACAATGGCATCACTTATGAACAGGCATTGACATGGGTAGAGCTTTTGTGGGGAGACTTCGAGTCCACCTACGCAAAAGCAGGACATGAATATATGGGCAGCGAAATGACTGAAAAAGTCGTCCGTCAATGGATTGAAAATTACGGTGGACAGCTGCATGAATTCGTTGCCAGGAATCCAAAGTATAAGCATTTATTGGATCAGCAGGATTCTGGAAATACGCACTAAAGACTTAATCCTCTTAATAAGGGGATTTTTTTCTGTCATGGACGACCTTGCAATAATATAAAATGCAAATCGAGTCATAATGGAGTGAGAATCAAAGTTATGGTCAAATAGAAGGTAAGCTCCGCCTAAAAAGAAGTGCACCGAGGAGTCTCGATCGCAGAAATGTTCTAGCCCCCGAAAAGAGGCACCACCCAGAAGTATGGCCACATCAACTACTCCTATCCACCCACTCAGAATATAAAAAAACCGAGCGCATATTCACTCGGTTTTATCCTTCTCCAGGAAGGAACTCCAATTTCTTTCTTAGCTTTTCCTCGCTGTAAATCCATCCGGTGTACGAGCTTAGGACTTCCAAGTCCTTGCTGAGGTTCACGACGGCGACGAATGGATAGTGTCCGTTGCTGCGATAGCGCAGGTCAATGAACCTGACTTCGTAATAGTCATCATATTCATCGCATTCCCAGCGGTAGACAGGTGAGAAGGACAGGAACGCTGACAGGTTCTTGTCTTTCTTTGCTGCTTCCAGCACTGGAGTTTCCGGGACTGGTACACGATTGAATTGATCGAGAATTCTCACATGGTGCTTATGCCCACGGCCGACAAAGAACTGGTGCTTGTTCATGACCGCGACCCGCCAATGATTGAATTTCATTGTCGGGGCGATAATGATATCTGTAGCATCCGGGACAATATTTTCAACTGCCCGTCTGATACGATGCTTCATGATGAAGCGATAAATATAGTAGAACACCAGGACTGCATAGATCGTTAAAAATGTATATCCAGGGTGATATCCAAATGCCCAGAGAAACAAACCAACGACATGAAGCGCAAAAATAATCGGGTCAAATGTATTGATTACCCCCAGAGCGACCCATTTCGACGAGAAAGGACGCAATGCCTGTGTCCCATATGCATTGAAAATGTCGACAAAAACATGAAGGAATACAGCAATAAATGTCCAAATCCATAAATGCAGCAAATTTGCTTCTGGGTAGAAAAAGTAGATTGTCCCAGAAATAAGCAGCGGCCACAGGAGGACTGCTGGGATCGAATGGGTAATGCCACGGTGATTCCGTATATAGACAGCATTATTCCTCAATTTCAATACAGTATCGATATCAGGGATTTGCGAGCCAACAAGTGTAGCAATCAGAACGCTTGAGCCAGTAACGGTGCTTTCGCTTACAGCAGGATCAAGCGTAGCTAACCCGCCAAGAGCGAACCCCATCACAACATGGGTTCCTGTATCCATAGAAACAGCCTCCTTTTCATAAAAATTCAGTAACACTAAACCAGCACCTGGCAGTTAAAAGTCCTTGTCACAAAACGAATAATAGTTTACTTTTAAAGGGCTGTATCAATCAGTCCCTTTGCGAATCACATAAAGGAGCTGAATAAATTGATTCAGATGATCGTCCAGTATGAAGTAAAACAAAATTTGCTTAGCCAATACCATGAGACAATTGATAAGATCTCTACAATGCTTCCCGATTTTGAAGCTGATATGTTTTCCTGCAGCCAGTCGGAAGAGCGGAATTTTTTCGTTGAATCATTCTATGTCCCGACTGAAGCCCATTTCCATGCATTGAAAAAAATGCGGCTATCCCGTAACCATTCCGTTTTTGGAATCCTTGAGGACTTTGTTCCTGGCGGATTGGAACGAATGGGCTTCATGGCGATTAAGCAGAAGCGTTAATATTATATTCCCAAATTTCCGGAAAGTTTAACACCTGGAGGAACAAAAGTGGCAACTAACATCAAGAAAAGTGTAGATAAAATGGATATAAAATCCTTTCAGGATGACTTAATAGGGTGGTTTACTAGTGAGCAGCGTGAACTGCCATGGAGAAAGGATCAGGATCCTTACAAAGTGTGGGTATCTGAGATCATGCTCCAACAAACACGAGTAGATACTGTCATCCCTTATTTTAATCGATTCTTGGAAAATTTTCCAACGATAGAAGCGCTTGCGAATGCTGATGAAGAAAAGGTGCTCAAAGCATGGGAAGGACTCGGTTATTATTCCCGGGTCCGGAATTTACAATCCGCTGTAAGAGAAGTTCATGAGAAATACGGTGGAAAAGTCCCTGATTCACCATCAGAGATTTCTTCTTTAAAAGGTGTCGGCCCATATACGGCAGGAGCAATCCTGAGCATTGCTTATGGAAAGCCGGAACCAGCTGTCGATGGCAACGTCATGAGGGTTTTATCCCGTATTTTGCTGATTTGGGATGATATTGCGAAGCCTGCGTCCCGTAAAATTTTTGAAGCGGCGGTCAGGGAGCTAATATCCCACGAAAATCCCTCCTTTTTCAATCAGGCGGTAATGGAGCTTGGAGCCCTTATTTGCACCCCGACCTCTCCTTCCTGCCTGCTTTGCCCGGTCAGGGAACACTGTGAGGCATTCCATGAAGGAGTGCAAAATGAATTGCCTGTAAAAACAAAAAAGAAGAAACAGAAAAATGTCCAGCTTGCTGCCGGGATTTTTAAAGACGATAAAGGAAGAATCCTTATACGGAAAAGACCTGAAACCGGCTTGCTGGCAAACTTGTGGGAGTTTCCGACAGTTGAGTTGAGCCTCGACTTCCAGAGACAGAGAGACCAGTTGTCTGAGCATTTCGAAGAGACCTATGGCTTAACACCAAAGATAGGTGATTCCATAGGGGAAATCAATCATGTATTTTCGCATCTGGTATGGAACATACAGGTGTTCAGCGGACAATTTAAGGGCGACATCTCAGAAACGCCGCAGCTGAAACTAGTTACCGAGCAGCAAATCGAGGAGTTTGCATTTCCGGTGCCATACCAAAAAATGCTGAAGCAGTATATGGAATATAAAAAGGCTGACTAACCATCGGAGGCAGCAGCCTTACTTTACTTAAACTAATGTCTAGCTCCAGCGCCTAGCCAGTTTTCATCCCTGCGAGTGCTTCCTCGAGTATCTTGCGAGAAGCGTTAGCTTTGAGCAGCTCGAGTCGCTTGTCTAGCTGCGGCTCCTAACTCCTCGAGACGCTTGTCTAGTGTCGCCTCCTAGAAACTCCGAAACTTCAACTCCGCCGGCAGAAGCAAAAAGCGCTTATTTGGCGGAGTCTCCAAGTTTCTGCGTTTCTGGACAGTCGGCTATACTTTTCGATTTCGGTCCTGCCAATGGCGCTCTAAGGCGGGCAGCGCTTGTCGGGGCTGACCAAGGCGCTTGAGCTTTTTTATTAATCGTAGCTTACTTTCGTTCCATGTGTGTAATCGGCTTCACCGCGGTTCAAACCGCCCCGGCTTTCGATTTCTTCAACGATTTCCCTGTGGATCGTCTGGCCTTCGGCATTCAGGTAAGGGACCATTTGCTGTAGAGAATGGTGGAAGAAAGCAAGCTCGCTATCCTTCCAATCAGTTTTGGGCATCATTGATAATTCAGTCATATCACGGCCTACATACATCAGGAATCATCCTTTCAAAAGAGTATCAACCTAAAGAATAGTGTTTTCAGTACTGGGTGTTTTTATCACACAGCTTTCAAAATATGGAACAAGGAATAAATCCTTATTGTCATATATACCTGAAAGGGCTAAAATGAAACAAAATTAAGGTTCGGCTTTTTAGCAAGAACTGTAGAAAGGGATTTTGAGATGACACAAAAAGTTGCACTTATTACCGGAAGCAGCCGAGGAATCGGAAAAGCTGCGGCCATCAAGCTCGCAAAAGAAGGGTATGACATCGTCGTCAATTATGCCCGCAGCAAAAAGGCAGCCCAGGAAACTGCAGAGCAAATCGAAGCCCTTGGCAGGAAAGTCCTTGTCGTTAAGGCGAATGTCGGGGATGTCAGCAAAATCAAAGCAATGTTCGAACAAATCGATACGGAATTCGGAAGACTTGATGTCTTTGTTAACAATGCAGCCTCAGGCGTACTGCGACCGGCAATGGAGCTTGAGGAATCTCATTGGGATTGGACGATGAACATCAATAGTAAGGCGCTGTTGTTTTGTGCACAGGAGGCGGCGAAGCTGATGGAAAGGAATGGCGGAGGTAAAATTGTCAGCATCAGCTCGCTGGGCTCGATTCGATACTTGGAAAACTATACAACAGTGGGGGTTTCCAAGGCGGCTCTGGAAGCATTGACACGCTATCTAGCGGTAGAGTTAGCACGTAAAAATATCGTTGTCAACGCCGTTTCAGGAGGGGCTGTCGATACAGAAGCATTGACACACTTCCCAAATAGAGAGGACCTCCTGGCTGAGGCTAGAGAAAAAACCCCTGCTGGAAGAATGGTCGAAATCGACGATATGATCAATGCCATCATGTTCCTGCTGAAGGATGAATCCAGCATGATCCGTGGCCAGACACTCATCGTCGATGGCGGTATCTCGTTGTTAGTGTAAGAATCATGTTTTTGGATGAATTTGGTATAAAATAGTCGGATAGCACCTTCCTCGGATGGATAATCTATTATTCGTGGAGGTGATAACAATGGCAAAACAACCAAACCAAACTCAAGCTGGAACAAACATTCAGCACGTGAAGCAGCAAAACGCTCAACAAGCTGGTGGACAAGGCCAATACGGTGCTGAATTCGCTAGCGAAACAAACGCTGCAGAAGTACGCAAGCAAAACCAGCAAGCTGAAGCTCGCAAAGGCCAAAACTCTGGCCAACAGAGCTAATATCACCTAAACGAAAGGCACTCTAATTCGTAGAGTGCCTTTTCCAATTGTCTGGCAATCCTCAAAAGGGAACACAAACCAGTTTAGGATCAACCACCAGCGAGACTCAATATCCTCCATTCGACAAAGTTTCCAATTCCTCTACATAACTAGTCAAAGGAATTCCGTCTCCACCCAAGAATACATTTAGAAGATAAATTTTACAGGCGGTGGAAAAGTATGGATAAATTTAACGAGTTGGTTTCTACACAAATGCAAACGATGGAAAAGCTTCTATATCTGCAGTCTGAATTGGAAAGATGTCAGGAGATTGAAAAGCAGCTGGATGCCCTTAAGCAAAGTGCTGAACTAGAGGACCTTCGGATGGAAATTGACCGAAAAAAGCATGATTTAAGGGAAATTCATCGGATGTTTGAAAAGCAGACTGAGGAAGTTATCCATACGTACCAAGAGCTTGCTATGAGCTATCGTTAAAAAATGATTCTTCCATTATCAACTGAAATATAAAATAAATGAATTTTTATAAAAATTTAAGCAAATTTATTGGGCGATCGAGGAAATCGGTGGCTCTTTTGTTTTAAATTCTCTCTTTAACCGTTATAATAATAAAAAATAGGAATCGTTCTTTGTTGCCTTTTGTCGTTTTGAAGAATTTAGATAAATATACATTAATAGGTTGCAAAGTTTCCGGGAAAGGAAAGTAGGGGAGAAGAACATGGGCGTACCCACAGAAGGTGAACCGGTCCAAATCCATAGTTATAAGCATAATGGGCACATCCATCGAGTCTGGGAAGAAACTACCGTCTTAAAAGGAACGCAAAATCTTGTGATTGGCGGAAATGATCGGACAGTCGTGACTGAGTCAGATGGCAGAACTTGGATTACGCGAGAGCCTGCAATCTGTTACTTCCACTCGCAGCTATGGTTTAACGTTATAGGCATGATTCGGGAAGATGGCGTGTATTATTACTGCAATATTAGTTCTCCATTTATTTTTGATGGAGAAGCGCTGAAATATATTGACTATGATCTCGATATTAAAGTTTTTCCAGATATGACGTTTAATCTGCTCGATGAAGATGAATATGAACGCCATCGAAAAGAAATGCAATACCCTGATGTGATCGATAAGATATTGAAATATAATGTTGAAAAGCTCAAGCGCTGGATCAGGCAAAGGAAGGGTCCCTTTGCGCCAGATTTTATCGACATTTATTATGAACGGTATTTAACCTATCGTCGTTAACCATACAGGGTAGACAAGCATCAGCCTGTTGATTAGATTCAACAGGTTTTTGTTTCGTGTAAATAGCAAGACCAGGCTCCACAAGGGGGAACTATTAAATGGGCAGCATCCGCAGATACTTGAAATTCGTAAAACCATATCGGCTGCAAATCATCGGAACCATCCTCATCGGAATCCTTAAATTTGCGATTCCTTTATTGATTCCACTTTTAATCAAATTTGTCCTTGATGATGTCATCGGTAATGAAACACTGGAAAAGGATGAAAAAATAGACAAACTGGTTTGGGTAATGGGCGTCATGATCGTCGTTTTTGTCGTGCTCAGGCCGCCTATTGAATACTATCGTCAGTATTTTGCACAGTGGACAGCGAGCAAAATCCTCTACGACATTAGAGACAGACTATTTACCCATATGCAGAGGCTCAGTTATAAATATTATTCCAATACGAGAGCGGGAGAGGTCATCTCAAGGATGATCAATGATGTCGAGCAAACAAAGACCTTCGTTGTTACTGGACTGATGAACCTGTGGCTTGACGTTGCTACGATTTTGATAGCAGCTGCTATCATGTTCTCTATGGATGTCCAGTTGACATTTGTCTCACTGATCCTGTTCCCTTTTTACGCTTTTTCGGTAAAATTCTTCTTCGGGAATCTTCGTAAGCTTACGAGGGAACGGTCACAGGCGCTCGCAGGGGTGCAAAGCTATTTACATGAGAGAGTGGCTGGAATCTCGGTGATCAAAAGCTTCGCGATTGAGGATTATGAGCAGACACAGTTTGACCGACAGAATAAAAACTTTTTGACAAAAGCTCTCGAGCATACAAGCTGGAACGCAAAAGCATTTGCAGTAGTCAATACGATTACTGATATAGCGCCGCTGCTAGTCATTGGCTTTTCGGGTTACCAGGTACTTCAAGGCAATCTTACCATCGGGGAAATGGCCGCTTTCATCGCATATATCGACCGCCTATATAACCCTCTGCGCAGGCTGGTGAATTCATCGACTACATTGACACAGTCGATTGCTTCAATGGACCGCGTTTTTGAGTTCATGGATGAAAAGTACGATATAAAGGATTCTCCTGATGCTATTGAATTGAAAAAAGTGCATGGGGATATATCTTTTAGAAATGTAAGCTTCTCATATGAGGAAGATGGGGAGACGGTACTTAAGAATTTGAATATAGAGGTTAACAAGGGAGAAACAATTGCCCTGGTCGGAATGAGCGGTGGCGGAAAATCCTCGTTTGTCAGCCTGATTCCAAGATTCTTTGACGTTACCGATGGCGAGATCCTCCTTGATGGGAAGGACATCCGCGCATTCAAGGTCCGTTCCCTGCGCGATAAAATCGGCATGGTTGCGCAGGATAATATTTTGTTCAGTGAATCGGTCAAATCAAATATCCTGTTAGGCAGGCCGGGAGCCAGTGATGAGGAAGTAATCCAAGCGGCAAAGGCAGCAAATGCCCATGATTTTATTATGAATCTGCCAGAAGGCTATGATACGAAAGTCGGGGAAAGGGGAGTCAAGCTTTCCGGGGGCCAAAAACAGCGTGTTGCGATAGCGCGCGTATTCCTGAAGAATCCACCGATTTTAATTCTTGACGAAGCAACATCAGCGCTTGATCTTGAGAGTGAGCATCTTATTCAGGAAGCGATAGAGAAGCTGGCGAAAGACAGGACAACATTTGTTGTAGCCCACCGTTTATCCACGATTACTCATGCCGACAGGATTGTCCTCATTGAGCACGGCGAAATCGTCGAGGACGGCAGCCATGATGAATTGATGGTAAAGCAGGGTGGCTATCATAGACTCTTCCAGGTGCAGCAGCTTGAAAGTTAAATAAACTACAAAAAACCGAGGCGTTTTGCCGCGGTTTTTTATTTTGCTTATCGCAACATACCGATTCCCGGACATTATTCTTGTCCGGGAATTTTTATTTGGAGAGAGTTTTTACCAGAAAAAATGTTACTTCCTCCTTATTTCAAAAGTGTCATAATTTATCAACATTTGACATACAAATAGTACCAATTGCCTATAACAATTCTAAATTATTATTATATTTAAATAATTAAGAAAAATCAGTGGACTATCCCGGTGCATTTAATATAAAATGTTTTACACAGACATAAGTTATTTTTATTCAACAATAATATTTCGGTAATAGAAAGGAGTAGGAAAGTGGTACATGCTCCGGTTTTAGATGTAAAAAACTTAAAGACATCATTTATCACTAAAGATGGTGAGATTCCTGCAGTAGATGATGTAAGCTTTTCGGTTAACAAAGGAGAAATCCTCGGGATAGTCGGAGAATCGGGCAGCGGAAAAAGCGTAACTTCCTTATCAATCATGAAGCTGATTCCCCAGCCTCCGGGAAAAATCGCTGGCGGGGAGATCCTACTCAATGGTGAAGACCTGGTGCATGCTTCGGAAAGAAGAATGCGGGAAATTCGCGGAAATGATGTCGCAATGATTTTCCAGGAACCCATGACCTCGTTGAACCCATTATTTACAATTGGTGAACAGCTCGTTGAGGCTTTAAAAATACATAAGAAGCTGGGTAAAAAAGCTGCTTATCAGCAGGCTGTGGAGATGCTGAAGCTTGTTGGACTGCCAAGAGCAGAACAAATCATTAAGGAATATCCTCATCAGCTTTCTGGTGGAATGAGACAGAGGGTCATGATTGCAATGGCATTGAGCTGCCATCCGCGGGTGCTGATTGCGGATGAACCTACAACGGCGCTTGATGTGACCATCCAGGCGCAAATCCTGGCGTTGATGAAGGATCTGAACGAAAAGCTTGAAACGGCGATTATCATGATCACTCATGACCTAGGTGTTGTCGCTGAGGTTTGCCAGCGTGTCGTCGTCATGTATGCCGGGAAAATCGTCGAGGAAGGGCTAGTAGGGGATATCTTCAAAAATCCGAAGCACCCGTATACTCTCGGCCTGCTCAAATCGATTCCGGATATCAGGGATAAACAGGAGCGGCTATACTCCATTCCTGGTAACGTGCCGAAGCCGGGTTCAATTAAGGTTGGCTGCAGGTTCGCGGCAAGATGCGAATTTGTCATGGACAGATGCCTGAGCGAAGATCCTGAACTCTATGAAACTGGCAGGCCTGGCCATACCGTTCGCTGCCTGCTGCATGAGAAGGAGGGAGTAGCCAATGACAGAAGTACTGTTAAAAGTTGATGGATTAAAAAAATATTTTCCTATTACTGGCGGCATCCTTGGTAAACAGACGGGTGCTGTGAAAGCTGTTGATGATATCAGCTTTTGGGTGAATAAAGGGGAAACACTTGGCCTTGTTGGCGAGTCAGGCTGCGGCAAATCAACTACAGGAAGAATGCTGATGCGCCTGACCGACCCGACAGAAGGGCAAGTCGTTTTCGAAGGGAAAGACCTTGTGACCCTCTCGGACAACGATATGCGCAAAGCCCGTAAGGATATGCAGATGGTCTTCCAAGATCCATTTGCTTCACTGAATCCGAGGCATACAGTAGAGAAAATCCTGGAGGAACCTTTGATTGTCCATGGAATCGGGACAAAGAAGGAACGAAAGCAGATGGTCAAGGAAATGCTTGAGGTAGTAGGGCTCAGCAGCTACCATGCCAAAAGGTATCCACACCAGTTCAGCGGCGGACAGCGCCAGCGGATCGGGATTGCCCGGGCGCTGATGACGAGACCGAAGCTAATCATAGCCGATGAACCTGTGTCCGCACTCGATGTTTCGATCCAATCACAAGTATTGAATCTTCTGGAGGACCTGCAAAAGGAATTCCAGTTGACTTATATATTCATAGCCCATGACCTTGGAGTTGTAAGGCATATCAGTGACAGGGTTGGAGTCATGTATTTAGGAAGACTCGTAGAAATCACAGAAGCCGATAAGCTGTATGAAAAACCGCTCCATCCATATACGAGAGCCTTGCTTTCAGCGGTACCGATCCCGGATCCAGATGTGAAAAGGGACCAAGAGCTGCTGACAGGGGATATTCCTAGCCCGGCGAATCCGCCGCAGGGATGTGCCTTCCATACAAGATGCAAGGAATGCATGGATATCTGCAAGACTGATAGACCCGTATTAAAGGAAATTGAACCTGGTCATTTTGCTGCCTGTCATCTTTATTCCTAATTATCTGGAATTGATTTTCATTCCAGAAAGGAATGTCTGCAGGGATAACAGCATAGATGATAGATATTATGGACTGGATATATAAAACCAGTCCGAAAAAACAAGGGGGAAGATTATGAAAAGGCGTTTTGGATTAATGTTTTTTGCGTTTGTCCTCATTCTTAGCTTAGGCCTTGCTGGCTGCAGCAATGAAGAGAAAACAGGCGGTGAGTCTGGTTCTGAAGGTGGATCATCATCTGGAGGAACACTTGTATTTGGGCGCGGCGGCGATTCAACATCGCTTGATCCAGCTGTGACAACTGAAGGTGAAGCTTTCAAAGTAACAAAGAACATCTATGAAACTCTCATCGAGTTCGGTGAGCAGGATACAGAAATCCACCCAGGTCTTGCAGAAAGCTGGGAAGAATCTCCCGATGGCCTGAAACACACATTAAAACTGCGTAAAGGTGTTAAATTCCATGACGGCACTGATTTCAACGCTGAAGTTGTAGTCTTCAACTTCGAGCGCTGGAAGGCCGGTAATAAAGAACAATTCTACTACTATAACTCACAATTCGGTGACGTAATCAAGGAAGTTAAGGCAGTAGATGAGCATACAGTTGAATTCACATTAAACCGTATTCTTGCTCCATTCTACAAAAACCTTGCCATGTCTCCATTCGGTATCGCAAGCCCTGCTGCAATCGAAAAGCATGGTGATAAATTCATTGAAAACCCTGTAGGTACTGGACCATTCAAATTCAAGGAATGGAAACGTAATGACAAGGTTACTCTTGTGAAAAACGAAGATTATTGGGAAGAAGGACTTCCTAAGCTTGATGAAGTCATCTTCCGTGTCATCCCTGAAAACTCTGCACGCTTAAACGCATTGAATACTGGTGAAGTAGACATTATCGATGGCGTGAATTTCAGTGATGTTGAATCGATTGAAGGCAATGCAGACCTGCAAACCTTCTACCGTCCTTCTTTGAACGTTGCTTACCTGGGATTGAATAACGAACGCGGGCCAATGAAAGACAAAAAGGTTCGCCAGGCATTGAACTATGCGGTCAATAAGCAAGCGCTCATCGATGCTTTCTATGCTGGTGCTGCTGAGCCTGCGAAAAACCCAATGCCGAAATCGGTAGCTGGCTACAACGATGATGTAGAAGCTTATGAATACGACCCAGAGAAGGCTAAGGAACTTCTGAAGGAAGCTGGATATGAAGATGGTTTTGAAATGGAACTATGGGCAATGCCAGTTGCAAGACCTTATATGCCAGACGGAAAGAAAGTTGCTGAAGCGCTTCAGAAAGACTTTGCTGAGGTTGGCGTAAAAGCAAAAATCGTTTCTTATGAGTGGGCAACATATCTAGAAAAAGCACGTATGGGTGAAGCAGATACATTCTTGCTTGGCTGGACTGGTGACAATGGTGACGCTGATAACTTCCTATATGTCCTTTTAGACCAGGATAACATCGACAGCAATAACTACGCACGCTACGCTAACCAGGAAGTACATGATCTGTTCATTAAGGCTCAATCTACAAATGACCAGGCTGAACGTGAAAAACTGTATAAAGAAGCTCAATTGTTAATTAAGGAAGATGCTCCTTGGATTCCACTTGTCCACTCTGAGCCTGCACTTGCAGGAAGAGCAGACGTTACTGGCTTCAAGGCTCATCCAACAGGATCTGACCTGCTTGCAACGGTTGAATTCAAAAAATAATGCATCAGGAAAAGGGAGAACATATGCATTCTCCCTTTTCTTTTGAACAAATGAAATTAATCAATTTAAGTAATGTCTAGCTCCAGCGCCTAGCCAGTTTTCATCCCTGACAGTGCATCCTCGAGTATCTTGCGAGAAGCGTTAGCTTTGAGCAGCTCGAGACGCTTGTCTAGTATCGCCTCCTAGAAACTCCGAAACTTCAACTTCGCCCGCAGAAGCAAAAAGCGCTTCTTTATCGGAGTCTCCAGTTTCAGCGTTTCTGAACAGTCGGCTATACTTTTCGAGTTCGGTCCGCCCAATGAAGTCAAAGAACGACTTCACTGGGCGGCACTCCGAGGCACACGATGTGCTAGACCCGCCAGCCACAGGACGTGGCGTTATAGGCGGGCAGCGCTTGTCGGGGCTGACCAAGGCGCTTACGCTTTTCATCAAGAAATGAGGTGGGAAGGTGTTTGCCTATTCTGTCAGAAGAATTTTTTCACTAATTCCTGTACTATTGGGTCTTTCACTTATTGTATTTTTTATGATCAGAGCAATCCCTGGCGATCCCGCCCAAGTCATTCTCGGGCAGCTGGCCACTAAAGATGCGATTGCAGATTTAACAAGAGAGCTGGGGCTTGACCAGCCATGGTATATACAATATTTTACTTATCTTGGAGGGCTGTTGACGGGTGATTTAGGAGAGTCTCTAAGGACGAAGTCAGCTATCAGCAGTGAAATTTGGCCGTATCTTGCAGCAACGATGGAATTGTCTTTTGTAGCGATGTTAATTGCAATTGTTATAGGAGTAAACGCCGGAATCGTCAGTGCATGGTTCCAAAATTCCTGGTTTGATTACGGAGCAATGGTCCTGGCACTCATCGGAGTATCGATGCCGATTTTCTGGCTAGGTTTGATGGAACAGTGGCTATTCGCCATCAACCTTGATATCCTGCCAACTTCCGGGCGTGAAGAAGTGCGGAATCCCGTAGAAGCAATTACGAACTTTTATATCCTTGATACCCTGATCCAGGGGCGTACTGACCAGTTAGTCGAGGTCTTGAAGCATTTAGTGCTGCCAGCGATGGCGCTGGCAACAATTCCGATGGCCATTATTGCGAGGATTACTCGTTCTACAATGCTTGAGGTAATGAGGTCAGATTTTATCAGAACGGCAAGAGCGAAGGGGTTGAGCATGTTCTGGGTTGTTTATAAGCACTCCTTGAAAAATGCTGTAATCCCCGTATTGACTGTCATTGGTTTACAGACAGGCCTCCTGCTTGGAGGGGCGATCCTGACAGAAACCATCTTCAGTTGGCCGGGTATTGGACGCTATATCTACGAGGCGATCAATTATCGTGATTATCCGGTTATCCAGTCCGGAATACTGGTCATTGCCTTAATTTTTGTACTGATCAACCTAGTTGTTGACTTATTGTACGCAGCAATTGATCCTCGGATCAAATACCGTTGATGGAAGGGGAGAGACAGATGGAGATATCAACTCAAAAACAAATGCCGCCAACCGTGCAGGTAGAAGAAAAAGTGGCGTCTCCCTGGGCAGAAGCATGGTATAGCTTCAAGAAAAATAAATTAGCTCTAGTCGGGACGGTAATCGTCTTGTTCTTTGTTTTGCTGGCAATCTTCGCTCCATTGATCGCACCAGAAGGAATAAATGACCAGAAAATGGAGGTCCGTCTTCAGGCTCCTTCAGCGGACCACTGGTTTGGGACTGATGATTTTGGACGAGATATCTTATCTAGAGTGATATATGGAGCCAGGATTTCCTTGTGGGTAGGAACCTTTGCCGTAATGGGATCGATTGTGATTGGCTGTCTGCTTGGAATCCTTGCGGGATACTACGGAAGATGGGTCGATACCATCATTTCACGAGCATTTGATATTATGCTGGCATTCCCAAGTATCTTATTGGCGATAGCGATAGTTGCCGTTCTCGGACCTTCACTGCGGAATGCGCTGATAGCAATTGCGATAATCAATATTCCGAACTTCGGAAGGCTGATCCGTTCAAGGGTACTTAGCGTGAAAGAAGAGGAATACATTATGGCCGCCAAGGCGGTTGGGATGAGAGACAGCAGGATTTTGTTCCAGCACATACTTCCGAACAGTATGGCGCCAATCATCGTACAGGGCACACTGGCGATTGCCACGGCCATCATTGAGGCTGCAGCGCTGGGATTCCTTGGACTAGGTGCAGAAGCCCCAAATCCTGAATGGGGAAAGATGCTGGCTGATGCGAAAGACTATATGATCCAGGCACCATGGACAATGATTTTCCCTGGTCTGGCAATCATGTTGACAGTACTGGGATTCAACCTGATGGGCGATGGCCTTAGAGATGCATTGGATCCTAGAATGAAGAGTTAATGCAATTATATGCAAAAAGAAAAAGCAGCTGATAAATCCAGCTGCTTTTAAATTTCGGTATTTTGTTCCATCGTGACATTGCTATCCTCTTTGTGATAGGACTGGAAGCTGGTTACAAGAGTGTCAAGGTGCTCAACCTGCTCACCGTATTCCATGATAATCGACACAAGCTGCATAACATGATAGAGCATTTGACTGTTTGTTTGAGCCAGTTCATTTCTTTGCGCTAAGAATAATTCAAACAGCTGCTTCTTGTTCAGGCAGACCTCACCTTCAATATAGGATGCCTCCGGCCTTACTTTGCCTACATACTTTAGCATCACCTGCTCATGATGGTTAATCAGGCAATCCAGCTGGTGCTGGATGACTTCCTGGAATTCTACAGGAAGCTGGTTGAATTCATTTTCGTAGCGGTGAAGCCTTTTTAACGTTTCCAGCGATTTTTTTACCGCGCTGATCATCTGTCTATAAATAACAAGCTTTCTTGATTTAGCAAGCTTATTATTTTTAAAATAATCACGTTCTTCCTTATACATCATATATAGCTGATCGAGCTTTATGATGCCTTCGCGAAGTTTCTCAATATCTGCCTTCAGAAGCTGATGCTCGGAAGCATGACGCGTGCTCAGTCTGATCCACTTCGTAATTTCCTCTGATAAAATAGAACTCTTGTAATACAATTTATTTTCATACTTTGGCGGCAAGAACACGAGGTTTACGATGAATGCCGACACTACCCCAAGCATGATGGTCGAGAAACGGATTAAGGCAAACTGGATAAAATCGTCGCCAGGCGTCTCCATTATCGCAATCAATGTTACAAGAGAAAGCGATATTGTATTTTCCAGTTTCAGCTTAAGATTCAAAGTAATAACAAGTACCGCGGCAAGACCGATAATGAAAATGCTGTTGCCGAATGCCATGACGAATAAGACTGCGGTTGCGGCGCCAATCAAGTTGCCCTGAATATGTTCAATAATTGATTGATAAGAACGGTATACAGTTGGCTGCAGGGCAAAAATTGCCGCAATCCCGGCAAAAACCGGTGAGGGTAGATCAAAAATATGTGATAAAAATAAAGCAAGAGTGATGGCAATTCCCGTTTTCAGTATGCGGGCACCAAGTTTCATGGGAAGTGAATTCCTTTCATTCAGAGACAGAAAATCTCATTCATTAATTTATACTTTAAACTATTTTGTTCAAAACTAAACAATTATGTACTATACAACGGAAAGCCAATAAGTTCAAGCGACAATTTTACGAAAAATAAGCCTGTTTTAAATGTAAGTGGTTACAAGTTTATTAGACTGGAATTCCACTTATTCCAGAAATATTTTGGAATTCATGTACAAGACAATATATTCATTTCGGGCTTATAGAATTTGTCAATGAGCCCTTTTTAGGATTAGCCCTCTCCTATAAAAAGTACCCCATGAAAAAACAAATGGCCCCATCTGAGTAACGGAGCCATTTCCTTATATCATTCAGTTGATACTGCTGGATCTGCCTGCTCTTTAACAGGAACGACCTGGATGAAGTGATCCTCAGGATGTTCCAGTAGAAGGGCGAGGTCAGCAGCTTCGCTTTCCTGGCCATGGTTTTTAACCATTTCAATGTAGTTTGCCAGTAATTCTTTTACATCCTTGATGCCTTTTGCTGATAGCGTCTCGATGGATACCTTGGCGCCTTTGGCGACTCGGCGGGCGATGGCTTCTTTTGTCAGTCCCATCTCTGGCTGGTGTCTCAGGTAGACGACACCGCCGGTCATGCCTGCGCAAATCCATGGACCTGGATCGCCTAGAACAAGTCCGCGGCCGTTGGTCATGTATTCAAAAGCGAAGCCCTTGATATTGGCGTTTGTTCCGATATTCCCGAATTCTTTTTCCGGAATTGGCTTCTTCACAAGGCCGCCGATAATCATATCGGCTCCTGATAAACGGATTCCTGCACGAGCATCTGCATTGCCCTGTGCTACGAGTAAACCTTTCTGTGCCCCGTAGCCAAATCCTTTACCTACAGAACCGTTGTAGAAACCACCGTCCTTGCCAGGCGATTTAGCGATTAAAATTGCACCGCCGAATGAAGTCTTGCCGACCCCGTCCTGGCCGCCGCCATCAATTTCAATGTTGATGCCGTCCGTGTTGTAAGCACCGAGTCCATTACCTAGGATGGAGCCTTTGTAACGGAGTGTGACTGGCTGCAGCTTTCTGTAGGAACCATCTAGACGTCCGCGAACCCTATGGCATGAAACCCTGCTTGCCAGCACTCGCTGCTCTGCAGTAACGGCCTGAAATTCACGTGACTGATGAAGCTCCTCATCGACAGCATCAAGATATTCAGCGCCTGCAGCAACCTGAAGCTGTGCAGAAGCAAGAGATGTGGCTGCTTCTTTTTGATGAGTGATTTGCCCAATTTCAAGTGGCTTCAATAAATAAGTCAAATCAAGCAGATCTTTTCCTTTGATTTGTTCAAGCAGGTCTGAGCGGCCTACTGCTTCCTGCAGGTTTTTGATGCCCGCAGATGCAGAGAGGGCTTTAAGCTCGTTACCGAATGCAGTGAAAAGGTTCATGATTCCCTGAACAGCAAGGTCAAATTGGCGCGGTACGAAACGGCGCAGGCCATGTTCCTTTGCTTGTGCCTCTGAATCAATTTGTGTCGCGATACCGACATGGCATGTGTCAAGGTGGCAGCCACGGCAAGTCGTACATCCGATTGCAAGCATGGAAAGTGTTCCAAAGCCAACGCGGTTTGCTCCAAGAAGCATATATTTGATAACATCCATTGCGCTTTTGACGCCGCCGTCAGCCCATAGCTCGACATTGTCGCGCAATCCTGCTTCAAGCAGGGCGTTATGAGCAGCCTTGATGCCGATTTCTGCTGGCAGGCCGACATACTGGAGGGCGTGGATACGTGCAGCACCAGTACCGCCGTCGAAGCCGCTCAAAGTGATGATGTCCGCGCCTGCTTTTGCGATACCAACAGCAATCGTACCGATATTCGGAACAACAGGGACCTTAACTGCAACACGTGCCTGGTCATTGGCTGTCTTCAGCTCGTGGATCATTTGCGCAAGGTCTTCGATTGAATAGATATCATGGTTGTTTGATGGTGAAATCAAATCCGATCCAATTGTCGCATTCCTAGCTTCCGCGATTTTAGCCGTAACCTTCGAACCAGGAAGGTGTCCGCCTTCACCAGGCTTCGCGCCCTGGCCAATTTTGATTTCCAGAAGGTTGGAGGAGTTCAGCAATTCAGCATTCACTCCGAAACGTCCGGACGCAACCTGCTGGCCACGCGTGCGCGGGTACTTACCAAGCATATCCTTTATTTCGCCGCCCTCGCCGTTCATGCTGACCATGTTCAGGCGATCGGCGCCTTCAGCGTAAGCGCGGAACGCAATCTCGTTCTGTGATCCGAAAGACATAGATGCGATGACAAACGGCAGACTGTGATCGCCTACGCCAATTTCAACTTGATCTGGTGAAACTCCTGTCTCAGCCTTCTTCAATCCAGTCAAATGACGGATCGTTGTCGGGTTGCTATCTTCCTGTTCGGAAATTTTCTCGCGGTAGACGCTGTAATCTCCTGTAGAAGCAACCTCGCCAATCGACTTCCAGATACGAGGGAAGAGATGGAACGTTTTGCCGATTCGTTCTTTTTCGTTTTGGAAATCTTCTGCTCTTTTCAAAGCATCTTCTTTCATTGCTTCGAAATTGTATGCAAGTTCATTGGAACCAAAGAAGTTCACGATCACTAAATAATCAGCTACTTCATCGTTCAGGCCAATCGCCGAGAATAAGCGTCCATATCCACGCAATTCATGGATACCAATAGTAGAAATGACTTTTTCAAGGCCCTTCGTCAAGGCATCGTAAAGATTAACGAGTGGCTTGACAGACTCATCAAGCACGGTCATGAACATATAGTAAGGGCTGACTGCGTCTGCACCCAAACCAAGCGCAACAATGATATCATGCAGCGACCTTAATGAAGCCGAACGCAGCAAGAGTGAACAGTCGCGGCGCAAGCCTTCTTTTACAAGAGCCTGATCGATCGCCGAAACAACAAGGTGCGGATCAAGCCACAGTGCATTATCCTGGTGAGCCATTGCGTCGTCAAGAACAAGCAAAGTTTTGCCATCCTTAACAGCAGCAATTGCCTCAGCAGCAAGCCTTTCCAGGGCTTCTTTAACAGTTTCGTTATTATGGAAAACCGTTTCCAGGTATGCTGCGAGTTTATCATCCTGGTAGCATTGGATGACCTGGTCCATGCTTGGCTGACCAGTTTCCTTTGAAACCTCGTAGCCTGCTTTTCCTTCTACAAGGAGAGGTGTAAGCAGTTCAACGACTTTCCCAGTTTCCGACTTGCTGAAAAGGGAAGGGCGCTTTCCGAGTACAGTCCTTGTTGAGAAATGTTCAGCTTCACGATCTCGGTCTATAGCAGGATTCGTTACGACAGCAACACTTTCTTTGATGAAATCTGCGATATTCTTGCGCTCTGGATTCATCGCAGCAAGTGGGGCATCGTGTCCAAGCGAGCGGATTGGTTCCGCACCTTTTTCAGCCATCTGCTCAACAAGCTGGACGTGGTCACGCTCCCAGCCAAATGCTTTATATTGTCCGTTATGGATTTTATCCGGATATGTCATTGTGACCGTTTTGCCAAGCTGTGGACCCTCGAGGCGATGGCGGGCTTCCTGGAAAGTAATGCGCTCTGAAAAACGCTTGTAAACTTCACCCTGGAGTTCTTCCATTTCAAACACTTCAATTGTGTCGCCGTTCCACTTCAGGCCGACCTTCTCGCCTGGTGCGAGAGGTTTCGGATCACCTGTGTACTCGGTTGACGGGATAATTCCCGGTTCTGATGAAAATAGGTAAGAACTTTCTGTGTCTACCATCCAAAGCGGGCGCAGGCCAAGTGCGTCTACACTGAATACCGCTTCATCCGCAAAGCGAGAAATGATGCCAGCAGGTCCCTGGGCAAAATGGCCCCATGCTTCGCGTATATAAGTATATAAATCTTGTAAGTGTTCCGGATAAGCTTTGATTTCATTGATGATTGGGGGGAACATCATGTCCATCGCCTCGAACAATGAATAACCATCACGACAAATAAACGTCTCAATTGTACGGCTTAAATCCTGTGAGTCACTTCCGTCTTTTACAAGCGGGACATTGACCATGCGCGCTTCGTCGCGAAGTCTGGCAATTGTATTGATTTCACCGTTATGGCCAAGGACGCTGAACGGCTGGACACGGAAAAAGCTTGATAGAGTATTAGTTGAATAGCGGTTGTGCCCAAGTGTCATAGTCGAAGCAACAACCGGGCTGGCCAGGTCATAATAGTATTTCGGAAGAATGTCTCCTGCTCCCATTACCTTATAAACAGCGTGGTATTGGCTCAGGGAGGCCACATGAACCTGATCGTTTTCCTCCAAATCTACGATCATATTAAACAATTTGCTGGAAAGTTCCTGTCCTGTTTCGTTTGCAAGGCATGCGAACTGCCAGAATACAGGGTTTTCCTGAATCGCAATCGGGCCGAGCGCCCCAGAATCAGTGACATCGACTGATGAAAAAATCAGCTTCAATTCCTGCTCTGCAAGCTTTGCTTCTAGCTCATCCTGAATCGTTTTTGCCTGTTCAGTCCTTGTGATAAAAACATGTCCGACCACAAAGTTTTCTTTGTCGACCGCATTTACATCTGCGCCCGCTTCAGTAAGCTTTTCCTTCCAGAGCGCACGTGGAATGTCAATATGCACACCAACGCCGTCACCCTCGCCATTGATAAAACCAGCGCGGTGGTTCATCGTGACCAGGCCGTCGATACAGTGGAAAATATTCTCTCGTGTAGGGATTTTCTTCTTCTCAATGCTGGCAACAATCCCGCATGCATCGTGTTCAAATCTTGAAAAGTCTTTAAATTGGGAAGGATTCCATTGTGTTTTCATAAAAATCGGCTTATAAAGGGTTCTTTTAAGCCGTTTCACCTCCTGAAAAAATAATCTATGATTCTGTTGTTTGATAGCTGCTTGGTACATGAGGGTGTAACGCTTAGACGGGAATTTAAAGCAGGGATTTTAAGCGGCCACTTGAATGGCGAATTTTAAAATATTAATAGCAATCATATCATAAGAATTTTCAGAAATCAATTAATTATACATTAATTTGGATGGAGGATTATTACAGAAGGGAAGATGGCAATAATATACACCTTGTAATGTAAACGGTTTCATTTAGAGTGATAAAAATAACAGGCACCGAGTTGGCACCTGTTATGTATAAAATGATGTATATTTATTCATTAGCCATTGAATAAAATGCCTGATCAACTGCATGCAGGGTTGCTTCGATATCTTCCCTGGAGTGAGCAATGGTCACGAACCATGCTTCGTATTTTGAAGGCGCGAGGTTGATTCCTTGCTCCAGCATCAGATTGAAGAAGCGCGCGAACATTTCGCCATTAGTGTTCTCTGCCTGCTCATAATTCTCAATTTTTTCAGTTGTAAAATAGATGGTTAGGGCACCTTTCAGGCGATTAATCGTGATAGGGATAGCATACTTGCTTGCTGAAGCAGTAATACCTTCCTCGAGCATCGCGCCGAGCTGGTCAAGATACTCATAGACACCATCCTGTTTAAGGACCTCGAGGCAAGCGATGCCTGAAAGAATGGAAGCCGGGTTTCCAGCCATCGTTCCAGCCTGATAAGCAGGCCCAAGTGGTGCAACCTGTTCCATGATTTCCGCACGTCCGCCGTAAGCACCGATCGGCAGGCCGCCCCCGATGATTTTGCCCATAGCCGTCAAGTCCGGAGAAATCCCCAGCATATCCTGTGCTCCGCCATACATGAAACGGAAAGCCGTGATGACCTCATCGAAAATGATCAGCGAGCCAGCCTGATGGGTAAGCTCCTTCACTTCTTCTAAAAAGCCAGGTTTAGGCTCGACGATTCCAAAATTGCCGACAATCGGCTCCACGAGTACCGCAGCGATTTGGTCGCCCCATTTTTCAAGAGCTTCCTTAAAAGGTTCAATATCATTGAATGGAACCGTGATGACTTCCTGGGCGATGCTTTTTGGGACACCTGCCGAGTCAGGGGTTCCAAGAGTGGATGGTCCAGAGCCAGCCGCAACTAGTACGAGATCAGAGTGGCCATGGTAGCAGCCTGCGAATTTAATGATTTTATCCCGGCCCGTGTAGGCACGTGCCACACGAATCGTCGTCATTACTGCTTCTGTCCCTGAGTTGACAAAGCGCACTTTATCAAGTGCTGGCATTGCTTCCTTAAGCATTTTGGCGAATTTGACCTCATGTGGAGTCGGAGTTCCGTAAAGGACTCCTGTCTCAGCGGCCCTTTTGATCGCTTCTGTTATATGTGGGTGTGCATGGCCTGTAATGATCGGGCCATATGCCGCTAAATAATCGATATATTGATTGCCGTCCACATCCCAGAAGTATGCGCCCTGGGCACGCTCCATCACGATCGGGGCACCGCCGCCGACCGCCTTGTACGAACGGGATGGGCTATTGACACCGCCTACGATATGATCAAGGGCTTCGCTATGTATTCGCTCAGAATTTGTTCTTTGCATCGTAAAAAACCTCCTACTATGTAACTGCTTTTCTATTTTATCATTATTTCTGTTTTTTACAGATTGTTTCACTTTTCGTTCATTTTCAGCGATAAAAAGTTTTGTTTGGACCAGTATTACCTTGTTCATTCAATATTCCTCCTTTTTGTGGCAAAACTACCCTAGAACATCAAAGGCTGATAGGCATAGCATTTGTTTTAGCCGTGAGGATTGGCTAAACTGTTTGAGTGACCAAAGGAGGAAATGATCATGAATGCCATTGAAGTGAATGGGCTGCGGAAGGAATTCAAGGCTTATTCAAGCCGTTCCGGTTTATCGGGTGCTTTTCGCGACCTTTTTACACGCAATTATAAAATAGTACCAGCAGTGAACGATATCAATTTTACTGTCAAACAGGGAGAGATGGTCGGCTACATCGGTGAAAATGGAGCCGGGAAATCGACGACCATCAAAATGCTGACCGGGATCCTGACACCGACTTCAGGGAGTGTCATCGTAAATGGGATGAATCCTCATAAGGAAAGGGAAAGGTTTGTCCAGACGATTGGTGTCGTGTTCGGACAG
This sequence comes from Mesobacillus boroniphilus, assembly GCF_018424685.1. NCBI lineage: Bacteria > Bacillati > Bacillota > Bacilli > Caryophanales > Bacillaceae > Mesobacillus > Mesobacillus boroniphilus. The sequence goes on from NZ_QTKX01000003.1 coordinate 704,597, forward strand.
CGTTCTCAGCTCTGGTGGGACATCGCCGTGCAGGAGTCTTTCCGCCTGCTGAAAAAGGTATATAAAGTTTCAGATGCCCAGTATAACGAGCATATGGACCATGTCATTAAAACACTTGATCTCGAGCCTTTGCTTGATAAGCCTGTAAGGAAGCTTTCACTTGGACAGAGGATGCGCTGTGAACTTGCGGCCGCTTTGATCCATAACCCGCCGCTTCTTTTCCTTGATGAGCCTACAATTGGTTTGGATGTGCTTGTCAAATTGAAAATCAGAGAGTTTTTGAAGGAGATCAATGAAAAATACAACACGACAATCCTGCTTACGACTCATGACCTAACTGATATCGAGGCATTATGTGAGCGGGTAATCATGCTTGATGAAGGAAATATCATCTATGATGGTGCTTTGAAAAGTTTGAAGGAAAAGTGGGGAGAAGGAAAGGAAATCAGCTTTGAATTCCTTGAGAAAGCCGATCTTAGCCGCCTTGAAGCCTTGACGGAGGACCTTGATATCAAATGGGAACTGGATGAGAGGAAACAGATTTTTACCGCAGTGACAGGGGATGATGAGGAAACAGTATCGCAGGTAATCGCCCGTACGGTGGCCGCCTATAAGGTCAGGGATGTAAAAATCAATGAGCCATCCACCGAAGAAATTATCCGCAATATCTACGATAAAGGGATGTCGCACCATGGATAAATACATTGAAATGATCCGCATCCGTTTTTTGATGATGCTGGCGTACAGGACAAATTACTACACGGGAATTTTGATATACAGCATCAATATCGGAGCTTACTACTTTCTCTGGAATGCGATTTACGGCGGAAAAAGCGAAATCGAAGGCTTGAGTGCCGTGCAAATGACAACATATGTGGCAGTTGCCTGGATGGCAAGAGCTTTTTATTTTAACAATATCGACCGGGAAATGGCGACGGAAATAAAGGAAGGCAAGGTTGCCGTTGAATTGATTAGGCCTTACAGCTATCTCGGAATGAAAACAATGCAGGGACTGGGCGAAGGAATCTTCAGGTTGTTCTTTTTCTCGGTGCCCGGCATGGTCATTGTCGCCTTGTTATTCCCTATGGAGTTTTCAGCGGATGCCGCGACCTGGGGATTTTTCGCGATTTCAATTGTACTCAGCTTTTTCATCAATACACAATTGAACCTGCTGACGGGAATCACCACTTTCTTTCTATATAATAATACAGGCCTGATTCGAGCCAAGCGCGTCCTTATTGACCTGTTTTCAGGCTTGCTGCTGCCAATCAGCTTTTTCCCCGGTTGGGCTCAGGAATTCATGCGATTCCTTCCGTTCCAGGGTATAAGCTATATTCCAAGCATGATTTTCACAAATGGCTTCACTGGGAGCCAGGCAGTAGAAGGGCTTATGCTTCAGGCTGTATGGGTTTTGATATTGGTGATCCCTATTCAGGTTCTTTGGGTAATTGCTAAAAAACAGTTGATTATACAGGGAGGGTGACGAATGTTTTACATCAGTATGTTTTTTCAATATGTCGCCCAGTATATGAAGACAAGGCTCGAATACCGGGCAGATTTGATCGTTGAGATCTTTTCGGATTTATTGTTTCAGGCTGTCAACCTGATTTTTATCCTTGTGGTCTTTGACCATACCGAATTCCTTAACGGCTGGAGCCGTGATGAGATAATCTTTATATATGGCTTTTTCCTTGTGCCGTTCGCGCTCTTTTCATCCTTTTTCAATATCTGGGATTTCAATGAACGGTATATTGTAAAAGGGGAGCTGGACAGGATCCTGACAAGGCCTATTCATAGCTTGTTCCAGATCATTCTTGAAAGGATGGAGCTGGAGTCGTTGTTTGGCGCAGTGACCGGGCTGGCCGTCATGTTTTATGCTGGAAGCCGTCTCGGTCTTGAGGTGAGCTGGACGGACCCACTGTTGTTCGTTGTGTTCGTTCTTGGAGGTGTCCTGGTATACGCTGGCATATTTGTGATGATTGCCTGCATTAGCTTCTGGGCGGATGCTCGGACCTCGATCATGCCGATGATGTACAATATCGGCAACTATGGACGCTATCCGGTTGATATTTATAACAATGTCATTCGGTTTGTTTTAACGTGGATTCTTCCATTCGCTTTTGTCGGAGTCTATCCTGCCGCCTACTTCCTGGGGCGCGATGAGTGGTACGGTTACTCGTTTTTGACACCTGTGATTGGACTCGTCTTTTTTAGCCTTTCCGTGTTTATTTGGAATGAAGGTGTGAAAAGGTACCGGGGAGCCGGGAACTGAATATGAATCAGTGTAAACCGCGACGAATATATTGTCGCGGTTTTACTGTTTAGGTTCGGATAGGTTTTGAGGCAGGAAGAGGAAAGTAGTCAGAAGCAGGAGTGGGCTGATCTGCATCCAGCAAATTACTGTTGATTGCATCATGCGAATCGGACTTGCTTGCATACTCCTAATTTCAAGAGCGTATAGTTGAAGGGAGAAGAGATGCAAGAAATGAGGCTGGAAACATGCAGTTTTATATATCAATCGTTTTAATAATTGTAGCAATTTTTTTTAGTTTGCGGACACTGTTCATCCCTCATAAGATAAAAGGTAAACAAGTCTCTTTTGAAAATTTTGTTACGCTTGCGCTAATTTACGCGACAGTCATGGCTGGATTTGGGCTGCTTTATTATTTGCTGGATTTGAGAGGTATTTGGGTGCTTTCCGATGTGAGCATGCGCCCTAGCGTTTCCTCCTATGAAAGGATGTCCACAAGCATGTACTTTAGTGCAATTACACTTTTTTCGGTTGGTTACGGTGATATTGCACCGATCGGTGTGGGGAGGGCAATTGCTGTTTTGGAAGCACTCATCGGCTATACGATTCCAGCTGCATTTGTGACAAGGGCCGTGTTTGACCAGAAAAGGTCTTAAGCTGATGTTCTCTTTCTTTCTAATTTGTATTCCAAGCTTAAATTAGTTAGGCTAAGAATTATAGAACTAATTTTGGAGGGATACATAATGGCATTAGTAATTGGAGAAAAAGCGCCGGAATTTGAGCTGCCGGCCAGCAATGGAGAAACGGTTAAGCTTTCTGATTTTGCAGGGAAGAATGTAGTGCTCTATTTTTACCCGAAGGATATGACACCTGGCTGCACAACGGAAGCGTGTGATTTTAGGGATCACCATGAGAGTTTTGAAGGAGTGAACGCCGTTGTCCTTGGAGTCAGTCCAGACCCAATCAATCGCCATGAAAAATTCATCGAAAAGCACGGTTTGCCATTCCTGCTTTTAGCTGATGAAGACCATAAAACTGCCGAGGATTACAATGTGTGGAAGCTGAAAAAGAACTTTGGCAAGGAATACATGGGAATTGAACGTTCAACCTTCATCATAGATAAGAAGGGCAATCTCGTTAAGGAATGGCGAAAAGTAAAAGTGAAAGGCCACGTTGAAGAGGCCCTCGAATATATTAAAGAAAATCTTTAATCTAAGGACAGCCAGGAGAGGCTGTCTTTTTGCTGATTTGGCAGTAGTAATAAGCTATAATAGGGTATGATAATAAATCTATGACCAGTCAGTCATTCTTATAATGAAAAATGGGGGAGGCTTAAGGGTGAAGGAAAAGGAAAAAGCAATCATCGAAGCAGCAATTAAGCTTTATGCGACCAAAGGGTTTGCGTCCACCTCGATCCAGGAAATTGTTTCAGAAAGCGGAATCTCCAAGGGTGCATTCTATTTATACTTTAAATCCAAGGATACTTTGTTGATCGCAATCCTGGAATATTACTTTGATTATATCGAAAAGAAGCTTGAAGCATATGAACATGAAAATCTGTCTCCTAGAGAAAAATTTGCATTACAGCTGACTGCGTTATTTAATACGATGCTTGATCATAAAGAGTTTATCATCATGCAATCAAGGGAACAGGCTATCCCTTTGAATGAAGAGGTTAAGGAATTAATGATCCGCAAGTATTATGAAGCGCAAATGTATTATCAAAACAGTCTGCGTGCTATATATGGAAAGAAAGCTGAGCCGCATCTTTGGGACTTGGCTCTCATGCTAGAAGGATTCTTTAACTCATATATGAAGCTACTGCTTTTCAATCCGGAGGGCTTCAAAATCGATGAATTAGTGGAATATATTTTGAGAAGGGTCGATTCACTAGTTACTGGCTTGGAGGGAGAGAGTCCGGTAGCCACAGAAGAAAAAGTCAAGGAACTTATAAATAAAACAAAGGCCTTCTTCCTGGCTGGTGATGACAAGGATATTAAATCGATAATCCAAAAAATGAAGCATGAGATTTCCAATCTTGAAAATAACGAAGACTTGAACATCTCGCTGGAAGTGCTTGAAAGTGAAGTGGAAAGGGAATCACCCCGGATTCCGGTGGTCCAGGGAATGTTATCAAACTTCAAGTCTGAACAATCGCTGGACACCTACCGAGAGGCCATTGCAGAGTTTTATGGTGTGAAAGGCTAAAATTAGCGCCTATTTTTATCAATACAGGCTACTGTCCATTCATTTTAGCTATAACTGAATATCATTGTATTAGGGCATACCTCCTCAAACGATTTAGCGGGCTACAACAGCCCGCCTTTTTTTATGGTATCTAAAGGCTTGCAAGTTGTTTAATAAAGTGAAAATTAATACAATTATTAATATGACAATAGAACGAAGGGTTTGGTCTATATGAAAATTTATTCTTCTATACTGCCTGCAGAGGCTTTGCAGGAGGATGTGAAAAAGGAATTTCCACAAGTCAGCTTTGAATTCCATAAAGGGATAAAGGAAGAATTATTTTTGGATGCGGAAATTTTCCTTACATATGGCGAGGATTTAACTGAAGAACTTATATACAAGGCAGACAAATTAAAATGGATCATGGTCATGTCAGCTGGACTGGATAGAATGCCATTCACGGCCTGCAAGAAGCGCGGGATTCTCGTTACCAATGTCAGGGGCATCCATAAAATCCCGATGGCTGAATTTACAATCGGCATGATGCTGCAGCATGTTAAGCAAATGAGATCCCTTTGGGCGAATGAACAAACTAGGACATGGGAGCGTAAATTGCCGATGGGAGAATTATACGGCAAGACATTGCTCATTCTAGGTATAGGAGCTATTGGCGGAGAAGTGGCTAGACTGGCGAAAGCCTTTAATATGAAAATAATTGGTGTGAATCGGAGTGGCCGTGAAGCTGAATGGGCTGACGAAATATTCCCGATGGAAAACTATCGAGCTGCCTTACCTCAAGCAGATTTCATTGTCTCGGTATTGCCAAGCACGAAGGAAACAAAGCATTTCCTAGATGCAAGCGATTTTGAAATGATGAAGAATTCAACGGTGTTTATCAACATTGGTCGCGGAGATTTGGTTAAGGATGAGGTTTTAGTAACTGCACTTCAGGAAAAAAAGATAGCACACGCTTACTTGGATGTATTTTATGAAGAACCGCTGAAAGAAAGCCATCCATTATGGACGATGGAGAATGTAACAGTAACGCCGCATATTTCAAGCCTTACGAAAAACTATCTGCCAAGATCTTTTGAAATTTTCAAACATAACCTGCATAAATATATTAAAAACGGTTCGGATTATCTCAATGTAATTGACATGGACAGGGGGTATTAGGAGATGAAGATTTACACGAAGACTGGTGATAAAGGAACAACGTCGCTTGTATATGGAACAAGGGTAGCTAAGAATGATAAACGTGTGGAAGCTTATGGTACATGTGATGAAACGAATTCAATGATTGGGTTGGCTCTAAGTTATTTGAATGGAGAGTATTTCAGCGGCAAGGAAGATATGCAGGAAATGCTCCATAAAATCCAGACAGCATTGTTCCATGTCGGCGCAGAACTGGCTACACCATCTGGAAAAAATGTGAAGTGGACTCTTGAGGAAAAGGATATCGAAGAATTAGAGGAGAAGATCGATGCCTGGGATGCGGCACTTCCGCAATTGACCAACTTCGTTCTGCCTGGAGGGCATCAGACCGGCGCAGCGCTGCATGTAGCAAGGACTGTTGCGAGAAGGGCCGAACGCCAAGCTGTTGAACTGGGCGAGGAGGTTAACCCGCTTGTCCTTACATATTTGAATCGACTTTCAGACTTCCTGTTTGTCGCAGCGAGATATGTGAACATGCATCTAGGGGCTAAGGAACTTACTTTGCATCAGGATTAATACAAATACAGCAATTGTAAACGTTTGTGATGTGGCATTATTGACAAAAGTGGAGTGTAATTAGTACACTATTTATAAATATTATAAAGTAAGAATTATAATCTAAAGTAAAGTGAGGTGCATGGCGGTGGTACAGAGTCAGTTAAAAGAAGCCCTGGATACCTTGAAGGATACAGGAGTCCGTATTACTCCGCAACGTCATGCGATACTCGAATTTTTAATAAACTCAATGTCGCACCCAACAGCTGATGAGATATATAAAGCGCTTGAAGGGAAATTCCCTAATATGAGCGTAGCGACAGTTTATAACAATTTGAGAGTATTCCGTGAGGTTGGATTGGTAAAGGAACTGACATATGGAGATGCTTCAAGTCGTTTTGATTTTGTGACTTCCCACCATTACCACGTTATTTGTGACAAATGCGGGAAGATCGTTGATTTCCATTACCCAGGCCTTGATGAAGTTGAACACTTGGCTTCCCATGTAACGGGTTTTAAAGTCGGTAACCATAGAATGGAGATATACGGCACTTGTCCGGAATGCTCTGCGAAGGAAGTTCATTAAAACTAACTGCTGATGGCAAAAGCTATCAGTTTTCTTTTTTTGAAATTATTTTTCCCACATGTTCTGGTTCAACAAAGTTGCTAATAAAAAGAACTCGGCTTCAGCCGAGTTCTATTTTTGTTCTTTACGGTTGTATTGTTCGTCAAACTCCTTGCCTTCAAGAGATGCGTCAAGAGTTAACGGTTCGTTGCAATACATGCAAATATCCACCCGGCCGAGCATTTTGGTCTGTTTACCGCAGTTAGGACAGACGACCTGAACTGTTTTTGTCGATAACATTCCAATCCAAAAATAAACACCCGTGCTTGCAATAATGAAAAGCAATCCCAGGATCATGAAAATCGTCATGACCAATGGGGAGTTCCGAAAGAAAATACCTGCGTACATAACGATGAAGCCAATGAAAATCAAGCTCAACGCAAAGGTGCGGATTTTATTTATTTTACTAGAATATTTAGCCATTGGAATTTCCCTCCCTAAAATCTAACTATATCATACCATTTGCGGTAAGATAATCATAAAAAAGTCTAAGTCGATGTCGAAAATTGTCTAGAAGAAATGCAGGAGATTTTATATAATTGTCGAACATATATGCTAACAAACAAATGGAGGAGTTTATTTATGGAGGATATCCTTCGTTCGATTTATCAAGAACGCGCAAGCCATCCTAATACAGTAGGAGTAGTGGTGATCGAGAAGAGGCAAAAAGCAATCGCTGCCACAGATACTTTTGACGTCATCCTACTTATTATAGTAAAAGAAAATAATGATCCAGTCTTTGTAAAGCATTACTCTTATGGAGATAAAAAAGCAGCGATGCATATCGTAACTGAAAAGCAAATCAATGATTGGCTGCTAATAGGCAATAACAAAAAAATATTTGATTGGCTGTACAATGGAAAGATTGTTTTTGACCGGAATGAACGGATTGCCAACCTAAAGCATGAACTCAGGGAGTTTCCTTTCTTCGGCCGGAAGATTAAAATGGGGATCGAGTTTGCCAAGTTGATCAGAAGGTATTCTGATGGGAAAGTACTCTTTGATAACTTTAATTATTTGGATGCCTATAATCACGTTGTCCATTCGCTTCATCACTTGGCCAGGTTAGCAGTAATCGAAAATGGGTTCCATCCAGAGGTAACTGTGTGGCATCAGGTCAAACAGATTGAACCGGAAATCTATAAGCTATATGAAGAATTGATTTGCAGTGAAGAGTCTATTGAAAAGCGATTGGAGCTTTTATTCCTGGCCAGTGAATTCTTGATCCATAAAAGAACGAAGGTAGGCAGCCAGCATTTGCTTGAGGTGATGGAGAGTAAAGAGAACTGGACATTTAATGAATTGATGACACATCCTGAACTGGAGCCCTACTCTGTAGACCTCGGTATTCTTGTGGAATATTTGATAGAAAAGAAAATCCTCGATGTAGTCAATGTTGAAACAAAAGGACAAGGTATTTTTCACAGATATTATAAAGCGGCAGAAAAATTATCCTAAAAAAACAAAGAAACCTATTGACCATTTAAAAAATACTTGGTATATTAATAACCGTCGCTGCGGAACACAGCAAAAACATTTTCGCGGCAGACGGTTGAAAACTAAAAAGTGTTTTTCGCTCAATAACATTTCTTTTTTAAAAAATGTTGACAGAAAAAACGCCGGATGTTATATTAGTAAAGTCGCTTCCGGGCGACGCGCTAACTAACTTGCTCTTTGAAAACTAAACAAACAAGCGTCAACAAACAATAAATTATCATGGCTTCTATTATAGAAGATCATGAGCCAACGTTTTAACTTTATGAGCTAACTCATAACTCTTTCTTGGAGAGTTTGATCCTGGCTCAGGACGAACGCTGGCGGCGTGCCTAATACATGCAAGTCGAGCGGATCTTCATTAGCTTGC